>JAWBLQ010000134.1:0-2531 GCA_038830105.1 Zestosphaera sp. | reverse complement strand
GAGGGGAAGGTCCCAAAGTAGAGCCTACCACTCTCCCTCCTTTTCAAGATACTTAACCTTTCGAGGAGCTCGAAGATAGCGTCACATACCCTACCAGGAATCTCGCACCCGTAAGAAAGTGCATCAGGCGTTATAAATCTAAGGTCTCTAATACCTCTCTTAAGAAGTAAGCCACACCACTGTAAGACGCTCTCCACGCTTCTGTGTCTAACCCTAGATGTATAGGCATAGCTGACTTGGCAGTACTTACAAGAATGGAAGCAGCCCCTCGTTAGTTCCACAGGGTTAAATAAACCTAAAGCCGGGGAGAATGGAGGATATTTATTTAGATCCCGCGTGAAGCCCTTACCGTTGAAGAAGAACTTGCCGGAGTCAAAGTAGAAGATGCCGGTGACGTTTGAGGGATCCAGCTCACTTAACCCCAGTCTAATTACATAGGGTAGTACATCCTCCACCTCACCGATGAAGGCGTAGTTGAATCCTAAAGAAAGGACAGTGCCGAACGGATCTCCTGTCGGATGAGGTCCTCCCGCAATACTTGTAACACCTAACCTAGAGAGTTCCTTGTTTATCTGTATGAGCCTCTCATGAATTAAAGGCAACTCCGTAGTGAGGAGCGACTGCATGTACGCAAGCCTTGAGTATTTACTCCTTAGTTCCTTAATCACGCTGAGAACGTTGTCGAGCTTAACTAGGTAGAAGTCAACCTCCTTAAGGAGTTCATGAGCCTCAGCAGCACCTATGATAGAATGTACACTGTACTTGATGTCTCTCCAATACCCCATCACGACGGCGTTGGTCCTCAAGCGATTCCCACCATGTCTTGATGTCCCTCTAACCCTCGTTAGTTTTTACGTTATCTTTAATTTTAGGTGTTTGAGCTCTCAACTGTAGGGGTCTTATCACTTGCAAGGAGCGATGAAAATTTATAGGTTCATGTTCTTTAGTGTTTCTTGATGATGTAACGTGTGTCTGACGGGTGATGAGGGCTTGCTATCCCCGAATATCGGGATGAGGGTTAGCCCTGAGCCCCTTAGGGAGGGAGCACTGGTTAAGGTCAGGGGATTTCTGGCGGTTCTAACCGCCTCACCGACGAGAAACACTTGTTTAAATGACGGTGAGAAACCCGTACATCGGCAGAGCGGGGATGAGGATCGTTGAATGTGGAGATGATAGGACTCCCTGTTGATGTGGTGAAGGCCCTAAGGGAGAGAGGCATAATCGAGCTTACACCGCCTCAAGTTGAGGCCATTAGGAAGGGCCTACTTAAGGGGGTTTCTTTAGTGGTCGTAGCCCCAACAGCTAGTGGTAAGACTTTGATAGGAGAGCTCTCGCTTATTAACTCTTGGGTTAACGGTGGTAAAGGCGTCTACGTAACTCCGCTGAAGGCCTTAGCCGAGGAGAAGTTAGAGGAGTTTAGGTTTTGGGAGCGTCTAGGGGTTAAGGTGGGCATAACCACCGGTGATTACGATGAGCCTGGTGAGGACTTAAGGCGCTATGATTGGATAGTAGCTACGTATGAGAGGATGGACTCGATTTTCAGGCTGAAGCCTTCATGGTTAAGCGACGTTAAGGTCATTGTTATCGACGAGCTGCACATGATAGGCGATGAGGAGAGGGGTTCGATAGTTGAATTGCTTGCCGTTAGGTCGCTCCTTAACGAGGTGCAGTTAGTAGGGCTTTCCGCTACAGTAGGCAGACCTCAAATACTTAGTGATTGGCTAGACTCAGAACTTGTCGTGAGTGATTGGCGTCCCGTTAAGTTGATTGAGGGTTTCTACCTACCTAGGAAGGAGGTGATAGTCTTTTCAGACGGTCGTCTAGAGGAAGTACCTAAAAAGTTAACATTACCTCAACACTGCTACAAGAAGGCCATCGACGAGAACTACCAATTACTGATCTTCGTGCAGGCGCGGAGGAGGGCTGAGGAGCTCTCCCTGAAATTAGCGATGCTTAATCTAGAGGACGTACCCGGGGCTGGGGAACTAACGTCGGAGCTGGAATCCTCAAGTGCGCCGAAATCTGAAATCGAATCTCTTACTAGAGTGATTAATAAAGGTCTTGCCTACCATCATGCCGGACTCTCACTAGCTTCGAGAAGGATTGTGGAGAGAGGGTTTAGAGAGAGAATGCTCAGGGCTGTCATAGCTACTCCAACACTCTCAGCAGGTATAAACCTCCCCGCTAGAAGGGTCGTAGTATATACGCGGAGATTCGAAGGCTTTATTAAACCCATATCAGTCGCTGAATTCAAGCAAATGGCTGGCAGAGCTGGTAGACCGCAGTACGATCCCTACGGTGAAGCTATTGTAGCGGACACGACCTCAGAGGATGAGGGGTGGGGTTACGTGTTAGGAGAGCCTGAACCAGTTAAATCAACTTTACTACAGGAGAGGGCTATCAGGATCAACACATTAGCGTTAATAGCGTCAGGCGATGTGAGGACTCCTGAGGACCTAGGCAATATATTCAGTAGAACGCTTGCAGGGTTCTTAATAGGAGGTAAAATAAGTACATATATAGTAAACTAC
>JAWBLQ010000133.1:0-2648 GCA_038830105.1 Zestosphaera sp. | reverse complement strand
TCTCAACCTCGATAGGTTGTTGTTCGGTCTCGTAAGCACGTCGTCCGGAACCATGACAGCGCCATCATTAGTAGGACTCATATCTCTCTTCATACTGGTGATCGTCATAGTGTACTTGCAGGATATGAAGGTCAACATACCTATAACTTCTCACAGGATGCCAGGCGTTAAGTCCGGGATGCCTCTACAGTTCCTCTACGTCAGTAACATACCTATACTGCTCGTCGGGATACTCTTCTCTGACTTAATACTATTCTACAGACTAACGTCGACGTACCTAGCCGATATCCCCTGGCTAGTTAATGCCTTCAGCATAGCTATCCACTACTTAAACCCACCATCCTCAATGCTTGAAGTGATTGTGGATCCGATTAGGGTGGGGGTCTACGCGGCTATGCTCATCGCTCTGGCTATTTTGTTCGGCCTTATGTGGGTTGAGGTGGCAGGGCTTAACCCATCAGCCCAGGCTGAGAACTTAGTTAAGTCAGGGCTCCTGATACCCGGGCATAGGAGCAACCCTAAAGCGTTCGAGATGGTTCTCTCTAAGTACATATATCCCCTGGCCGTGCTCAGCTCGATGATAGTCGCCTCGATAACCTTGGTCGCCGATATCTTCGGCGTTTACAGCTCTGGCATGGGCATTCTGCTTGCCGTCGGCATACTTCAGCAGTTCTACGCTCAGATAACTTATGAGAGAGCGCTTGAGGCATACCCACTTCTCAAGAAGATATTAGGTGAGTGACATGGGTCAAGGCTTGAAGACCGTTATCGTGGTCGGGGTAGCTGGCGTCGGTAAGTCAACGGTTCTTTCACACGCGAAGAGGGCTCTGGAGAGCGAGGGCTACGCCGTCGAGACACTGAACTACGGGGACTTCATGCTTAGGTACGTGATCGACAGAGGTATCGTGGCAAGCAGGGACGAGATACGGAGGCTTCCTTTAAGCGAGCAGAGAGATATTCAGGGTACGGTAGCCAGGGAATTAAGGAACTATATCGAGGGACTTCCAGCTAAGCACCCCGGTAAGGACGTGGTTGTTTTTATAGACACACACGCGACCATAAAAACCGCTACAGGCTTCTGGCCAGGCCTCCCAGAGTACGTCATTAAGGAGTTGAGACCTGACACCATAGTAGTCGTGGAGGCGGACCCCACATCCGTAGTGGAGAGGCAGAGCAGGGATCAGTCTAGGTATAGGAGAGATTACGCGGATGTTGAGGTAGTTAAGGAGGTCATGAGTTTAGTGAGGATGTTCTCCGTGGCTAGCGCGACACTGGTCGGCGCTTCTGTAAACATAATCAAGAATGAAGAAGGTAGGGCTGAGAACGCCGGTAGAGCTGTGGTCGAGATAATCAAGGGGATTTAATGATGCTCACATTACTCTACGTCATGACGGTCTTGGTTGTAATGCTTCCCTGGTCGTACTTAGTCGGGTGGATAGGGATCAGTAAACTGAGAGTACTAGACGTCGTCAGGGAGTTGAGAGTGATTGAGAAGGAGTACGCAGCTCTGAACCCGCAGGAGAAGAAGGCAAAGATTCTTGAGGAGAGGTCCTCCAGGCTGAAGAGGAAGCTCAGTAGCTTCTTCATCGTGAATCTGTTGGCGTTGTGGGGTGGCGTTTTTATAGCTATGGTGATCTCTGAATACATGTACTTGTTCTTCATACTAACGTATGGTGGGGGTAAGCCTATACCATCCCCGCTGAGCCTGCCCGTAGTCTCGAGCCCTGGAGGGAGCATAAGCGAGCTCCTCATCTTCCTTGCGACGATCATCGGCTACCAGACAATACATAATAAAATCACGGGCGTGGATGCGCTTAGAGGTTAATATTGAAAGCTTTAAATATGGCTTCTGATAACCTACACGGTTGATAGTAATGATGGGAGCCTCTGTTAGGTCCAGGTCCCTGAAGAGGGTCTGGAGACGAGTACCCGGCGGTAATGCTAAAACGTATTATAGAAGGGGTAAGTCACATGTGGTGGTGTGTAGCGTGTGTGGGCGTGAGTTAGGCGGTATTCCCAGATCTAGCAACGTGCTGAGGAAGGGGGTTAGAACATCTAAGAGACCTGAGAGGCTTTTCGGAGGGGTTCTCTGCCCATCTTGCTTATCTCTAGCGTTAAAACTGGTGGTAAGGAGTTCGTAGAGGAGATTTTGTTGACGGACAAGAGCCTTTGTAGCGTAGTCATCACCGTTAGCGGGATGCCTGGAAGCGGGAAATCAACGCTGGCCAGGAGGCTCTCCGAGTATTTCAGTTTAAGGCTTGTCTCAGCCGGGGGGATGTTTAGAAGTCTCGCTACTCAGAAGGGGTTGACGTTAAGCGAGTTGTCGAGGATCGCTGAAGCTGATCCATTGATAGATAGGAGGATCGACGAGATGACGGTTGAAGAGGCTAATAAAGGATGCGTGGTTATAGACGCGCACATAGCTGGATGGATTCTCAAGGACTTAGCGCTTCTCAGAATATACCTAGTAGCCCCCACAGACGTGCGGGTTAGGAGAATCGCTGAGAGAGACGGTAAGAGCTACGAGGAGGCGTTTCAAGAGGTTAAAACACGTGAGGAATCTGAGAGTAGGAGGTTTAAGCGCTACTACGGCATAGACATCAGCGATTTAAGTGTGTTCGACTTAATCATAAACACCGCAAGGTTCA
>JAWBLQ010000132.1:0-2657 GCA_038830105.1 Zestosphaera sp. | reverse complement strand
ACGTACTTAGAGCTCTGATCTACGCCTTAATGATAGCTCCTGGTGTGGTTGTGATGTTCATTCATAGTGTTATTTTCTTCGCGGGTAGGCGGTTTAAAGCCCGGTTTAACCCGGCAAGTCATGCTGAAGAGTCGAAGCCGGGTGTCAGTATAATAGTGCCAGTGAAGGACGAGCCTGAACACATAATCATCGAGCTCGTGGAGAACCTCGGCAACAATCTTAAAGAGGCTGGTGTGGAGTACGAGGTTCTAGTCGTGAGTGACGACTCCCCTGACGCTATAGCAGGTGTTAAATCGAAGGCTGAGGAAACCGCGATGAGGGTTGGTCTTAAGGATTTCCGCTTCGTAGTTAGGACTGAAGGCCCTAAGGGCAGGGCCGGGGCTCTAAACTACGGTGTGCTTAAGTCTAGGCATGACTTAGTTCTGATCCTGGATGCAGACTCGAGAATCAGAGAGTCCACGATACCTGAGCTTGTTTCGTGTGTTGAGTCAGGACATGACGTGTGTGTCGGTAAGTGGGTTGGCTACACCTACAGGAAGACTAAATTAGGAGTCTCAATCACTCACAGCATGAAGTATGTCGTCGACGCCCTGTATAGAGGTAGGTTTAACGTCGGGTTGATGGTCTTCCCGCTAGGGACAGGAACCCTCTACAGGAGGGAGGCGTTGGTTAAGGTAGGTCTTTGGGAACCGGACGTAATCCAGGACGACATGTACATGGGAACGAAGCTTCACGGCGCTAATTGCTCAGTGGGTTTCGCTGAGAAGGCGGTAATAGAGGTCTCCGTGCCATCAGGCTTCAAGGCCTTCACCCTACAACAAAGCAGGTGGGCCTACGGAGCTATTGAAACCCTGAGGAAGGGCTACGTTAAGCACGTGCTTAGAAAAGCTAGGAGGAGTTCTTTACTAGTTGTCGAGGGCCTTATATTCCTCCTCCAGTACCTACCCTTAGCAGGGCTAGCGTTCTCCCTGTTGCTAGTGCCAGTTCTCTCGGCATTCCTGCATGAAGATCTAATGAACTTAAGTCCCTACATACTCACGTTGTTCGTTTCAATGACCTTCATATACGGGACGAGCCTCTATAAATCCATAAAGGAGTTAGGCCTGCCTAGAGTGAGGGTGTTAAGGAGCATGGGATCTATAGCCGCTTTCTCAACATCGATCTCACCCTACATACTTCTACACTCTCTTAAAGCGCTGGCGAACAACCACATCACCTACGTAGTCACTCCTAAGGGGAGCAAGGAACGCAGTCTAAAGGGCGTTAGAGGCGTCAACGGGATAACCCTCTTTACAACATACTTAATAACCGTAACGGTGGTCAACCTGTTCTTAAATAACTACTACACAGCTCTATGGACGCTTGTATTCGCCGCGGCGAACATTTACGTGATACTCAACGCTGAAAGACCGGCACCTCTGCACTGAATCGATAGTAAAAGATGTTCAACATCACGGGTTTGAGAAGCTCCTCAAGGCCTCCACGAACGCAAGCTTGTGGTTCAATGCATTCAACTTAAAAACTTCACTTAGAATTATCTACTGGGATGGGGGGATGGCGTCCTTAACTAAGTTGAGGGTTTCCATGATCGGGTCTATAGCCCTCGTTATAGGGATCTCAACGCTCATCCTAACCGCTGTTCTCTCGTTGCTTACGTATGACTATGACCTCAGCGCCTCAAACATGCTGACGATTTCGTTGCTGTTCGTCGTCGGGGCTCACGTTATCCAGTGGTTAGCAAGCCCCTGGATCGTTGAGGCTCTCTATAAGGTTAAGCCGGCTGACACTGCTGGCGACAAGTGGGTTTCAGAGATGATTGAGAGGGTTGCCAGGAGTTCCGGGTTGAGTAAGCCTCCTAAGGCCATGATCTCTGGCATGGGGGTTCCTAATGCGTTCGCTTACGGCAACTTCTTAAGTGGCTACAGGGTTGCCGTTACACAGGGCTTGATCGATAACCTACCTCGCGAGGAGGTTGAGGCTGTCGTAGCTCACGAGGTAGGTCATGTGAAGCATAAGGACGTTGAGATAATGATGGTCATAAGCATCCTGCCCGCCCTTATTTACTGGCTTGGGAGGCTACTCATATACTCAGGCTTCTACACCTCGGGTCGCAGTAGGGAGGGGAGGTCGGCGCCTGTTCTAGCAGCGTTCGTGGGAATGGCGCTCATGGCGGTTTCCTTCCTAACGAACCTAGCTATCCTGTACGTGAGTAGGCTTAGAGAGCACTACGCCGACTCTAACGCTGTGACGTCTATCCCGGGAGGCGGGAGGAAGCTTCAGAGAGCGCTGGCAAGAATACTTGTGGCCTCAGGTAGCCTCAGTAAGTTCAGACCCAGCGAGGTCAAAAACACCTCCAGGCTTAAGGCCTTACTCATCTCAGACCCGGAGGCCGGGTTAGGTATCTCAAGGTCTTATAATATAGATGAGGTTGTTGAGTGGATTAAATCACAGAAATCACTCTCGCCGACAGAGGTGTTCTCAACTCACCCGGACCCCGCTAAGAGGCTGAGGTTCATAGACAGCCTTGAGAGCGAGGCTAGGGGTCGCGTAGTATTTCAAGTTTAACATAATTTTTGCCAGGGATGAACGGTAACACATGCCTCGTCGTCTTAGGAGGGTACACGCCGCCTTTACTCACGTAATCCATTATCTCAGCC
>JAWBLQ010000131.1:794-2694 GCA_038830105.1 Zestosphaera sp. | reverse complement strand
TACCAACGAAAACAACCACTGACGCGTTCCTAGCGTAGTGCATGGCTTCCTCTAGAGTCGCTGGGAAGCCGCCGAAGAACTCCTCGTTCACCACTAACGTCACATCGCCCTCCCGTAGTGTCTTACCAAGCAACTCTCTATCACACACAACCACGACCTCCTTAAACTCTAGAGAGATCTCATCCGTCTTGTGCACCCTCACGTACACAGGGGTCTCAGACAGTAAAACCACCTCAGACAGGTTTGGCAGGGGCCTCGGCGCCGCAAGCTAGGCACCTGATAACCCATAAATGTCCCTGCTTCCTGAGCTCTGTCTGGTAAGCCCCGCAAGTCTTACATATCACGTAATTGTCGAGGAACCTCTTGAAGAGAGCGTTTATGGTCTGTGAAGAGACCTTTGAGTATATGGTGAAGACTCCTGAGTTGTCTATCGTGCCCCTAGCCGCTAACTCCTTTAAAAGATACCTAGCGCAGACTTTAGGCTCCCTCATTATAACTTCACAGACTGTTTTGAAGTTCTTGATTTGCGTCTGAAGCCCCACGTGGGTAATCTCAAGCGGTGGTATGTCTAGACTCACGGTCTGGCCTCTCCTCTCAGGTAACTTCTCATAGAGCTCCCTCAACAACTGCTCGTATGGCGGTAACCAGCTCACTCGCAACACCCCCTAATAGGATACATCAAAACTTTTAAGTTGAGTAGTCAATTCGTGTTGATGAGGGGTTAAGTTCCTGAGATGAAGGTCTACATAGAGACGTACGGGTGCACGTTAAACAACGCTGACACAGCCTTAATGAAGCAGGTCTTAGTGAGTAGAGGGCATGAAATATCCGGTCACGTCAACGAAGCAGACGCGATAGTCATCAACACGTGTACCGTGAGGCTAGATACGGAGCAGAGAATCGTTAAGAGGCTTAATCAGCTCAAGACGCTGGTGAGTGGGAAGGTTAAATTAATTGTAGCTGGGTGTATGGCAGCCGCTCAACCATATACGATATCTAAGGTAGTTCCAGAGGCTTCATTGATCTCACCTCAGAACATTACGAAGATTCACGAGGTAGTTGAGGCCTCAGAGAGGGTGGTTCTACTGAGTGGAGAGAGAGACGTTACCCGACTGAGCCCGCTGATTGAAGGGCCCGCGGCTACAGTGCCTATAGCTGAGGGTTGCTTAGGCGACTGCGCGTTCTGCATAACTAAAATAGCTAGGCGGAGGCTGAAGTCCTACAGTCCTGACCTCATAGTGAGGGTGGTTGAGGAAGCAGTGAGTAGCGGAGTTCTCGAGCTGGATCTCACAGCGCAGGACACCGCCACGTACGGGGTTGATTTAGGCAGCGTCAGGTTACATGACCTACTAGAAATGATCACCGAGAGAGTGAAGGGTAACTACATGATTAGAGTTGGTATGGCGAACCCGGACAGCTTAATACCTATACTTGATGAATTCATTGAGGTCATGAAGCACCCCAACACTTTTAAGTACGTCCACACCCCCTTGCAGTCCGGGAGTGACAAGGTCTTAAGGCTAATGAGAAGGAGATACACTTACGACCAATATAGGTCTATGGTCCTCGAGATCAGGAGGAAAATACCTGAGGTACAGGTAGTCACGGATATAATAGTAGGGCATCCGGGTGAAGACCAGGAGGACTTCGAACTAACTCTAAAGGCGTTAGAGGATCTAATGCCTGATAAAGTTCACGTGGCGCAGTACACGATACGACCCCGCACGGAGGCCGCCTCCATGGATCAGATTTCAGACTCTGTTAAGAAGCGCAGGACCTTAGAAGTAAATAAGATTATCGAGAGAATAGGTACAGCCATAAACTCGAAGTATGAAGACTCGAAGGCCTGGGTTCTCGTTACGAGCAAGTCGTTCAGAGGCTCGCCGATAGGCAGGACAAT
>JAWBLQ010000131.1:0-784 GCA_038830105.1 Zestosphaera sp. | reverse complement strand
GGTTAGAGGTCTTGACACTGTAGGTGTAAACGGCTACGTTAGGATTAAAGGCTACACGTTCTACGACCTCAGAGGCGATTGGTTAGGGGTTTAAGCTTCATAGGGCTTGGAGTTAAGCCGTCGTCTTCGTCCTTAACAGTCCTTCATGGAGTCAATTCCTCTCAAGCCACCTACAATTCAATGTTTTACTAACTGAAAGCCCCTACCCTTCAGGGCGGGAGTGATAAGTAAAAGGTTTCTCATAGCACCAAGCAAGCCGTTAAATGTCTGAAAAACTGAAACAGATGCAAGAGGTATAGGTGAGTAATACTACTTGTTTTTACCTTCCTGCTCTTCCCTAATCCTCCGTTCGTAGTAGTTCTTCAACTCCTCGTCACTCACTCTATACTCATCAGCAAGAACCCTCCTCACCCCTCTATTCTTAAGGAAGTAGTAGATTGAGTAACTACATATAGGAACTATCTTGAGGTTCCTTTCTTCAGCATCCATGATCGCTGCCTCAACTAACTTAGCTCCGTATCCCTTCCCTCTATGTTGTTCTGGCGTGAAAGTCTCCAGCAGGTAGAGCTTCCCACCCTCCTCCTTGAATGAGAGCCACGCCTTAGATCCGTCGTTAAACTCGATCAAGTAAACACGGCCTTTCCTCACAACCTGAACCTCAGCCACGTTATAACCCCCTTAAGTATTTACGTCCCACGCTTTAATAGTTACGTTAAAGAGGGGCTTTGGTCAGTTCCTAGTCTCGGCTTCAGAGCTTCTTTCATCAGAGCTCTCTTAACATACC
>JAWBLQ010000130.1:0-2711 GCA_038830105.1 Zestosphaera sp. | reverse complement strand
CACGTATTCACCTTCGTCATAACCTTCAACGTTTTCATCAACCACTAGTATTGCGTTACCTTTCAGGAGGGTTGATATAATACCTGAGCCTGTTAGTCTCAGTGGCTCAAGTTGTAACTCGCCATTCTCGTAGTAAACCACTACCCTGAAGAAAGACTTAAACCCAGCCACGTTAGAGATCCGTCTACGAACTCTAGCTCTTATAGTGGATTCAGGAAGCGATTCAACGCCTGTCAGATGTTTAAATAACGGCCTTACAAAGGCTTCGAGACTTACCAGAGTCGCTACAGGGAGTCCCGAGAACATGAAGATAGGCCTGCCGGCAACTACATAGGCGCCTGCAGTCCTCCCTGGCCTTAAATTAACGCCGTGAAAGACTAACTCAGCCCCAGGAATTTTAGCAATTGCCTCCGGAACTAAATCCCTACCACCGACTGAAGTCCCCCCAGTAGTTATAATGATGTCATCGCCTTCAAGCGCTTTTTCTACAGCGTTGATTATCTCCTCTTCATCGTCAGGAACTATACCCCTCAAGACAGGCTCGCATCCTAACTCCTTCAGATACGCGTAAATCAACGGTCCTGTTGAATTGGGTATATGGTAATCGGTCCTGAGTACATCGTCGCTTCTTAATAACTCACTACCCACGTTAATAACGCCTACTCTAGGTTTACTGAACACCTCAATACGCGTAATTCCCACCTCGGTTAAAGCCGCGATGTGCCAAGGCCTAATTACAGAACCTCTCCTCACTATTAGATCACCTGATCTAAGATCCTCACCAGCTCTGCTGACGTTCCTGTATTGATACAAAGATCTTAACGCGTATACGTACTTACCGCTCCTCAGAGACTCCTCAAAAGGCATCACAGCATCCGAGCCCTTAGGCATTACAGCGCCAGTAAATACTATGACGGCCTCGCCGGGGTTCACTGTGAATTGAGGGACTTCACCGACCTCAACAATACCGATAAGCTTAAGAGGTATGGGATTACTTGGTGAGGCGCCGGAGACATCTAGGCTTCTCACGGCATATCCGTCCACCGCTGCCCTATCAACTGACGGGTAGTCCTTCGGGCTGGTTATACTTTCTGCTGCAATCCTCCCAACAGCTTCTATAACCGGGACCGCTTCTTTACCGATACGCACCCCTACCAAGCTTAAGAGTCTAGAAAGGGCTTTCTCATACCTCTCGAAGGAGGTGAAGCCCTCTAGCCTCTTCCTACTCATTTTGGCGACCCTCATTAACCAGCAACACATGGGTTAAGTGTCTTGTCACCGTGTGTAGGTGATCGACTAACTTACCCAGGCGTGGGTCTAATTCACTACACCCGCTTAACGCTGGATGAGTTAGATCTACTCTTAAAGGAGTTACGACAATATATCCTTCATTGAGGTAATACGAATCCGTGCCCTCCTCAACAACCCTATCCCCGACGAGCCAATAATACCTCCTCCCCCTAGGATCCACTCTACTCTCGAACCTCTGTTTAAATCTTAGCTTCTGAGTCCTCGGCATCACAGCTCCTTTAAAACCTGATTTAGGTATGTTGATGGAGAGGGCGTCAACACCGGTAAACCAGCCGCTAGTCCCTATAAACTCCATTACAGCCTCTATAACCCTCCTGACCTTAAATGAATATACTGGATTTGCGAAATCTTCGTCACTTTCCACATCCGCTGAGAAAGCAACTGCAGGGTAGCCTAATAAACCAGCCTCTAAGGCTGCACCAATAGTGCCTGAGTAGAGGACGTTCTGAGCCGACGTGTTCTCACCGATATTGACACCTGAAATCACTAGTGTGGGTTTATAATCTAGTATTTGAAGCGCGACGTGGACAGCGTCCACAGGCGTGCCGTTTATCACATAGACCTTAATATCGTGTATTAGGAGTTCTCTCAGGAAGAGTGGTTTGTGGAGGGTGAGGGAGTGTGCCCCACCTGACTTAGGCATCTCAGGCACTACAGCAACTACTTCGCCGAAAGAAGTAAGTGAGTGGTATGTAAGCGGTAGTGCCTTCGTGACGAAGCCATCATCGTTAACCAGTAGTAATCTAATGCAACACCACCCCATCAACATTATTAATATTGCCTTACCTAAGAAATAAGTGTGAGGCTGTTGTAAGGTGGTCTGTGGAATAATAGGGATCACGGCTAACGAAGACTCCTTGACTAAGCCCTTAGGAGAGCTCATTAAAGAAGCTTTAAAGAGACTTGAATACAGGGGCTATGACTCCGTTGGCTTCGCTGTAGTAACTCGTAAGGGGGTTCTTGAAGTCAGGAAGTCTAAAGGCATGATAGACGCTGTTGCTCAGAAACTCGGATTCGATTTATTTACAGGCTCCACAGGGATTGGGCATACTAGGTGGGCTACTCACGGGGCGCCTGATGATAGGAACGCTCATCCACACACAGATTGTAGTGGTCGTGTCGCAGTCGTGCATAACGGGATTATTGAGAATTATAGGGAGCTTAGAGAACTTCTAGTTGCTCAAGGACATGAAATCCGTTCAGAGACTGACACCGAAGTAGTGCCGCACTTAATCGAACTCTTTAAGGCAAGGGGATATAGCTCATACGATGCCTTCAAAAAGACTGTGGAAGTGCTGAGAGGAGCCTACGCTATCGTAGCTATAGACGCGGACGAACCTAACAAGCTGTTCTTCGCCAGAAACACATCACCTCTCATCATTGGGATAGGCACTCAAGGG
>JAWBLQ010000129.1:0-2873 GCA_038830105.1 Zestosphaera sp. | reverse complement strand
AACCTCCTGTCGACGTCCACTTCCTTGAGGCCAGTGGCCTTGGCTATGGTCTTAATCAACAGTTCTTCATCCATGCCTATCTCAGGCATCCCCATCCACTCAGGCCATATCTTACCCAGTATGAAGTAGACGACCTTATCGATGACCTCCTTAGGCGTGGCCTTAAGTAGGTTGGCGAGGAGGTTGGTCTTCATGTCTCTTGAGGAGGTCTTCTCAATACCGTCTAGAGCCTCAGCAATAACTCTGAATTCCGTAAGGCACACCCAAGACACACTACCTTAAAGAGCTTAAATACACTGTAGACTACAACCCCGCAGAACACTTAAATAGCCTTAAGCCCACTTACAACTTGATGATGAGAACCCGGCAAGAAGGTATCAATGCCTTCTCAGTGTTACGCTGAACACGAAACGTATATACACAGTCAACAAACCCTCTGGCTCTACGTACGTTACTCCCAGTCAATGATATTGCTACAGATCCTCGCGCGCGTCGTGCAGGTTATTCACAAGTACCTGGGAACGCTTGAGAAGCAACGGATCCCTTAGGGCTGGGAGGCGGTCCTCTCATGCAGGTTAGTCCACACGTAGGAGACAGCCGCCTCGAGCTCCCTGTACAGGAGGTTGTTTATTCTGCCTCTAACTTCTATGTCGTACACGTACCCCCTCTTCTCGTTAACCCTGTAGGCCTCTATTAAACCCCTGCTACGTTGCTCCTCGAGAATCCTCACTAGGAAGGATGTCATGAGCGGGTGGTCAGCTGGTAACGCCTCGGTGAGTATGATCCTCAGCACATCCTGAGACACGATGACGTTGGCCACCACGCTGCTGCCCGCCGTTATCACGTCAACCCGCGACGCCTGCATGACCGAGCTGTCAAGGCTCCTCTCACCCTCCAGGATCTTCAGCAACTCCTCCAGGTACTGAAGCTCGTTCCTCAGTTCCTCGATCTTCCTCCTCACGTAACTCTTCAGGTCCTCGTTATTGAGTTTAATCTCCTCGCTCAAGGCGTTCACCTCAGGTAGTCTAAAAGAGTTCTCCTACGCCCACTAACCCTCACCTCACTCTGAAGTACCTCCCTATACTTAGACGTTATCAACTTGAAATCCTCTTCTAAGCCGGCTCTAGGCCCTGGGTTGTAGAGAGCCGCTGCAGGATGGTACGTAGGTATCACCGTGACGTCCCTCCCGAGGATTTTAACGTTGTAGATCTTACCTCTCATCCTAGTGACTCCCTGCCAGCGACTACCTCCGAGAACCTCGAATACATACCTCCCTGAGTGATTGCCTAAAGTAGTTATGATGGAGGGTTGAATCAACTGAATAATGCTGTTAGTGAAGGGGGCGCAACTCATCACCTCGTCCTCAAGCGGGTCTCTATTACCTGGCGGCCTGCATTTAACCACGTTAGTTATGAAGACCTCCTCCCTCTTAACACCGTTCACCTCGAGGAGTTGGTTGAGGAGTTTCCCTGCTGCACCGACGAAAGGCCTTCCAGCCTCGTCCTCGCTCTTACCCGGGGCCTCACCTATGAACATCAACCTAGCGGTGAGAGAGCCCTCCCCCGGAACTGCTCTACTCCTGCTCTCGGAAAGCCTGCACCTACTGCAAACAGATACCTCGGAGGATAGCTTAACCCACTCGACACCCCTGCTCAATCGATCATCCCTAGATATACCTGTTCTTAAACCACATATTAACTTACAGAGTCGAGCACTCTGCCTAACTCATCATCCCTCATCACTACGCCTAAGAATACGCGCGTTAACAAGTGCTTAGCGGGAAAACAGCTACTTGAAGACGAGCTCCATGCCCACCTGTAGTGGTGTGAATTTATCGCCGTACCTCCTACTCAGCTCTACTTGAGCTTTGAAACCCGTGCAGTGCCCGGCGAATACCATCTCTATCTCATGTCGCGTGAGCTCCTCCACTATCTCGGCAATCTCCTCCTCAGGGGTTTTAACCAGATGAAGACCTCCTACGATGGCCTTAACCTTTCTAATCTTAGTTAACTCGATGGAGTGCCTGACTACGTTAGTTATCCCTGAGTGACTGCATCCCGTGATCAGAACGAGCCCGTCTCTTAAGAGAGCGATGAGGGAGGTGTCGTCCAACATTTCGTCATTGACTAACCTGAAGTCCTCGGTGAAGGTCTTGAATTCATACCTCGCCGGTCTGAACCTCCTCACCTCACCAGTAGTCATCAAGCCAGGCACTAGCTCCAGCGGGTCACGCGTGAGTATCAACACCCCTCCAAGTCTCGTAACCCTCTCCTTGAAGTCCGCGGGAGTGCCTATGTACCTGATATGAGGCTCTAGCGAGATGTTAGGCCTCATGATATCTGGGTGTGCTATGATGGGTAGATCCTCCTTACCCACAGCCTCGAGGACCTTGAAGAGACCGCCGGCGTGATCCTTATGCCTGTGAGTCAGCACTATGACGTCGACGTCTCTAGGGTTCACGCCCATTAAACCCATGTTCCTGAGGACTGCATCCCCGTTACCCCCCACGTCAACTAACACGTTAAGTTTTGAGTCCTGCCTGTACGCGGACACTAAGATTGAGACCCCGTGCTGACCTATATAGGGCGTCCCGAACATCACCTGGTTATCAGCCAGAACCCTCACAACGACGCTTTCCAGGAAGTTACTGCTCAATTAACGTCACCACGTTCTATGTTACGTCAATTAAAATTATATTTAGAAACATCGACGTCTTAATGGTGGTGTCTAACATGCTGGATCTTGAAAGCGTTTCTGAAGCGGTTAAGGCTCTTGAAGGGGAGATGGTTGAGGCTTTGGTTGGTTTGGTTGGTGTTCCTGCTGTGGGGCCTGATAATGGTGGTTTGGGTGAGTTTTCGAAGGGTTTAAGGCTT
>JAWBLQ010000128.1:0-2891 GCA_038830105.1 Zestosphaera sp. | reverse complement strand
GGTAGGGTCGCTTTAGTTGTGAACGGCAGTGACTCGCCACCAACAAAAACAGAGCTTAGCCTCGGCGAACACGTCATCAGCAGGGGGTTTGACGAGACGTTACCGCCTCAAGCAGCGCTCGCTATAGCGCTCTACATAATCATAGCGAAACACTCGGAAAACATTTAAACGCAGACACTTAAGTAAGAACATGGAGCCGGGTCGTCTAGCGGCCAAGGATGCGGGGCTTTGGACCTAGGAGGAACCCCCGTGACCGGGGTTCGAATCCCCGCCCGGCTACCACTCACTTCTTTATAAAGACCCCGCGGCGTAGTAATGAGGGTTGAGCAAGTGGAGTGTCGGGTCTCAAGCCCTGAGTCCCTCATCCCCAAGGGTGTTAGAGCGGTGTTCACTTGCGTACATGAGCATAAGGTAACGCGTTCGCTTGAGGATCTCCATATACATGCTGCGTTGGTTAGGGATTCACTGAGTGAGGTTCTAGGGGTTAAAGGACTAGAGATTGTGTTTAGCGAGAACGAGGCAATAGGTCTTGACTACATCCTTTATTCGTACAGGCTACTTTATGCAGGCAGGTACGTGGGTACGTGTCGGTTCGTCACTCTGAATAACAAATTAATTAAGTCTCTATGCACTATCAGTCAGTGAGGATGAGATTATGCGTGATGAGGACCTACCCCCAGGCCAGAGGGCTATACCTAACTTCATAGTTTACAGGGTCCTAGGTCAGCCTGATGTGGATCTGCCGGCGTGGAGGCTGAGGGTGAGTGGAGAAGTTAGCACGCCTAGGACTTACACGTACGAAGAACTGCTAGGGATGATCGATACATCCTACGTTTCCGACTTCCACTGCGTCACAGGTTGGTCCGTGAGGAACGTTATGTGGGAGGGTGTGTCCTTAAGGAGGCTCGTAAGCGAAGTAGTTCCATCTAGAGATGTAGCTTGGGTTTTCGTAAGAGGTCTTGACAACTACACGACAGTTATTCCCTACGACGAATTCCTGGACGAGAGAGGAGTCCTAGCGCTTAGGATGAACGGGAGGCCTCTGAACCCCGAGCAAGGATTCCCGGCCAGGATCTACATACCTAACCTATATGGATGGAAGAGTGCTAAGTACGTGACTGAAATAATCTTCACCAGGGAGTATAGAGACGGATATTGGGAGGCGTTAGGGTACCATGAGAGAGGTAACGTATGGAGGGAGGAGAGGTTTAAGCCTTAACGATTTCCTACCATCTACCCAAACGTAAATAAGATTGTGTTGATTTTATTAGTTCTTTTAAACAATAATATATGGTGAATTAGTATGAGGAGTTTCTGTGAATTAATATATAGTCCTGAGAGAGCGCCTGGCGAGGCTATAACGAAGATCGAGACCCACACGCCTAGAATAGAGGCTCCTGATACTGTTAAAGTGAATGAAGCCTTTGAGGTGAGGATACTTGTGGGTCCTCATCCTAACACAGTGGAGCACTCGATAAGGAGGATCGAGCTCTACTTCTTTGAGGAGGGCAGACCGTTCAACCCGCTAAGATTAGCGACAGTTGAGCTGGAGCCCATCTACAGCGAGCCGGACGTCAAGCTTAAGATCAAGCTCAAGAAAAGCGGCGTCATATACGCTGTAGAGTACTGCAACATACACGGCTTGTGGGAGGCCAGGAAGGAGATAAAAGCGACAGAGTAGACGTGATTAACTCTCAGAGTTTTTAAATCTCAATTCCGAAGACTGTATTAGCTATTCTGCCGATAGCGTAGGTTGCTGCAGCCGCCGTCAGACCCAAAGCGATTAACTCAGCTATCTTACGCCTGATGTGCAGGCCGCCTAAAACGGATATTATGAATCCAGTCACGCTCAATGCGAAGGCAGCGCTGGCGAGCGATAAGACTGTTGAAAAGGGTGCGGGGATTAAAACCATGTAAGGCAGTAATGGTACTGCGGAACCTATTAGGTAGGAGACCCCAGTGTAGAGTCCGGCTCTCGCCGGCTCCTCTAAAGCTTCCTCGCTCTGCCCTAGCTCGCTCTCAACTAACAATGATGAAAGTAGCCTTGAATCCCTCAGCGACTCCGTCACTATCATGTCGCTCAGCTCTCTGGTGAAGCCCTTCCTGATTAGATGCCCTCTCAACTCCTCGGCGCTGAGTTCAGGCTCCACCTCAGCACTGATCCTGACGTTCCTTACTGCCTCGTTCTTGATCTGGACGTTGGACTTAGTGCTGACATAGGCGCCGATGCCCATCGAGAGCGCCCCTCCAATAGCCACTAGCAGTCCCCCAACAGCCACGTAGAGGGAGGAAGTGAAAGTGCCTGAGAGTCCGGCTGACACCGAGAGGACCTCCACGAGACCGTCGTTCATCCCTAAAACAACCTCCCTGACATGTTCTAACAAACCTCTAAACCTGGACTCGATCCTCTTGAAGTCACTTTCATGAATTAACTCATCCCTTATTATACCCCTTAAGGCGAGTTTCTCCGGTTCACTCAAGAGTCCTGAGTTGATGAATTCCACGTAATCCCTCACTGCGTTGGACTCGCCGTGTTCTAGCAGTTTGATCGTGAAGCCCGTGCCGAATAACATGTGCGTGAGTTTGAGCAGAGTTGCCTTCAGCCGGAGCTTAGTTACGTTAACCGTGGATGTACAACCCCTCCTAATCAGGAAGTCCTTCCAGAAGTCCGAGTGTGTTGCCTCCATCGAGGCCAGATCGCTTAACTTCCTTCTTATGTCAGCATCGCTGACTCGGTTGCCCAGGTACTCGTAAACGATCCTAGACAGTTCCTCGTCCTTCAGGAAATCGAGCGCCTTACTGAGTGAGGAGTCACTCATTTAGAGCTGACCCCGGCTTGAGCGAGCATTTCATCCACCATCGTCTTTAGCCTGACTAGATCCTCACTCGTC
>JAWBLQ010000127.1:0-2925 GCA_038830105.1 Zestosphaera sp. | reverse complement strand
ACTTCAGAAGCATTATATGACATACTTCTGATATCTTAATATCTTTAATGTTATTTTACATGAGTAATTAAAGAAAAGGAATTTGGATTCTCATCAGGCTTCAACGGTAATTCCTGTGTCAACGCTTTTAAGTTTCCGGTTTTATGATTATCGGTGACGTGTGTTGGATGAGAGATTCCTCCTCATGATACCAGGACCCACGTTCTCGGAGCAAAGCACTCTCTTAAGCTTAGCTAGGGTTACAAGATCGCACGTCTCAGGGGAGTTCGAGGATATTTTGAGAAACGCGCTTGAGGTTCTGAAGAAGTTGCTGAACACCGACGGCGAGGTGATAGTGATGCCCGGGAGCGGTACGTCTGCCATGGAGTTCTCAATCGCCAACTTCGTTAGACCCGGGGATAGAGTCCTAAATTTAGTGAGTGGGTACTTCGGTGAGTACTTCGTTCAAGCGACGAGAGCTAGGGGTGGTTACTCGATACAGGCCAGAACCAAGGTAGGGCTGGGATTCAGAGGGGATGAGGTTAAGGAGCTTGTTGAGAGGGAGAATGTCAGAGTCGTGACCGTCCAGCATGTAGAAACTTCGAACGGAGTTGCCAATCACATAAGTCAGATAGGTGGGGTGCTGAAGAGCGGTGGAGAGGTGCTGATAGTTGACGCCGTCGCGTCGCTGGGAGGTATGGAGATCAACATGAGAGATTGGGGTATTGACGTGTGTTTCACCGGTTCTCAGAAAGCCCTTGCCATTCCACCGGGGCTAGGTATTATAGGGCTGAGTAAGAGGGCTGTCGAAATGCTTGAGAGCGGTGAGAGCGAGTTATTCTTCTTCAACGGGCGTAAGTGGTTATCGATGATGAGGAATGTGAAGAACTACTTCTCTACGTTACCTGTAAACATGATATACGCCTTAAGCGAGTCTCTGAGGAAGATAAGCACTGAGGGTTTTGAGAAAAGATATCTGAGACACAAGGTAATGGCGGAGGCGGTGAGGCAGGGTGTAGAAGCTCTAGGCCTGAGAGTCGTTGCCGATAAAGACTTCAGATCCGATACAGTGACGGCGGTCTGGTTACCTAGCAACGTTAACTTCCAAGACCTAAGCAGGGAGATGCTGAACCGAAACATAGTGATTGCCGGTGGTCTAGGGGAGCTAGCCGGTAAGATATTCAGGATAGGTCACATGGGCGTAGTTAATGCTAATGATGTCACCTCAACGCTGGCAGCATTGGAGAGAAGCTTAGTTAAGGTAGGATATCCAGTGAAGTTAGGTGCCGGGGTAAGCGCTGCCCAGGAAGTTCTAGCTAGACATGGCTTCTAGGTCGTAAGCGCGTGGAAAAGGTAATTTAAAAATCCTCTTAAGATATTTTTATAGGTGCCGGGGTAGCTCAGCCGGGTAGAGCGCCGGGCTGTTAACCCGGTGGTCGGGGGTTCAAATCCTCCCCCCGGCGCTATAGTGTAATTAATTGCTGTGATGTGAAGCTCAATGAGTACGCCGTGGGTATCTAAAGTTGAGGATAGTTTAAGAGAATGTATTTCGAGGGCCGATGAAGTCTTAAGTAGGCGGGACTCAGTTCGTGAAGAGTTGATTAAGACAGGGCGTGAGGTGGTGAGGGTCTCAGGATATGTTATAACGAACATACACGCTGGCAGGTTAAGCGAGGCAGATGCCAGTCTGGGTAGGTTAGTAGAGTGTTTCAATAGGTTGCGTGAGGCGTTAAAGAATCAACCGTGTTACGAGTACTCTAACCTCGTTATTGATTACCTGAGCGAGTACGTTGAAGCCGTGACGTTCTACAATTTAACTAAGAACAAAAAACTAGTAACTCCTGAGGAGCTGGGTGTGGATCACGTCCCATATATAGTGGGGTTATTGGACCTCATAGGTGAGCTGAAGAGATACGTCCTTAATCTACTGTCTGAGAACCTAATTAATGAAGCCCAAGAATTCTTCAGCGTAATGGAAGTGATATATGAGCACCTTCATCACCTGGACTATCCAGACGCTATCCTACCTAACGTAAGAAGGAGAATCGACGTAGCGAGAGGGGTAATTGAATCCCTAAGGACGTTCATAGTAGACATAAGGCTGAGAAACAGGTCACGTAAAGAAAGCCCTACCTCCCAGGACTAACTGGCGAGGTTCAGTCGTTACGTGGTCCCCCGGGAGGGATTTGAACCCCCGACCCCCCGGTTCCTGCCGAAGGGTTTTAAAGCCGATGTACCCTTCGGGGCTGACTACAGCCGGGTGCTCTAGCCGCTGAGCTACCGGGGGACCCAATATTAAACGAGTTTAAAGAGGTTAAAAATGTTTCACAGCTTAGACGCACCTAGCGTAGCTGTTTCAGGTTTCATATCGCTTCATTTGATGACGTCTATACGTTGTGAAGCTTTCCATGAGCTTGCTGACCCTCCTGTTTAGGTCTCCCTTACTCTGACCTCCTCTTGTCCGCTATAACTGAAGTCCTTAAAGTTTAAGGGGGTTCAATGTGATTTAGACTTGTAAGGACACCTTCCCGTAGGGTGGTTTGTGAGTAGGAGTTGCTGGGTGCGGGTCTGTACGCTTTCCCAGGGTCGTGTTGAGGAAGTTTAAACCTGACTCTATAATGCTCCTGGCTTCTCCGGCTTCTTATTGAAGTTTCTCTAGCTCTGTATTCCGCGACGCAATTTGGGTATAGCCTTAAATACTTAAGGGTCGCTAGTTTTCTTGAGGGGCTATTATATTTTGGGATAGGCGTAGGGAGGCTAGGTTTAACGTACGTAGTGTAGGGAGGTTTATAATAGATTTAAAACAGTTGCATAAGAGAGTTTTTTTCTATAGGTCTAAGGTGCAGGAGAGTATCAATAGATTGCAGAGTAGGCTTAGTCAGGTGAATGAGCCGTTTCTCAGAAACGAGATAGTCAATAATCTCAGAGTCTATGAAGGTCTTTATA
>JAWBLQ010000126.1:0-3026 GCA_038830105.1 Zestosphaera sp. | reverse complement strand
CAGCTCGTAGATCCCCATGTTTCCTGGCGTGACTATCGGAAGAAGCCATATAATCATGTAGATCGAGTCAAACCCCAGGGTTAGTTGCCAGGCATTCAGAGTAGCTCCAGTAAGTAATGAGAGAGTGTAGCCATGGAGTACATTAGCGAGTCTCTCCAGCAGGGAGAGGAAAACAGAAAGCGAGATTAAATCCCAACGCTTCATAACTTCAGAGAGTCTGCTGTTGTATTCCTCATAAAACCTTAACCTACCACCCGTCCTCACCCTGCTGAGGAGTTTATTCAAGAAGTCCTCAAGCTTCTTACTCCTTGGAAGCGCTAAAAGACCTAGATTAAGAGACAGCAGGACCACAGCAGGTAGTACGAGTATTAAAGTGCCAGGCAGGGCTAAACCTAGACCAGAGAGAGAGATGACCAGGAGGGAAAACATAGTTAGGGTGGTTATAATCCTATGGAGGGTTATGCTTAAGACAGCCTTGCTTGATGGGAGTGAGGCATACCTGCCAAGCAGAGCGAACTTAACAACCTCTGTGACCCCGCCCACGGGAAGCACTAACTCCGTGAAGACGGATATGTAAGTGATCTTCACTACGTCAATTAAATTAACCGGTTCAAAGACCCTCACTAAGATAAAGAAAGTTAACGCGTGCAGGGTTACGGAAGCCATTCTAGTAGCTAGAGCTAATGATACATACCCAATGCTCTCAGCTCGCCACAAAACACTGGCAGCCGCGCTTAAATCACTGGCGTACATGACCAGGAACAGGACTACGTACGAAGCAACAGCAATGACCAGCGTTAACAGCAATAACCTGCTCTTCACAGCCATCCAGCAACCCTTACTAAGAGTAGATTAGAACACACAGGGAATATAAGCACGGACTCCAGTTATTAAGTTGATCTCAACTTCATAGAGGTATGAGAAGTGAAAATATTAGACAACTGCCTAACTATAACTTAAACAATAAAAGAACTAGTTTTCTTTCTATCTAGGGTGGCGTCAACGCCTGCGTTGAAGGAGTGGAGGCATTACGTTCCCCGGGGGTTTGTCAGTGTTAGTGGTGTGGAGCTACCTTCCCCCTACAGGGATGAGGATGAGGTAACCATGTCTTATGAAACACTTAACGAGTTGAAGTCTCCGGGAGAGAGCATCTTTGTTTTTGTCTATGACAACAGGAGGGACGTCGATTTCCATGTAGTCCTCGATTTAATAGGTAAAAGCGATGCACCAATGGTGACGTTTAAATCGTTTAGCGAGGGTCTAACGTATAGCCTTAGGAACACCCCCTCAATACTCACGGTCGTCAGTACAGATCCCCCGGCAGGCGTGGTGACGTTGGTTTTCAACAGTTATGGGAAGGTAGCCATACCAAGGTATGAGTTAAGGAGGGAGCCACTGGGTTTCTTAAAGACTGAGATCACCGATGAGAGAGCTCTAAACGAGTTAATAACCGAGGCATCGACCTCCCTTACATCTCGAATACTGGCAAAACTCTCTAGGTCTAAAGGAGTAAAGGACAGAGGAGTCAAGGTGGTGAACGGATTTATTCACAACCCTAGAATACTTGATAGAATTCTGGCATCTCTGAAGCTAAAGAATGCTGACTCCGCAATAGCTGAGGAACTTAAGAGATCAGGGTATAAAGGCAGTCTAGGAGTAGCCCTGGCTCTAACTAGGGTGGTTGAGAAGTGTCATAGTGACGAGAGGCTAGTTTTCGTCAGCGGTTCTGTTTCCGAAGGTATCATCGTGTTGTATATGAAGTGCTCTGGTGGTTGAGTTGAGAGGTGTTTACGTAGCTGGTGTAGGCATGACTAATGTGGGAAGGTATACAAGTACCTCTTTAAGAGACTTAAGCGGGATAGCGGCTCTGAAGGCTATAGAGGAGGCGGGAAATGAGAGTCCTGAAGCCTTAGTAATAGGCAATATGCTCAGTAGCCTCATAGAACAGGAGAACCTCGCCTCCCTTATAGGGAATCATATAGGGTTGAGAGGAGTTAGCGGTTTTAAGGTTGAGGGTGCTTGCGGATCTGGAGGTGTTGCAGTCATGACCGGCTACTCTCTGATAGCCTCAGGCCTTTTCAATAAGGTACTTGTAGTAGGTGTGGAGAAACTCCTAGAGAGACCCTCAAGCGACGTGATCAGAGGGCTGGCCTACGCAGCCGACGTTGACTATGAATTAGTGTATGGAGTCACTTTCTCAGGACTCAACGCGTTAGTTATGAGGTATTACATGGAGAAACACGGCATTGATTATGAGGAGATGGCTGAGTGGTCTGTACTTATGCATAGAAACGGATCCAGGAATCCCTTCGCTCAGTTAAGGAACGAGATCACCTTAGAGGATGTCGTAAGATCCCCCCTCATAGCTGACCCGATAAGGCTCTATGATACATGCCCCCTCAGCGACGGGTCAGCTGCAGTTTACTTAGTTAGCGAGAAGTTAAGGAGGATAAACCATGAACCTGTAAAGATAGTTGGTATTAGTAATGCTTTAGACAGTACAGACTTATCATCTAGACCAGAGCTAGACGACTTACCGGCTTCGAGACTCTCAGCAGATAAGGCGCTGAGAATGGCTAAGGTTAGAGTTGAGGATATAGATGTGGCTGAAATTCACGATGCATACACTATTACGGCCGCCTTAAGTATAGAGTCAATCGGGTTTGCAGAGAGAGGCAAAGCACCAAAGATGTGGTGTGAAGGTAGGTTCAGCCCTGGCGATAAACCAACGGTTAACCCATCAGGCGGTCTTAAAGCAAGAGGGCACCCTGTTGGCGCAACAGGAGTCTATCAACTAGCTGAGGTCGTGATGCAGTTAAGAGGTGATTTCCCAGGGGTTAAAGTGCCTGCCGAAATAGGTTTAACCCAGAATATCGGCGGCGTCGGATCTAACGTAACAACCATTGTTTTAAAGAGGTAAGGACTTATGACCACTCTACAAAGGATCTGGAGAATGAAGAACATACTTCTCAATATAAGTGCAAGTAAATGTCTCAGATGTGGCTACACCATATATCCCCCTAAAA
>JAWBLQ010000125.1:0-3052 GCA_038830105.1 Zestosphaera sp. | reverse complement strand
GGGGAATCATTGCAGACGTCCCCATCCTCGTTCACCAGCCTCGCTATATAGCTACTGGAGCCGTAGTTCACTATTATGAGGTCGCTTCCGACGCGGTGGGGTGCGACTGCTACCCCCTCAGCGACCTTCGTGGACATCCTGGAGACCTGGGTCCTGGTCCACTGCACTATGATGGTTAAGGCACTAGCAGTGACTATTGCCAAGATGATCCCGGCAACTATATTCGATAATCCTCTCTTCCGGAAACCCAATTCACTCACCTCATTAACACAGCCAACTTATAAGTTGCTCACTCGTAGTGGGGTGTACTGGTGCCCGAGGTCAAGACCCCCGTAAAGTGGTTCAGGCTGGAGGGGACATCCTTCACGATACTCTCTGCAGAGGATAGAGACTCTCTCCTAAACGACTTCACGGCTATGGTCGCTTCAACGAAGAGCGGCGTGTTGCTGATGAGGAGGGAGCGGCAGGAGTTCACATACCATGGCTATGAAACAAACGTAAACATGATAGACTTCTACCTCGGCGCTAGAGCGGATGCCGTGCCCTACTTCAGTGCGAAGCCCGTTGATACTGTACCCAGACCCAGAGCTCTGAGTCCCGTCAACCCCTACACCCTTAAGCTCGACAACAGCATGTTGGTGAGGATCCTCGTAGCCTACAGGTTTCCAAGCCATCTACCTGAGGGCTTCCTCTACAGCCTCTTCAATGACATTAGTGAGATAGCGCTGATCTTCAGGAGCGTAGAGAGGTCGAAGGCTATCCCGATGGTTGAGAGGGCAAGAAAGAGAAAACTGACGTCGACTGAGTCTATAGAGCTTCAGGAAGAGGTGGCTGTGCTGGAAGAACTGGTTAGAAGCGTTCTATCTGGGGCTGACCTCCTTGAGGTGTACCTTCTCCTTACTATAGCGGCTGGAGACCTGAAGGAGCTCAACGGCGTCGAGAAGCACGTCAAGGTGCTCCTGAAGGGGTATGGAGTGGAGGTGGAGGCTCCACCTATACAGAGAGACCTGTACAACTTCAACGTGTGTTCAATGCTTATGTGTGTCGAGAAGACGTACATAGACACGTACTCACTTAAGCCTCTATTCCTCCTGATAGACGAGGAGCTTATCGATAACGATGGTGTGCTCCTCGGGGTCTCTGGTGCGGGAAGCCCCGTCGTGCTGAACCCGTGGGCGAAGCCGAACCTAAACTTCGTGATACTTGGCGTGACGGGTAGCGGCAAGTCTATGACTGCTAAGGTCTTCCTGAAGCGCTTAAGGGAGCTTTACAAGGATATCATATACGTTGGGATAGACCCTGAGTCCGAGTACACGAAAACCTCTAGGTACTTCGGTACTGCACCTGTTGAGATCGAGGAAGGGAGGGAGCTGGGCCTGGACCCAATAAAGATGCTTCAGCTGGGCTACCTAGACGTTTCGCAGGTGGCAGACATCTTATCCGAGGTCTACGTGGTTCCAGAGCAACTCCAGGGCCTGCTGAGGAGGGAGTTATCAATTAAGGCAGACAGGGTTGACGACGTAGAGGAGTTCGTATCGTCAATGCAAGACCCACAGCTAGGCAGGTATCTGCAGGGGGCTTCAGCTGAGCCGGACGTCTATGTGTATAGGGGTGAGCCGCCCGCCCTGACTGGTTCAGCGTTGTTCGGCCTGAAGAACGTTAGGAGCAAGAGGCTGAAGATACTGATCTCAGCACTTATAGCTACCCACGCATACAGTAAACTGTTAACCAGGTCCCAGAGGTCGGTTTTCTTCGTTGATGAGGCGTGGCTCTTCATGGAGATGCCAAGCATCGTTGGCTTATTCGAGAACATGGCTAGGAGAGGGAGGAAACACGGTGTTGTATTTATGTACGTCTCCCAGAGGGCTGAGGACCTCGCTAGGACGCCTGCAGGCAGGACCATCCTCGAGCAGAGCGCCACATCCTTACTACTCAGACAGGAGCCCGAGGGGAGGGATGCAGTTAAGCAGATCTATAAGTTGAGCGACGCCGAGGCAGACTTCCTAGTGAATACCCCCGTGGGCTCAGGCATCCTCAAAGCTGGTAGGAAGAGGCTAACACTTCAGGTTTTCCCAACCGAGGAGGAATTAAAATCCTTCAGCACGTCGATAACTTAAAGTTCCCGTAGGAGAAAGGGAAAAGGAGTGACTGCAAATTTTTCCAGCAAGGTAATCAGCGATGTTGAAGCATGATGAGGCTGAGGGCTTAAATTCTTCGTTGGGTGATGAGCCTCTAATGAAGACTGCAAACTTGTACCTCTACGTCAAGAACGTCAGAGTCTCAGGGAAGAAGTACAGGTATCTAATAATAGAGGAGTACTTAGGTCAGGGGGAGAGGAAGGTGCTGGTTAAGCTCCTAGTGGATGAGGCGATCAAGAGGTTTCTCTGGTGCGGGGGGTGGGATTCGAACCCACGCAGGCCTACGCCAGCGGGTCTTAAGCCCGCCCCCTTTGACCCGGCTCGGGCACCCCCGCTTCCACAGAATATGAAGTAATGTAGCTTAAAACTCTTTGCTTTAAAACGTCCTCTCCCTTCCCTGGTGTGATAGGTTAAGCTGTTTAGTTTAGTGTAGGGTTAAGGAGTTAGGATCCCCGTACACTCTAATATACAATGTGCTGGTATCGAGCGGGTGCAGAGGAACTAAAGCCACTTAAGTCGTCAAGCACGTCAATGAGTTAAGGACGGACGATCTAGGTGGGTACGTGAGGATCCACCTGGACCTCCAGAGAGGCAGTAAGAACGCCTTCCTCTATGGGTTAGCTCCTCCCCTATCTCTCTATGAAGTAAGACGGGCAGAGAAATGCTCATAGACTATTAGAAAGAGTAAGGAGGACTGCATGACTAGACTATTTAATAATGGTGAACCGTTAAGGGGGATGCTAGGTATTGATTTGATTCATCGGCTGTGGTTCTTTCTGGGATACGTTTATTAGGGACGTAAGCAATAAGCACTTACTGGTGAAAAAACGAGATTTGTTAAGTTTTGGGAGATCTGCCCAGAGAACATGGATAAGGGGATTCAGAAATTCATGAAGATGCTTGACGACATGAAG
>JAWBLQ010000124.1:0-3085 GCA_038830105.1 Zestosphaera sp. | reverse complement strand
AAGAGATTTAAAGCTCGAGTTACCGCGGGTTAACGTGATCGGCGTCTTAAGAGGCTCTGGCAATGGGCGTACCTTATGTTATAACGGACATTATGACGTGGTCCCTCCTGGTAGCGGGTGGAGTGTTGATCCGTTCAGCGGTGTTGTAAGGGATGGGAGGATCTACGGCAGGGGTGCTGCCGATATGAAAGGGGCTAACGCGGCCATGATCATAGCTGTTAAGGCGTTGAGGGAGGCAGGCTTCAGGTTGAGGGGTGACGTAGTTTACGTTGCAACGCCTGACGAGGAGACAGGGGGTCACGCCGGTGCTGAGTACGTCGTTAAAGAGGGCTTAGTTAAGGGCGATGCGTGTGTGGTCGGCGAGCCTACGGAAGTCAATAAGATCGCGGTTGCTCATAAGGGCGCTCTATGGCTTGAGTTGATGACTCACGGTAAGGCGGCTCACGGGAGCCTCCCTCACAGAGGGATTAACGCTGTTGAGAAGATGGCTAAGGTGATAGTCGCTCTTGAAAAGCTTAAAGCCGATTTAATTAAACGGGAGACTAAAGCCCCTATGCCTGAGGAATCCAGAACACCGACAATGATGATTGGAGGTCTGATACAGGGAGGTGTGAAGATAAACGTGGTCCCGGATAGGTGTGTCGTGACTATAGACAGACGCTTAATACCTGAGGAGGATGTAGAGCAGGTGAAAAACGAGATCCAGGACTTCATCGAAAAGCTGAAGAGCGAGGATCCGGAACTCCGCGTTGACGTCAGGGTTCTCGAGAAAGCGTCTCCCGCGTACACGCGTGAGGATGAAGAGATAGTTAAGGCTGTTAGAGACGCTATTAAGGAGGTAATGGGTAGGGAGGCCTTCATCTCAGGCCTCTCGGGATTCACTGATATGAGGTTCTTCAATCAGGTAATGCCAACGATACTCTACGGGCCTGGAAGCATGTCTCAAGCCCACGTAGCGGATGAACACGTATTGGTGGAAGACCTAGTCACTGGGGCTAAGGTGTACGCTCTGGCTATGTTAAAGTTCCTTGGTTATAAGGAGTAAGGAAAATGCGTTTTTTATTTAAAAATTAAATGTCTTACTTACGTAAAGAATTTATTTAACGTGTCTTCAGACGGGGGTTTAGTGAGGAGGGAGACTAGGATAGCTACTGGGAAGTTAGCGGCAAGCCCCCAAATACCTGAGTTTATCTGGAATGGGTTAGACCAGTAGAACGTGGTGAGTAACACTACTAACGTACCGACAACTATCCCGGCGAAGATTCCATGCTTCGTCGCTCTCCTCCAGAGTACTGCGAACATCGTGCCCGGCAGGAATTGGACAACGCCTGAATACGCGATCAAGAGGAGGTTAACCAGTAGGGACGGGTAGTAAAGCGATAGGATCAGCGTTACTATGCTGACGATGATCGTTAAGATCCTAGCCACCCACGCAGTAGTTATATCACTTAAGCCCTTCAGGAAACCTCTCTGGATCAAATTCCTTGATATTAGAACTGCTGTCGCCTGTATTAAGCTGCCGCCACTTGACACGGCGGCTGCCAGGCCCCCGGCGCCTATTATACCTACGAGGACTGGTGGGAAGAACTCCCTCGCGCTGACCATCACTGCAGTGTCTGGGTTAGAAAGCTTGGGGAACAGGAGTAAGGCGCTGAAGCCTACTAAGACTATAGGGACAGCTAGGATAGAGTACCACGACATCCAAGCGCAACTGCGCATTGCAACGCGTTCCGACTTCGCTGCGTACATCCTTGAGACTAGATGAGGGAACATCCAGAACCCAAGCGTTGTGAGCGCTAGGGTCGACATATACCATGGAATCCCGTGAATGCCCTTAGCGCCCGGCAACGTTAAGTGTGCTGGGCTTGTGCTCAACACCCTGCTGAACAGCTCTCCTATATTACCAAAGGCTAGTATGGGTATGGAGAACAGCATGAAGGCGGCGATGAACATAAGTATGCCTTGCAGGACGTTAGTCCACGCGAGACCTCTGTAACCCCCTATGAAGAGGAATATCGTCACGCAGATGTAAGCTATTAGTATTGATGTGACTCTATCTATGGCTCCGTAGCTAGCTATCTCAACGATTATACCGGTGCCTTGAATCTGGAGTTGTATATAAGGTAGTAAGAAGGCGATGCCTGAGAAAGCTACCAAGATACCTAGAGCTGTGCTCTCGTACCTATGCATGAATAGATCTGGCTGAGTTAGGTACCCGAACCTCCTTGAGAGTCTGTTGTAGTAGGGAGCCAGTAGGAAGCCTGTTGAGTAAGCTGTGACGAAGTACGCTAACGCGTAGTATATTGGGGCTCCGTAGTTGAATGCCCACCCAGCCAGACCGAGGAACGTGAAGGCACTATATATCTCAGCGGCTAAAGTGAAGAACACCACAATGAAGCTTAGGTTTCTTGAGGCTACAGTCCATTCCTCAAGGCTGAACTTCTTCAGAACACCTGCCATTATAGCTACTATCGTTGAGACTATCAGCCAGCCAAACACTATTATTAGCGCTATTATCTCCATCCTCATTCACCCTTCGTGCGGATTAAGTACGCTAACGTCAGTACCACCGGCCCTACGATCAACCACAGCACATGCCAGAACAGGTTAAAAGGCAGTCCTAACACGAAAGGCTCTACCATAGGCATAACTAGAGGAGCACCGAATATCATGAGTACCGGAGGTATAAGAGCCACTAGAAACGTTAATCTCTCTCTAGATGTATGACTGCTCATGAAATTACACCGTTAATTATAGACCTCCAAAGGTATTTAAGTATTATCCTGGAAGAACATTAGTTAAGGACATCCTCGATAAAAAAATAATAAATAATTAGAGTTAAATTAGAATTTATTTCTTCCAGTGATAAAAGATCTCTTAACAAAATAAGGAGTTTAACATTAACTGGTCTTGCTAACGCTATAGATGAATAATTACTAGGGAGAGAGATTTTTAGAAAAATATTATTAATCGAAAAAGTAATTGAAGATTATCTTAAACGCAAAATTTAAAAACCCTAGCTAATATAGTGTTTGGTGTAAATATACAATGTCTTCTAAAGGAGGTGTTGGAGCAAAAACTCTTT
>JAWBLQ010000123.1:0-3112 GCA_038830105.1 Zestosphaera sp. | reverse complement strand
CTCTATAAGCTCTTCAAAACTCATGCTACCTGGCTTAAAGTAAGTGTTACTCATCCTTATTATGGGTTCTGAGGCGTAGTTCATAGCTCTAGCGGCGGCGTTGCTTTCAGTCCTGAAGATGTTTGCTGTGTGTCGGTTATGCAACGCCTCGTTTATGATTCCTTCCTTGTAGAGGTACCTAGCTCTGGCAGGCACGCCCTCATCATCATATAGGTAGAACCCATTACTACCTGGAATGGTTGGGTCTTCAATGACCGTAGCTAACTCACTACCTACTCTAAATTTGCCTATCATGTCAGGCTTGACGTAGGACTCACCTGCTTGAGCGGCTTCACGCCCTAATATCCTGTCAGCTTCCATGGGGTGTCCAGCCGACTCATGAACTAAGAGACCCACTATCTCAGACCCTACGATAACGTCGACGGGCTCTCTAGGAGGTTCAATCCCCTTAACCAGCACGACCTCGAGATCCTTAACCTCCTCCGCAAGGATCTCCACAGGCCTCCACTCCTTCAGTAACTCACCACCTCCAGAGCTTTCGAAGTCCTTCATTCTCTGTAATGTTCCCTTCTGCGGGTGCATGAGGACTAGGTTAGCGCCAACTGATATCCTAGGGACTCTGGACCTTACGCAAGCACTCTCTGAAGTCATCACTACCTTCTCCTGCATGTGCGTCCTTGCTTCGAACGTGCACACAGGAAGCTTGACCTGGTTGACTAGTTTAGCCAGCGTCTCATACACCTCCTTACCCAGACTCATCAAGCCCTCCGCAGTAACGTCCTCCAACCTAACCTTAGTCAAGACCTCGTACGACGTCCTACCCACTTTCTCTATAGTGAATTGAATGGGCCTTCTCCTTAACGAGGCCATAGACCTAGCTCTGCCGACCGCCTTAACGAGAGCCTCCCTCAGACCCTCCTTCCTCAAGTCGTTAGTAGCGGCGAAGCCCAGTGACCCGTCGACTAAGACCCTAATCCCAACCCCCTCTTCCTTAAACGAAGCAAGCCCGAGAACTTTGCCGTTCCTTAAAGCGACTGTAACGCCGTAATCGTTCTGGTAACGCGCTTCAACGTAGGAGGCCCCTAAAGCGGAGCCCTCATCAACCAACCACATTAATAAATCCTCATCAAAACTCAAACCGTAAACCCTCAAACTATATCCTCGTAAATCTTAATAAAATTAACACTGGACTACGTACAATGTATATTAACAGCGCTTATTATTTTAGGTCTATTATGATACTTAGTGAGGACTGATGGGTAAACATCTCATTAGCGTGTTGTTTTCGATAGGCTTCTCTGTGTTGTTTGCCCTAGCGATCGTTTACACGTCGATAGAGCTCATTAGAGTCATTAACACTTGGATGTTGGGTTTAGTGCCTGACTGTGTGTTGATCTCAGAATTCCCGAGGTGTGAGGAAATCGAGTCAAGGTTAAGGGTGGTTGGGTACGTGAGTCTAGGACTGGTTCTATTAACTATCGTTGTCGGGCTAACTCTCGGCAGAACTAGCTTAACACTGTTGAGTTCAGTGTTACTCTACCTACCGACAGTCGGGTACTTCGCCTTCACTATGTTTTTCTTAGCGGGTGTTGGGGTCTTGAGGGTTCTGTGGTATCCTTTCATAGACTCGGAGTTATTCCTGAGGCTCGGCATGATAACTTACGTGCCGTTATGGACTATAAATTCAATACTAACATGGATAGTTGGTTTCACAGCCCTGGATCTTAGCGCTGATTTCACGGTTCCTATAGGCTTTGCCTTCATGATCGTCGGGCTTTCTGTTTTTACGTTGAGCGCCGCTACATGGCTCTATGACAGGTTATCACGCAGGCGACTGAGCACCTGGGGGATCTACAGCTTATCAAGACACCCTCAGTACCTAGGGTTCATCGTTTGGAGTTACGGGTTCCTATCCCTCGCCAGTGTGGTTGAGGGGGGTAGAGGATGGGCTCCTCCTGCACCTGGGTTGCCGTGGCTCATAACTTCAGCAGCCGTGTTAAGTGTGGCGTTGCTTGAGGAGATAAACCTCAGGAGATCCATGGGCGCTGAGTACTTAAGCTACGTTAGGAAGACGCCCTTCATCTTACCGATGCCTAACACCTTCTTAAGGATAGCGAGATATCCTGCGAAGATCATTACAGGTAAGGAGGCACCGGAAACTCGTAAGGAAGTCTTGATGACTTCCTGCTTATACTTCGCACTCACCCTGCTGTTATCCTTACTCATCTCATACCTCCTGCCGTTGAAGTAATATTAAGATTGTTAAGCTAATCACTCTTAGGTGATGTTGTGAACGTAGAGAGGATCTCAAGCCTGAAGTGCGTTGTTAGGAGTGGCTGGGTCATTAGAGGCATCCCAAACTCGATAGCTGAGACTGTGGCGGGTCACACGTTCGAAGTCACTCTAATAAGTATGTATCTAGCTGACATACTAACTACGGAATGTATGAAGGTCGACGTGGAGAAAACACTGAAGATGAGTCTAGTTCATGACATACCAGAGGTCATCGTGGGCGATGTTGTGAAGTTAATTAAGGTTAGAGCCCCAGAGCTCTTTAACGAGGTTGAGTTGGAGGCTATGAGCGAGTTAGGCTTAAGTAAGTATGTTGATTTAATGAAGGATCTGAACTCAGGCCTCAGTCCTGAGGCTGAGTTAGTGAAGCTATCAGACACTGTAGCAACGTATCTTCAGGGGCTCAGGTACTTTAAGACAGGTTATACTAACGTTGAAGAGATCATAGATAACATGAAGAACGCGTTGAAGAGCATGCTTAACTCCTGGACTCCTGAGGCATGCGTCCCAGTACTGAAGAGGGCTTTAGAGAACATAGGCGTTGATTTTTAAGTTAAAAACAGGGTTTAGTAGGTTAGTTCTTTCAAGGCATCCATGAAAATATCGTCAATCTCCTCTACCTTATCTCTCCAGCCTATCCTATCGTAGAACCTCCTAATGACCTTCAAAGTATTAATCACCTTACACTTATTCCTCAGTTTTATCACCCAACAATTGTCTAAGAAAGGTTTTTATGTTTTGTCGTAAATGGGGAGATGCACTAGAGAAGCCTTGACTTTGATGGTGAGACCGAAATTCCCTATATGAAGTTCTATAAGAC
>JAWBLQ010000122.1:2839-3120 GCA_038830105.1 Zestosphaera sp. | reverse complement strand
ACTGCGTTGAGGAGGCTGAACGGAGTTCATAAGACCTCGACACTGATAACCTCTAGGGGTTAGCGAGTTAATGAGTAAGGAAGCGAGGACATTAGTGGTTAAACTACTTAGCGACAGACGTAGATTCTTTGACAAGAACAACGTGCTTAACTCGGACGGCCGTAGGTTACTCAGTAAGGTGATTAAGCTAGTTCTTAGAGACCGACCTGAATTACGTGACTTCTTAAGTAAGGTCAGGAGAGATCCTACACTGGATAACGTGATGCGTCTAGCCGAAGAGC
>JAWBLQ010000122.1:0-2829 GCA_038830105.1 Zestosphaera sp. | reverse complement strand
AGGTGAAGGCCGGCTTACAAACCACGCTCTTATCCCTGCAGATCCTCAAGATCCCCTCCTCAACAACTCTACGCCACTCTGAATACCTGCTCTGCCTGACGTAGTGCGTAGGGCTGAGACCTATAGATTTAAAGAAGGCGTCTAACTCATCCCTGAACCTAAGCCAGTCATAGTAAAGAGTTGAGTTAGTCTCCTGCGCAACGTCAATAACCCTCTCAATCCCTCTTAAGTCATCGTTCAAGCCAGGAATTATAGGACCTAGGAAGACCCAGGTCCTCACACCGACCTCGGCCACCCTTCTTAATGCATTAACTCTAGCACTAGGCGGCGGCGCTCTGACCTCAACACCCTTCACGAGGTGGTCGTCGAGAGATGTTATGGTAAAACCAACCTCAACTAAATCAGGCCTGAGCTTAAGGAGATCTAGATCCCTCAACACGAGAGGTGATTTAGTCTGTATGACGACTCTGAAGCCTGACTTCAGGAGGAGGTCGATGCACTTCCTGGTAATCCCGGTCAGCGCGTCGATGGGTTGGTAGGGGTCAGTCACAGTCGAGACCCCTACAGCTCCTGCGCGAAGCCTCCTGACCTCACCCCTAAGCAGATTAACCACGTTCCCCTTAACGTAGATGACGTCACCCCACCGTGTCCGTGGCTCTTCATACCTGCAGTAGCTCCTTGCGTAGCAGTACCTGCACTTATGATAGCAACCGACGTATGGGTTCAGAGCGTAGTCCAGGTCAGGCAGACTTGATCTACTAAGCGCTGAGGAGGCGCGGATGAAGACGTACTTAACACCCCCCTTAACCACGCTTCCTCCAGTAAGAGTCAAGGGTCCTCACCTTACCGAAGGTCTTAAGGATGTACGAACTCTTCACAATGTCCTGAACGTCCACACGCGTCAAGCCTTTTAAACCCCTCAACACCTCCTCCAACGAGCTGAACCTCCTAGGCACGCCCTCGAACAACTTCCTCACGTTCTCTCTAACGAACCACACGCCGATAGGTATGTTGAAACCCTCGTATATCTCTCTGTAGAGAACAACAGTCGCCTGCCTCCTCAGATTGTATAGGAGGTGCTCCGCAGCCGCCAGGCGGGCTGCGTAATAGCAACCCCCCGTCAGCGCGTACTCGGACTTCCCTGAGGGCCCTTCATGATCACCGCCTATCGCTGTCACCCTCCCTGACGGATTCCAAGTGCTTCCAGGGAACCACGCTTCAATCCATTCGTAACTCCACACGCCGGGTAGCAGTACCGCTATGAAGAGATTCTGCATGTACTCTCTGACGTAAACAAGGACCTCGCTTAACTCAGGCAAATCCCTAACCCTCCTCACCAGGTTTCTGGAGATTATGTCGTCGACCGCTGTTATCGACCATCTCGTAGGAACTAACCTCCTGTCCTTCAGCTTGCCTAAAGCACCTACCGAGAACACCCTCTGAATCCTCGAGACCGGGATACCGTCGTCATACAGTATTATGACCGCGTGAACGGCCTTCAGATCCGAGTCGCTGTAGACCTTCTCAACAGGCCTGCCGAAGTACGGGTTCCCCGTCACCCTCACGTCCTTGAGGAGGGCTCTAGGCCCGATAGGAGGTAACTCCTCACCGAAGAGAGGCCTCCTCAAGTACTTCTTATCGAGAAGCATTTCAGCGTCTACAGGTCTCTCAGATAGCGCTAGCTCTTGAAGCCTGGTCACGAAGCCTGTTCTCAAGTCCTTGACCCTGGTTTGAGCGACCCCCACAACCATCGAGAGTCTCTTGATAAGTATCTCCTCAAGGGGCTTCCCTATCCACGTCTCAGGTAACTCATACACAGACGTGTCCCCGATTTGAGGCGGGAGGGAAGGCCCCACGTTAACCTTAGGGTATCCGAATCTGCCTACGAAGACCGAGGGCGGTGAGGAGCCTTGCAGGACCTCGCTCAACTCAACCTGTCTGACGTTAATCCTGCTGTAAAAGCTAACTAGGAGTGGGCAGTAAGTCAAGCCGCAGAGGTACCTAGAGCCTCTGCAGATGCTGCATACCTCCCCCCTAACCACGTCTCAAGCCTAATTAATTAAGGCGTACGCAGGTATTAAGAATTGCGTGGAGAGGGAGCGCAAAGACGTCAGGCACGTAGGTCATCGCTGAGACGTAATCCAGTCGACGAGCTTCTTCAGGTCGTTAGGACCTAGCTTAGATCTACCGTCACCACACAGCTTCCTCAGCCCCTCAGGAGACTCATCACTGCAGACCAACTTCCTCAACCTGCCTGCTACGTAAACCCTCCTCCTCGAAGGTATTGAGACCTCCTCAAGAGGCTCAGTAACTGCCTTAAGAGGCATAACGTGGCTTAAGAAATCCCTCACCAACACAGTCAAGAAGATGAACGTAAGTAGTGCTAGACCAGCAGGGCTCAAGCCCTGACTCGCGAGTAACACGTATCTGAAGGGATTCGAGAACGCCGCGATCACGTAGCTCAGCTCGCCTGAGTTAAGTATCTCCGACTGCGTTAGCGGTCTGAGACCGTACTTAGAGGACTCCATGTATATGGTCCCGTTTAAGCATAAATCGTTGAAGACGTTGTACACCAGCTGAACGTGAGGGTTGACACGGGACTTATTCACCAACGCCGCGTTCGTGAAGATCGAGCCGTCGCCAAAGACGTAGATCCTACTCCTCTGAACCTCAGTCCTAACTCCTAGGGTTACCCCTCCCCTGGATGCCACTACCTCGCCTGAACCATCGTGAATAACTGGGGAGGCGTAGGCGAAGTACAGGACCGAAGTGAAGTTACCTAGACCCACTCTAGCCGGGAAGATATAGGAGTTACTGAAGCTGACGTAA
>JAWBLQ010000121.1:0-3231 GCA_038830105.1 Zestosphaera sp. | reverse complement strand
TAAGTCTCGAGGACTACACCAGGTGGAGACTGGAGAGATTGAGGAAAGGTTTCCCTCGAGGCTCAAGAGATAGAAAGAAGGCCCAGACCACCCTTCATTACTACTCGCTTTACGTCAGGGCTTTCATTAAGTGGTTAGGGTTGGCCGATAGAGTTCCTGCAGTAGCCAGACCTAGAGGGAGAAGGAACGTGATGACGCTTAGGGAGGATGAGATACGTAAGATGTTTGAGGCGTCGAGAGACTTGCTGGATAAGCTAATTATCGCGTTGCTCTTTGAGACAGGCCTTAGAGCGCAGGAGCTCCTCTCACTGCACGTGGAGGACGTAAACCTTGAAAGCCATGAGATAGTAATCAAACATGCTAAGTTTGGTGAGGAAAGAGTAGTCTTCTTCGGGCCTTTAAGCCTGGAGGCGTTACACCTCTACTTATCGTTGAACGGCTGGAAGAAGGGCAAGTTAATCAACCTAACCTACAGCGGACTCTACAAAAGACTTAAAACACTAGCTGAAAGGGCTGGAGTAAGCCTTGAGAAGGTACGGCCGCATGTGTTGAGACACACATTCGCCACTGAGGCGTTAAGGAGGGGCATCGATGTGATGGCCCTGCAAAACCTCCTAGGCCATAGAGACATCAAAACCACACAGATATACGTCCACCTCCTCAAAGAGGACGTCAAGAAATTCTATGAAAGGGCTTTCATGCAAGAAGTTCAGGTCTGACGTAATTCATTTTGTAGTCACTCATCATTCGTTTCTCGTTTTAGTTTTGTTTTTCTGGGTGGGTTAGGCCTCTGCTTGGTCACAGAGCTTCACACCCCATAAAAACAACACATACCTACACACCGAAACAAATCCCAACCCTGTTATGGCACATTCATTCTTGAGTCTGTATCTGGTTTGGAGTTTTCAAGGCAGCCTCAGGAGACCTCTACACCCGCATCTTAAGCGGCTTCAACTAAAACAACCCTCATAAACTTTCATGAGGTCTGAAACAGTTTTGTTAGGAGTTACTCGCTGTGAGGACGTCGTGGATACCTAGGTGACCTTAGTAATCAAGTCACTCACGTATTAGGCCGTTGAAAGCCTAATACATCCAGAGCTCTCGGTAATATATCCCATCCATGTTTAATCACTCCAAGTGATCCTTTTTCGTAGCACTCACGCTCACTTAACCTTAAAACACTGTCAGGGGTTACGTCACCGCCTACAAGTAGGATGGGTACGGGATCGTCTGTATGGGCTCTAACTGAAGGGGGTGTTGCGTGGTCAGCCGTTACGAGTAATGCGACATCGCTTAAGTCGATGCTACCCAACAACTCCTTAACGTAATACCTATCTATATCCTCAATGGACTTGATCTTGCCTGGGAGATCGCCGTCGTGGCTGGGCTCATCAGGTCCTTTCAAGTGAACGTAGACTACGTCAACCTCGTTAAGTAGTTTGAGCGTGGCCTCCAGCCTTAAGGTGTAGTCTGAACGTTTATCCTGTGTAGGAGGAGGTACCTCCAGGGCACGCATCCCGAGAAGCCTCGCTATGCCATTCTCAACGGGCATCTCAGTTATCGAGCCGAAGACCGCTCTGAACCTTTGGTTTACCGGTGTCAGTTTAGGTAACTTCGAACCAGCGTCCCTCACCAGAATCACATTAGCCTTAAGGAGGCCTTCTCTCTCCCTCCTCACATTCACAGGGTGTTTATCTAGTATTTCTATAGCTCTTGACGTGAATTCATTCACTAGCTCAGCAGTCGCTTGAGCGTTCAGACTTGCACTCAGCGGTGAGGATTCTTTGACGTAGGGTGAGAAAGTCTTCTCAGCCACAGATATTAAGCCAACTTTCCTGTACGCCGGGTCAGTGTTATCTACTTCATCGCTTAAGGACAGTTCCTCACTACCTAACACGACGACGGCCCTATGACCGACAGTGGCTTTAACCTTAACGTAGCCTTCATGATTGTCCAGCCGTAACCCATCAAGGGACTCGGCAAGCTCGCAAGCCTCTTCGGTCGTCAATGACCTGCCAACCCTCCTATCAATTAACCTCCTTGTTTTAGGATCCACCGTAGCGAAGTTAGCTCTAAAAGCTACCTCACGTCCCTCAAGAAACGGCACTCCAGCCCCGACAGCCTCAATAGGTCCTCTGCCAGTGTAGTACTCGTGCGGGTTATAACCTAGTATACTCATAACTGCTGCATCAGACTCAGGGGCTATCCCCTCACCTACGGTGTAGACTGCACCACATACACCGGCTCTCGCAAGTAGATCTAGAAACGGCTTCCTGGCTGAACTCAGTGAACTCTTAATATCACTCAGCCTGTCAGCCATGCCATCGAGAATCAAGTACACTAGCTTCACTCCCAATTCACCGCTCTAAACTTAAATAGACCGTGGGGGGTTTTTAATTGATTGATAAAGACTCTTGAGAGCGTGGACGTAGATGGCTAAACTACTTAAATTCTTAACCGCTATACTCCCTCACTGGGTCTAGATAATGGGATCCGTTAGAGTGCTTGGTCTGAACGCCTCGCCGAGGAAATACGGAAACACATTTAAGTTACTTGAGGTAGCTCTTAAGACAGCCTCCCTCCACGGGGGTGAAGTAAAACTCATACACATATACGACTACGATATAAAGCCTTGTGAGGGTTGCTTAAGTGATGAGCAACTCGCTTGTAGACCGCCGTGCCTGAACAACGACGAGAGCTGGAACATCCTCAAAGAAATACTGAACAGTGATGCGCTTATCATAGCGACGCCTGTGTTTTGGTACGGTCCTTCAGGGCATCTTAAAAACCTTATAGATAAGTTAACGATATTCGAGAACACGATTTTCATAGACGGTAGGTCTTGGGTGGAGGGTAAGGTGGCTGGCTTCATAGCTGTAGGTGCTGAGGCAGGCGCTGTGATGACCATCGCGTATCTGATGTCCGTTCTGAACTCCCTTGGCTATTTCATACCTCCCTGGGCGCTTGCGTACTACCAAGGAACTGGCGACGCATTGAAGAGTAAGGAGGCTGTGATGGACTCGGCCAACATAGGCAGGATCATTGTGAAAGCCGCTGAGGCTATCAAGGCAAACACACCAGATAAATGGTACGAGCCTCAGATACTGAGGACGCTAGAGGAGTACAACGTAGTGGAGAGCGTAACTAAGGAGGCGGAGAGTCTCGAGAAGGAGGAACGAGGTAAGAGATCTGAGTTCGTAGGTAAGATGCTGAAAACAGATCTGAGTGAAT
>JAWBLQ010000120.1:0-3301 GCA_038830105.1 Zestosphaera sp. | reverse complement strand
ACCCAGACAACATAAGCATGGCTTACATACTTGCGTTCGCTTCTATAGGAGCAGTCTTCGGCGGCGATATCTTCGGTGACCACTGCTCACCCATAAGCGACACCACTATAATGTCGTCGATGTTCTCAGCTGCAGATCATATAGACCACGTCTCAACGCAGCTACCCTACGCATTAACAGCCGGTTTCGTAAGTGTAGCGCTTTACGCGTTGCTAGCACTTGGAATTACGAATCCCTTAATCCTATTACCAGCAGGACTTGTGTTGCTCGTGGCGCTTCATTACGTGTTGAATGCGTTGTACGCGATGAAGTCTAAACTACCTCCAAAGGTTCCTAACTATACGGGGTAGTGTTTTTCTCATTGCTTCTAATCTGTCGTAAACTCGTCTCAAGTAAGTGTTCAGATATTAGAACAGATCCGTTCTAACTCTAGAGTTATCTATACTCCAAAATAGAATACTTAAGGTGGTATAGTTGAATCGCGCAGCTTTCGTGGCAATAGCTCTCGTAGCTCTAGTTCTTGGGATCTCATTACCCCTAGCCTCAAGCACTCTCCTCAAGGGGTTACCTGGAAGCACACAGACTACGCAGATTATACACAGCTACCTAACAGGCGCTTCGGCAACTCAGCGAGTAGATGTCGACCTGATTATCCCCGGTCTAAAGAACTTCAGTAGTTACGATGATCTCGCACAGTACCTGAGGGATATGAGCAACTTAAAGGCTCTAGTTGACCGTTTGATGTATCCTGCTACCACTTATCTGTACAGAGATCTAGCCATACCTGTTCCATCGTTCGGAACTGTCGTAACGGTAGCTAAGGAGGGGGTCTTAACCACAACCACCAGCGTCTCTAAGACCAATGTGCAGGTTGAGGGGGTTGACGAACCAGACATGGTTAAGACTAACGGCAGACTCATCACTGTGGCTTCAGGTAATAAAGTATTCGTCGTGGGTGTTACTGAGAGGAGGGTTTTAAGCACGCTCATCTTGAGGAACGATTACGTTAAGGGTCTGTTTCTGTACGATGACGAGTTGATCATAATAACTGAGAGTCCAAGTAGCAACCCGTACCCATTAAGGGTAGGGGTTGAATGTAGATGCCTTGTAGTGCCTCCAGGAACTACGAACACCACAGTCTACGTCTACAACGTCGCTGAGGCCAGTAACCCGGTACTACTGAGTGAAGTTAGCGTTACGGGAACCATGCTTAACTCGAGAATCGCTGGAAGTAATTTATACCTAGTTGTTAACATGTACTTCAACGAGCCGGCCGTCCCTCTGATTAACAATAACCCGGTTCCTTTAGATTCGCTGGTCGCTGTTGATCAGAACCCCAACTCGTATACGATCATACTCGCTCTAGACCTAGAGAGTTTGAACTACGCTGTATACACGTTCATCACCGGTGGAGGTAGCTGGCTTTACATGACAAACGAGAACCTATATGTTGCTTCCGAGAAAGGACTTAGCTTCCTCGAGGTCTACATATCCGTTTTGAGAACCTTCGTAAGGTATCTTCCCAACGAAATAGCTAGTAACGTCTCCCAAGCCCTTGAGAGTGGTTACGTGGAGGAGGCTCTTGGCATTGTTGAGAAGTACCTAGCTGGGCTAGATGAGAAGGCACGTGATAAGATACTCGCTGAGATAGCTGAGGAGGTTAATAAGGAGGTCAGGTCTGAAGCAACTGTATTCTACGTCTTCAGCGTCAACGGTCTTGAGGTTAAGTCGAGAGGGTCGTTCGAGGTTATGGGGATGTTACTAGACCAGTTCTCCATGGAGGAGATAGACGGATTCTTCATCACCGCGACGACGAGCAACAACTACTCCGTGAAGGTGACATACGAACCGCTAAGGACCTTCTACGGAGGAACCAAGGAAGCCCAGGAAATACAGATTAAGGTGTCGGAGTGCGATGAGAGTGGGGTGTGTGTAACGAGGGAGTTAACCCTTCTCACATCAGGAGGTACTCCAGGTATTCCTTACGAATACACCATACCTAGACTCATGATAACAACCTACATGACTGGGGAGACCAGCAACAACGTGTTTACAGTGGACTTAGAATCCTTGCAAATCACAGGATCCCTCAGAGGACTTGCCAGTGGCGAGAGGATATACTCAGCAAGGTTGATCGGTGATGTGTTCTTCCTAGTGACCTTCAGACAGGTGGACCCCCTGTTCGCCATAGACGTGTCCGATCCAGAGAACCTCAGGATTCTCGGATATCTAAAGATACCTGGCTTCAGTGAGTACTTACACCCACTACCTAATGGAAGGCTCCTAGGCATAGGACTTGAGGACTCGAACCTTAAGATTTCACTCTTTGATGTGACCGACCCAACTAGTATGAGGGAGATCTCAACGGTCAAGCTGTCCCCAGCATGGTCCCCGGCACTCTACGATCACCATGCAGTGACGGTGAACCTAGATAAAGACCTAGTTTTAATACCTGTCAGCAGTTATGCATGGTCATATGCGTCAGGCGGGATTCTGGCAGTGACCTATAGTGATAATACGTTGAGGGTCAAGTCACTGTTACAGCATGACAACGCTCTCAGATCACTCTACGTTGGTGAGGAGCTCTTCACAGTCTCAACTGAGAGAGTTAAAGTATATGATTTAAACACGCTGAAGGAGTTGGGAGAGATACAACTGAAAGAGTAACTTCCTTTTTCATTACTGAAAAACCCTAAGACTTATAACAGCTTGTTATGAAGTCTTAAGTCTGATCCTTACGTTTAACCCCTCAATAAGGAAAATAAGGAAGGCTGAGAGACATGAAACCAACGCTATTAACCTGTCAGGAGTTACTACTCCTGTAAGCACTATCAAGTATATCTCTCCTAAAAGAATGCCTAGAAAGAATAACGAGTATACGAGTAGCCTGGGGACGAGCCTCCTACCGAGAAATATGAAGCCTTCAAGCGCGATGATTCTAGTGACTACATAGCCGTCCCCACTCCTACCAATCAAGCCTAACTCCTCAAGCCGCTTGAGATGGTAATAAACGCTACTCACGGGGATTTCTAACGCTCTAGCAATCTCCCTCACACCTCTTGGCGCATCTGATTCTACAAGATACGCGTAAACCCTCAACCCAACCTTACTTAGCTCGCTCGCGTATGTCATTACGAACCATGCCAGTATAAGATGTTGTTTAAAGTTAAAAGTTAAGGTAGCCTATCGCTAAGCCTAAACACGTTCTTATAACTGAAGGTCTAGTCCTTTAGAACTGGAAGGAGGTCAATCTATCTCCTCCTCCCTGCTTATCTCAGGAGTGCTGTAGACCCGCCATCTC
>JAWBLQ010000119.1:0-3350 GCA_038830105.1 Zestosphaera sp. | reverse complement strand
ACCCAAACGTGATCGAGGTGATTTCAAGCGAGAACCTCAGGGAGAAACTGACCTTAAGCGATGGGACGCGAGTGCGCGTGAAAATCTACTGTGGCAACGTGTGAATTAAACACGAGTTTTAGCCGCCAAAAATTAAATAAGAGGACGCACCTAGTACTTGAGGTGTGTGGTTAGTGGAGCGGACCAGCAAAGCAGGGCTTAAGGGGTACGTGAAGACTAATATATTTCTGACGGCTTACGACGAGGGATTGATTGACGAGCTACTCAGAGAGCTGGATAGACGCGGGTTCAGGGTCCTCGAGTCTAGTAAGAGCGAGGTAGTGGATCACCTCTACTTCATCTCTGTGGAGGGTGATGCCAGAGAGGTCAAGGAATTGCTTGAGGGTAAGGCCGCCTGGCTCAAGGTTGAGTTGCTTGAGTTTAAGTGACCGCGGCCGCAGTCAACAACGCGTTCCTGCATGACGGTGGTGCGTTGTCTTCGAGCCCCCGTGAGGTTCGAGGTTAGGATTCCTCGGGCGGAGGGGCGGAGTGATGAGCTGAGGACTCACTCAACAGTACACTGCTGAACGGGTGGGATGTGGAGAAGGTCGGTAATGCTTGGACTCATCATTTATCAGTCCGTGGTCCGCTCTTCATCCACATGGTAATTGACTGCAACCTAATTAAATTACTTTAAATTATTTGAGCGTGTGTGAGATATTATCTTAGGTGATGCTGGTTTAGCACGGCAAGGCTTATTGTCAGGGTTGACGGTAAGGGACGTGTAACAATACCTCTATTCCTCAGGAGGGAGCTAGGTATAGAGCCGTATACTTTAGTTGAGCTTATCGTCGATCAGACAGGCAGAATGCTCGTCATTCGACCTATGGCGCCCTCAGGAGAGTACCTAGTGAATCTGGAAGTGGAGTTGAGCATGCCTGACAAGATAAGTGATCTAGTTAACCTGATCGTGGAGAGCGGCGGTGAGTTGAAGATAATTAAATGCATACCAAACCCTCAGAAGTGCTCAGTAGTCGTGAGCGTCATCGACCTGAAGGCCGGTGAGGAGATGCTCACAACACTCCTGAACAAAGGATTCACGGTTAGGATTGTGGAGGGCCTACACAGTGACTAGGTACGTGGTTGGTTGCTGCGGGTTCCCCATGGCCAGGGGGAAGTACTACAGCCTCTTCAACGCTGTAGAGCTTCAGGAGACATTCTACAATCCGCCAGACCCTGGGAGAGCGAGACGTTATCGCGAGGAGGCGCCGGAGGGCTTCAGGTTCTCTATGAAGGGATGGCAGGCTATAACACACCCCCCGGACTCGCCGACGTGGCGTAAGTCGAGGTTTAGACCTCCTGAGGGTTGTTGGCGTGGTTACGGGCACTTAAAGCCTACTAAAGAGAATATGGAGGCTTGGGAGTGCACGCGGAGAGCGGCTAGGGAGTTAGGTGCTGTGTACGTGGTGCTCCAGCTACCTCCTTCGTTCACCTACGATCAGGAGGGCCTGAAGAACGTCAAGGACTTCCTGACCGCGATACATGAGCCAGGCTTCAGGGTAGGTATTGAGTTGAGGGGTGACTGGTTTAGGCATGGTGAGGAGTTGAGAAAGGTTCTCGAGGACTTCAGCAACGTCACGCACGTCACAGACCCCTTCAAGTGGTTCCCACCCGTAACTTCGTCGAGTAGTTACTACTTCAGACTACACGGCATAGGAGCTCGTGAAGTTAACTACAGGTATAAGTACAGCGTTGAAGACCTGATCAGGCTTAAAGAGATGCTTGACGGGTTAAAGTCGTCTTCAGAAGTCTACGTGATGTTCAACAACGTCTACATGAGGGAGGACGCCCTCAACTTCAGGAAGTTAATTCAGCCTTGAGTTAGGGAGCTTCTGCCATGTGTTAAAAACAACCTTTTTAAGCTTGCTAATACTTGATTCTAGGCGAGTGGCATGGCGCAAGTGAGCGAGTCTAAGGGCGGAGGGCCTATAATCATTGAGGCAGCGACTCCGCCTGTGTGTGGTAGTTGCGGCAGGTTAATAACCCCTCGTGAGAAGGCTGTGAAGTTCCTCTGCCCTAACTGCGGCGTAGTCGTTATTTGGAGATGCAGTAAGTGTAGAGATCTCTCGAATCCGTATAAGTGTCCTAACTGCGGGTTCGAGGGTCCTTAGGTCAGGTGGTTGCGTTGGGCAAGGTAGTAGTTTCGCTTCGCGTTAACCCGGAGAGCGACGAAGTCGATTTAGACGCCTTGATCAACGACATCAAGTCTAGACTACCGCAACACTATGAAATACTCAAGCACGAGAAGGAGTACATCGCTTTCGGTTTGTACGCGTTGAGGCTCTACGTGGCTATGCCTGAGAACTTCGAGGGCGGGACGGACGAGCTGGAGAGGAGCTTAACGGAGATGGACGGGGTCTCGTCAGTTGATGTGGACTTCGTGACGAGGACTGACGCCCTCTAGTCAGCCTGCTCCGGAAGCGTGTCTGATTGTAGTCCTGCATGCGAGCAACGCGCTACGATATAATAAGCGTTTAAGACATACTTTATCTGAGGGTAGGCAGTGCTGAGTAAAGGCAAGGAGTATGTGGTAAGGGTTGCAGAGGTAGGTAAGAGCGATGCCTTCAGGGGTAAGGTGAGGGTTCCTGAGAAGGTCCTCAACTTCATAGGTGCTGAGGAGGGGGACGCGGTCGAGATAATAGGCAGGAGGGCTACAGTAGCTATCGCCTGGCCATCGCTCCCGGAGGATGAGGATAAGGACCTTATAAGGATGGACGGCGTCATCAGGAAGAACGCCGGCGTCGGTATAGGGGATAAGGTCATCGTCAGACGGACCGCCGTTAAGGACGCGACCTCGATTAAGCTGGCCCCCGCAGACGCCTCAAACCAGGTAAGCGGGGGTGAGTCCACACTCAAGGTGATTAAGAAGAGATTACTTAACTATGCCGTGATGGAGGGGGACATAGTACCCTTCCAGTTACTGGGCTCTATAATATTCCTTCAGATCCTCTCAACAAGGCCTTCAGGTCCAGTCATAATAGATGAGACAACAAGGCTGATTCTCGTAAGCAAGCCAGCTCAGGCGCTTAGAATGATGAAGGTGACGTACGAGGATGTAGGGGGGATGAGGGAGGTTATTGAGAGGGTTAGAGAGCTTGTTGAACTACCTCTCAAGCATCCAGAGCTCTTCAGGAAGCTTGGGATTGAGCCTCCTAAGGGTGTCCTTCTTTACGGGCCTCCAGGCTGTGGTAAGACTCTGCTCGCTAAGGCCGTTGCTACTGAGGCAGATGCCTACTTCATAGCTATTAACGGTCCTGAGATTATGAGTAAGTATTATGGTGAGTCTGAGCAGAGGTTGAGAGAGATATTCG
>JAWBLQ010000118.1:0-3438 GCA_038830105.1 Zestosphaera sp. | reverse complement strand
TCACGTACTATATAATAAAGATTGACTGGACCAAGGTTCTTGAGGTGCACATGGATAGAGGGTTCAGAGCATCTGCTACTTGCTTCCTTGAAGAGCTAAACTCTATAAGCAAGAAGCTTGTCGCAAGTGTTAAGGTTGTAATCTCAAGAATTCTCTGAGGTATTCGTGTAGCTTTTCCCTGACCTTCGGGAGATCCACGCTACTTGCAGTAGGTCTTCCCTCTCTGAGGACTAACCTCCCGGATACATACACTTCCTCAACTCTGGAGGAGCCCCATACGACTTGAGCCAGAGGATCGTCAACCAGTGGGTCGGTGATAGACCACACAACTAAGTCCGCAACCTCGCCCAGGGATAGCTCTCCACTCCCAAAGCCAAGTCCTCTATACGCGTTTATAGTTGACAGACGGAGGGCCTCAAGAGTGTCTGAAGGCCCCTCGCCAGGGTAGTGCAACGACACGTACGTCTTTAATTCATCCCGTAAGTCGTATGTGGGAGCTACATCAATACCCAGTGAGACGTTAACACCGTGCCTTAAGTACCTCCTTACAGGAGCTTTCCCATCCCCTAGCAAGATGTTAGACCTTGGTGAATGAGATACGGTGATGTTACTCGATGAAAGGAAATCAATTACGCCTTCAGCCCACACCGCATGAGCCACTATAGAGTCCACATCCCTCAAACCGACTAGATCCACGAACTCCCTTAACGAAATGGAATACCTACTCTTAAGCCATTCAATATCCTCACGAACCTCAGCTAGATGAGTATGAATACCAATTCCAAGTTGCTTAGCCAACGTAATAATCTCCCTGAACTGCTTAGGAGTCAACAACCTCGGGGTGCAGGGCCCCAGTCTAACTTTAACGTCAGCGTCTTGAACAGCCTTAAGTAGTTTAAGGTTCTCCTCAAGAGCTTCCTCGTAGCTATCGAAGACCCCGCCATCCATTATAGCTACGCTTAAGTCAGCCTTAACCCCGATCTCACTAACCGCCCTGTAGACGAGCTCCTCGTTGAAATGCATATCAGCTATGGTAGTGACGCCTGACGAGAGCATCTCCGTTATAGCTATTAGTGAGGACAGATAGCTAACCTCAGGATTCTCTCTAACGAATCTCTCCCAACGCCATGCCTTACCTTTAACCCAAGAGTCGAGATCCAGCCCCGCCGCTACAGTACTCCTTATCGGGTAGAGCCCTAAGTGAGTATGCGTTGACGCCATCCCGTGGGTAATTACCCTTAAACCTCCCTCGGCATCACCACTCCCTGAGAGGGTGTAGATATCCTTAATTCGGTCGGTGAAGCGGATACACGCGCTAGACAACCACACATACGGGTTAACCACTACGAAATCTCCGCAGATCTCATTCAACTACCTGTCCACCTATCTCGTAAACAGCAACAACGACGTAGACGCTACTTCCTTCGTAGAGCTGGCTCACGGAAATATGCGCCGGCTTGAAGACCCTCAGTGTTGGTCTCGGTAACTCAGGTGCATACTGCGGGTACTGGAGAGCGCCGTAGAGAAACCTAACCTTATATCCCCCAACACCAAATACCTCGTGAATCGAGTGCAGGAATATCTTGTAGAGCGTCGCATTAGTTAATGAGGCGTCAACCCAGTTAGGTATCGTGTAGGTATACTGGTCTATGGTGGTGGTTGTTGTGGGGGGTGTTCTACCAGCTATCCTGTAGATCGCTGAGACCCCCTTAGCCATGTCAGCCCCTATGAAAACCCCGCCTTGGAAGACTAGAGGACCTATATAGGTAGAGCCCAGTTGCTCTGAGAAGAGGGCTACGTCGTAAATCACTAGATAAGTCTTGCCAGGGGTGCAGTGGAAGTGCTTAGTGAAAATCTCGAGTGCCTCCTCCTCAGTCCCGGTTAGCGCTTTAGCCAGTAACTCTATTTGAGTGGTGTTTAACGTAGCGCCATCAGCTACGGTGGCTCTCTCCCCCAAGACGCTGAGCCAGTACCCGTAATCCCACCATGAGATAACGACTGAGTCTTTAGGGGTCTCATTCTTAATCCAGTTAAGGACGTCAAGCCATGCCGGCACGTCATTCTGTACATCTAGGCCTGAGGCTATTATCATCGGTACCTGGGATCTGTATGCAGGTGCCCACACTGTTGCTCCCTGGAACAACGTGAGAGATAAGTGCATTGCCAGCATCGCTATACTTAGTATTGAGAGCAGTAGGTCCCTCTTCTTAGCTAAGTACTGTATAAATAGGGCTACGAAACTACTCTGAGATATAGCTACCACGTAATTAAGTAGAGGGAAGAAGTATGAAACGTTAGCAGTCGCGTAGATGGCGATAACCAGAAACACCCCTATGAAGAGGTTGATCAGATCTCTCTTGACGAAGGCTCTATAAGCGAGGTACGGGATCATAAGTATGGAGATTACCAGAGGCGCCCCACCGTTCCATATGAAACTGTATGCGGTGGCGGGCGCGTACTCTTGAACAGTGCCTACTAAGACGTGCGTTAACCCTCCTAACCCCATCGCCGCTAAACCCTTGCCTTTAACATGAATGAATCCTGTTGTGAGTCCTAGGAGACCACCTACACCAACCAACCCTATTAACAACAAGTACATGACGCGCCACTTAACCAGCAACGGGTATTTAAGCTTAACAGTTTTTAACAAGGCTATACGCTCAAGCAATAACGCGATGCCGATGACCAGGAAACCCATAGGTATTAAAATTCCAACGCTGTAGATTAAGTATGTAGGACGGTAGAATGGGATGACGGCAATGGTCAGTGCTAGAGGAAGAGTCTCAAAACCCCATAGAATTAAATCGTTCTTCGACACCTGAGTTATCAACGGCTGCAAGACTAGTTGCAGGAACATGACGGCTAGGAGTAGGTTAAAGCCAGCCCAACCAGAAGCCGTTATAGATAGGAAAACACCGGTCAACAACGCGTCTATAAAACTTCTCCTCCTCCAGGTCCTTATGTGGAAGTAAGTAGCCAGGAAGATGAAGCCCAGGCCGGCAGCGTACTTTACCGTGAAGCCTGCCAATTGCCTACTGTTGAATATCAGCGCTGCCACAAGCGCGGCTACTATTGCCGGAGGATCACCCCATACCTCCCTAACGCTTAGGTAGATCCCTACGAGAGAGAGTATGAAGAAAACAACAGGCACGTAGACCATCCACTCTTGCAGACTCATGGCAGGGCTAAACATCCTTGCGACATAGTACGTGACGACCGAGAACATGGGCGTAAGCGGTAACGTTGATTTGACGAAGTCCCTCCCCCACGGGTACCAGAAGAGGTGTGTCTCATCATTAGATCTATCCAGACTGAAGTAATAAGAGAATCCCTTCTCAAGGATTTTCTCAGCAGTCCAGTACTCCGAGTACGGGTCAAGCTCGTTGAGCATCGGGTCGTAACCCATATCCAGAGAGTTAAAAACTGGGTAAAGCCTTA
>JAWBLQ010000117.1:0-3554 GCA_038830105.1 Zestosphaera sp. | reverse complement strand
GATATGATCTCACTTAAATACTCATGCTGAATATCTGTGAGTTGCACGTCTGTCTCGTTGACCTCATGATCATACACAACACCGATAGCCCCTAGGATTAGACCACCAACCCTCCATTTGTGTTCGGTTATGAAGAGTCTTAGAGCTTCCCTAATAACTAGGGACTTATTATCTACCCCTAAAGCCTTCATACAGTTTTTTAAGTCATACATTAACTCCTCAGGTATGTAAACCCCGAATTTCGAACCCATCTAGAGATCACCACCATTACTTCAGATGGGTCTTACATAACCCCATTTCTCAAGCGCCTTCCTTAACTCAACGTGAGTCTCTGCGTAGGTATCTAGAGGTATCTCCTTCAGGCACGCCTCTATGGCCTGCCTCACAGCGGTAGCGCCCTCTCTAGGTCCCCCAGGATGGCCTAAAACACCTCCGCCTACCTGAATAACCAGGTTAACTCCTAGAGATTTAATTACCTCAGGTAATGTGCCTGGGTGAAGGCCGCCGGAGGAGGCTGGGAGAGTTGTTTTTATGTGGTACCAGTTCTGCTCAAGCCTAATGATATCACCCTCTTCAGGCACGTAGATTGGATCCCTCAAGACCCTACTTATGTTCATGACGTCTCTAGCTTTAGCCTCCAACTTACCTACCTCAGGGGTACCTACATGTAACTGATCAACCCCTACGGTCCTTAAGAGCTTGGCTAATGCAAACATGGAAAGTCCATGTGTTTGACTCCTAGTGAAGGCTGCGTGGAATGCTCTATGCGCATGTATGCCTAGCCCATGCTCCTCTGCGAGATCCCTCATGTAAGTAAGGGAAGACCACCCAGCAATCACGACGTCTATCATAACGAATGGATTCCCGTAATCAGCAACTAGCTTAAGTCTCCTCACCATCTCCCTCGTCTCAGCCGTTATGTTAGCAAGCCATACCTTCCTCTCACCTGTTTCCATCTCGGCCTTGTCTATAGCCTTCATCGTTGCCTTAGCCCTGGCATCGAACCTGCAGTAAGGCGGGGATGCGAGGTTCTCATCATCCTTAACGAAGTCCATACCTCCTGCAAGGATCTCGAAAGTCAGCACTTCGAGCTCTTCAGGGGAGTACCCCACCTTCGGCTTCGGAACTGTACCCACTATGGGTCTGTTGTAGGTCTTGTAGACCTCCCTCACGCCTTGCACGCCTTTAACGGGTCCTTTAAAGTGCTTCAGGAACTCCTTAGGCATGTAGATATCCTCAATCCTAAGTCCCTTAACCCTCTTCATACCGAACACATTCCCGGCTACGGAAGCCAGGAACGCTGGCATGTTACCCTCCTCAAACAAGTCCATGGGATAAGCCACCCTCACTAACCATGAGCCATCCCTCATATCAATGAACTCATACGCTTTGCCCATTAAACCCCAAACCCTTTCAGGTAAGGAAGATAATGTAGTCCAAGTACCAACACTGCTCTCGGAGGCTATCCCCCCAGCCACATCCTCCAGACTAAAGCCCTCTGCTGGGGTGACTCTGAAGGATACAATGACATCCTTCTCGAGGTCAGGGATGTAGTCTTTCTTAACGAAGACATTATACCACTCGAACCTCTCAGTCGTATAGAACACCACTCAATACTAGCTTCAGGAATTAATAAATCGCGTTATGTGCCTCAACCCAGAAACCAAGAGGCAGCCTCACTTGAACCTAACGAGGCCCTCTCTCCTGAATCTCGGGTGATGGATGTAGTCTATGGCAGAACCCCTGGCATCCTTAATGCGCATGTGTTGAATTAAATCCCTGAAAACCCCGCCAGCGATCCCATCACCTATTAACGCGTAGCCTTGCGCTGTCTCCTTAACCTCGCTAGCACCGGGGAGAGACCCCACAGCCATTACGTTAATTCCCCTCAAAACCTCTGAAGCTCTGCAGTCTCTGACTAACCTCTCTCTAATGGTTTGATTTCTCGTTAGTCTGCCTGAGTAAGCGATCTCCCTAGGAATGCCAACGCTATACGTTAAGGCATGAACGGCCTTCAAAACGCCTTCAATCATGGAGTTCAACGCGTTGTAACATTCAACTCTCAGGTGATAACACCCCACTAACTCTTCAGGAGTCACACACCCTGACATATAGGAAGCCCCTCCGGTAAATATGTCTGCCTTAGCCCAGTTCTTTACGAGTTGAACCACCTCTAAATCAGCGCAACCCATGGTCAGGAAGCCTGGACCGCTGATGGTCGTGCCTCCGAACGCATCACGTACAACACCGTCTCTCACCCCCACAACAGCGTTATACCCGAAACCTAACTCAGCCAAGATTAAGGAGGTTTCATGGTAAGGGATCTTCAACCTTAATGACTGAGTCAGGATTGCAAGAGCCGTGACAGCTAGTTTATCGGCGGTGCCTAAGTCAACACGGTTAAGTTTCCTGAACTCAGGGACTGTAGGGAGATTAATAACTCCTGGTATAAAGACCACTGGAAGGCGTCGTTTCTTAAACTCCTTCACCACCTTAACCATCGCGTAATACACGTAAGAACCTATGTCACCCTTTAAGACCCCCTCCTCTATCTCCTCCCTGCTACTTAAGAGCACGTACGTGTAGTACCACCTCTCGAAAACGTCGTCCGGGATCTCATCTATATACGTTATCTCAACACCATAACCAGAAGGACCAACTATTAGATCGTAGGGCGAGAGCTTCTCGACAGCTCTAACTAAGAGCTCAGGACTTGAAGCAACGTCCACTGAGTTGAAGACTGCCTCCTCTTTAACGTACCCGTCTTCAAGCAGACACACGTCCATGGTCTTAGTACCTGGATCTATACCGATGACCCTGACCAACAGACACACCAAATATATCACTCTATCCATAAATTTCAGATTCAACAAGTTCTAACTCCAACTCCTCTATATCTGATCTCCTCCCCGCTTAAGGAACGAGGCTTTCGCTTGTAAAACTTAATACCTGCTACGCATCTTTACATAGTGAGGGTTGCTTACAGTGACAGACAAGTTGCTCATAGGCGTTATACACCTCCCTAGGTTACCTAGCACACAACATAAGGGCGGGTTGGACATCGAGGATATAATAGAAGGTTCCGTCAGGGAGTCTAAGCTACTTGAAGAGCTCGGGTTCGGCGGCATTATCGTGGAGAACTTCGGCGATGCTCCTTACTTGAAAAGGGTTGGAGATCCACTGACGCTTGCAGTAATAACCACCATCACCAGAGAAGTGGTTAAATCCGTCAATGTTGATGTAGGGCTTAATGTGCTTAGGAACTCAGGTCTTGAAGCTTACTCAGTGGCGGTCGCTACAGGAGCTAAGTTCATCAGGGTTAACTCGCTGAGCGAGGTATTGATTACTGACTCAGGTATTATAGAACCGGAGGCCTCTAGGTTAAGGAGCGTTAGGTTTAACTACCCTGGTATTAAGGTGTACGCTGACGTCGTGTGCAAGCACGGAGGCAGTTTAAGTTACCTGACCTACAAGGAACAACGTCTAGCCAGCGAGACAGAGAACCTCATTAGAGAGCTCGTCCTTGACCTCGTTGAGCGAGACAGCGCAGACGC
>JAWBLQ010000116.1:0-3663 GCA_038830105.1 Zestosphaera sp. | reverse complement strand
ACAACTCATGAGAGATTAAGCAAGATATTCCTTGAGCTGGATAAAGCACTTAGGGAGAGTGCAGTGATGCTTAGATGCCCTCAACACCCAGACGCCGAGGTGTCCATACTGTCAGATGGCTCCTTGTGGTGCAAGGCAGGACATTACGTCTGGCTGAGCGAGGACCTGAAGCAACTATTAGCAAAGACATTAGAGGAAGGCAAATAGCCTCCCTCCAGAGAACGGCTGTACTGAGGTTAAAGTAAGTGACGTATTGGGAGGTGTTTACAGTCTTTCGTAGTTGCTTTAGACTTTATAATAAACCCTTTTCACATGCTGAACATCGTTTTCATTACAATTACTTAAACTGTAACTATGTTTATAAGTAGTGTATCTAACAGTGTATTGGGCGGAGCCAGCTGGCGGCTACGGGGGCGATCCCTGAGGAAGCACCGCCCTCCACGCGACACGGGGACCCCGTAAGGGGTGCGGGGAGACCCGTAGCTCCGGCACAGAAACGACACGGCCGTCCTCAGATGTCTATGAAGAGGTGAGGACGCTTCGGTAACGAGGCGTCAGTAACCCGCTGAGTATGAGGACGGATGCGTTGAAACGGCCGACTCCCCGGGAGTAAGGCCAAGCAGCGCCGATGAGAGTCGCGTGAGGCGCGGGTAGGCCGTTAAGCTCAATGCCGCCGCAGTACTGAAGGCGGGCTATAGCTGGCACCGCCCATGAGAACCCCTGACTCGCTTAAATTCTTTAGTTCTAAACTTAGTCGGTGGGTAGATGTACCGCACTCCATTCTACTCCTTAAAGGGAGTCGTCGCTAGCGAGTCGGCGTTAGCTTCTTCTATCGGTGTTGAGGTTCTCAAGCTCGGTGGTAACGCGGTTGATGCTTCTGTGGCTACGTCGCTCGCGCTCTCTGTCACGTTACCTCACTTAGGAGGACTTGGAGGTGATTTCTTCGCCCTCATTAAGAGTCCTGAGGGTAAAGTTACGTTCGTCAACGGTTCTGGATACGCACCCTCGAGAATGAGTATAGAGCGCCTTAAATCCCTGGGGCTTAATGAAATGCCATTAGAAGGGCCTCTCTCCGCGGTTATACCTGGGATGGTTGATGGGCTAAGAGTCATGTGGAGGAAGTTCGGTGTGATTGAGTGGGGTAAGTTAGTAGGTCTAGTCATTAGCATGTTTAAGGATGGCTTCCCGGTATCATCAAGCCTTGCCGCAGCTCTAAATAACCTCAGAGAAACCCTAATTAGGGACGAAGGATCGAGGAAAACGTACTTCAGGACAACGCACTTTTACTCTTCAGGAGACGTCATTAGGTTTGACGGGATGTTAAAGGCTCTGGAAGCAATCCGTGATGACCCTAGAAGCTTCTATGAAGGCGACGTGGCTATCAAGATTTCCAGCTACGTGAGGGCTACAGGAGGCGTTCTCGATTACGAAGACATGCGCGGGTTCCAAGCCGAGTTAGGCGAGCCTGTTAAGTTACAGCTTGACGATCTTTTAGTTTACGAGATGCCTCCCAACACACAGGGGGTAACAACGTTGCAAGCACTGAAACTCCTTAAGGCCGTTAGCATTGGAAGTCCTACATCATTAAAGAGGGTCAATACATATCTTCGTCTCTTTGAGACTCTATACAGGCTCAGGGACGTGTATGTTGGTGATCCGCGCTTCATGAAGGTCGACGTGAGCGAGCTACTTAAGGATGATTTCATAAGCAAGGAAGTTAGTACGGGTATTCATTTAAGAGGGGATGGAGATACAACTTACTTCACAGTCATTGACGAGAACAACTCCATAGTTTCAGGGATCCAATCCGTCTTCTACCCGTTCGGGTCTAAGATCACTGAACCTACCTACGGCATTACGTTGAACTGCAGGGCCTCGTCATTTAACCTGATTCCTGGTCATCCGAACTCATTAGCGCCGATGAAGAGACCGTTACACACTCTTTCAGCCATGATTATCTCCTCTAAAGACAGGGAGATGACGCTGGGGCTCTCGGGAGGGCACTTCAGACCACAGCTCCACGCAGAAATCTTTGAAAATGTCTTTAAGTATATGATGAACCTGCAGGAAGCTATAGAACACCCAAGGTTTGTATGGCACCCTGGAACTAACGTAGTTGAGCTTGAAGAGGGCTTCGAGGCAGGGGAAGTGAACAGGTACACCTTAAGGAGGGTTAAATATCCGTCAAGACTTGGAGTAGCTGCAGCTGCCGAAATAACTACTAAGAAGGTTAAAGCAGCATACGTTGACGTTAGAGGGGATGGGCTCGCGTTAGGATTAACGTGAGAGGTTATCAACACGTCATGGAATGTTAGATTTATATGGGTACCTTCCTTAGTTATTTCCTGGTGATAGGCCTGAGGGTTGGACAGTCCTTAATCGACGTAATCGGGCAGACACCTATAATTAAGTTACAGAAGGTTGTTCCAGAAGATGTGAAGGCCGAGATCTGGGTTAAGCTAGAGTTCCTGAATCCTTCAGGCAGTGTTAAGGATAGGATGGCTCTTTATATGATTAGGAAGGCTGAGAAAGAGGGTAGGTTAAGTAAGGGTAAGACCATAGTGGTCGCAACCACTGGAAACACAGGAATAGCCTTCGCGTCACTTGGCGCTGCTTTAGGGTATAAGGTACTCATAGTCATCCCAGAAGAGATGAGTGAGGAGAGATTTAAGCTGATAAGTCTCTATGGCGCGGAAATAGTTAAGGTTCCCGGCGGGGAGTCTGACGCCTTCAAAGCCTTAAAATACGGTAAGGAGCTTGAGGAGAGAGATCCAAGTAGGTATATCTTCCTGGATCAGTGGGATGATGACGCTAACGTTGAAGCGCACTATGAGACCACGGGTAAGGAGATAGCTGAGCAATTAGGTTCTGTGGATGCTTTCGTCGCTCACGAGGGGACTGGTGGTACTCTAATCGGTATAGCTAAGAGGCTTAAGGAAATCAACCCGAAGACCTTGATAGTAGGTGCGGAGCCTGCCGAATGCCCTGTCGCCTACCACTGGTTCTACACAGGTATTGAGGGACCGTGGGGAAGGCATGAGATAGAGGGTGTCGGCGACGGTTTCATACCTAGTATAATTAGGAGGTATCGACATCTCATAGATCACTTCGAGGTAGTGACGTCAAAAGAGGCCATCGACATGTCTAGGATGCTCGCCAGACTTGAGGGTCTAGCCGTAGGCATATCCTCTGGCGCTAACGTGGTGGCGGCAGTTAAAACAGCGAGGAGGTTCGACTTAGGGGAAGGCAAGAAGGTGGTCACCATACTCCCTGACTACGCTGCCAGATACTTCAGCACTAAGCTCTTCCAGGAGAAACAATAACAAGCGGAGCAACGAATCAGGCTTTGTCCTTTAGTACAAAGTAAGATCTATAAGTTTTGTGCTTTAGCATTCTTTGGTAATAATGGATGTATTGCTGGATAAGCGGAGCGAGGTGAACGTTACGCGTATCCACCAGCGATGAAACTGTGAAAATGAAGACGTACACCGCAAACCAGTGAACCGCTTGAAGGAACCCCTACCCTTCAAGACGGAGAGGAGATCAGACTCTTATAGGTCGGGATTAAAGTTGTTAAGTCCATAGAATAAGAGTTCTCTGAACTCTCTCGTTCTTTAATGTGACTGCTCCTACAACATGTACTCTTCACGTGCTGGGACGCTG
>JAWBLQ010000115.1:0-3677 GCA_038830105.1 Zestosphaera sp. | reverse complement strand
AAGTTTAAGTAGTGGGAAACTCATAATCTCATGATGTGACATCCATGAGCAAGAAAACCGTGAAGGTTAAGGACTCAACAACAGGGAAGGAAGTAGAGCTAGTTCCTGAGAAGGTTTGGACACTGGCACCGAAGGGCAGGAAGGGAGTTAAGATAGGACTCTTCAAGAGCCCTGAGACAGGCAAGTACTTCAGAGCCAAGGTTCCTGAGGGGTATTAAGACTAGCTCCGCGAGGACCTAAGCACGTAAGAGTAATCAGTTTTTACTCTTAAAATATTCCTACACTAATGCTCAAGGGGTTAAACAAGTGAATATATTAGTTGTGTCAGATCTACATGATAGTTTAGGAGCACTCTCAAAACTTAAGGGAGCGGCGGTTGGAGGTAACTATGACCTGGTGATCTCCTTAGGCGATTTCACCTCCCCATTCACTTTAATAGAACTTCTAAACATAGTGTCAAGAGTGGTTGGGGTATTCGGCAATAACGACGGTGATATCGACCTCTTGAAGTCCATAGCCCCGCGTCTCACGGAGCAACCACTAGAGGAGTCATTAGAGGGTTGGAGTAGTTTATTACTTCACGGCTTCAAGAGCCCTCAGCTAACTGAGAAGATCGTACGCTCCCTCTGCGCCTCCGGCTACTACGACCTGATACTGTATGGTCATACCCACAAATTTAAAGTCGACTTCTTCGAATCGTGTCTAGCTCTCAACCCGGGAACTCTTTCAGGGTACTTAGCTTCGGTGAGGAGTTACGGGGTTTTAACGCTGACAGGCAGCGAGGCTGTTGCAAGGGTGATTGACCTAGATACGGGCTTAGAATTAGCGCGGGCTAACCTCCGTAAGTGAGGGTTTGAAACAGAGTCACTGGATACAGTCCCCTAAAGAGAGGTGTCATGAAAAAACCCTAAAGCTTTTAAACTAAGCGTCCCTTAAGAACTTATCCGGTGTTTAGGATGAATGAGTTCAAAGAAAGGCTTAGGAAGATGCTGGAGGTGATGGTCGGTAAGGTAGTTACGCCGGGAGATGTTGTTGCTTTGTCCGGACTACCTAGGTATGAGGTGCTGGCTACATTCCACGTTCTTGAGGCGTTAAGCATCGTTGAGGTTATTAATGAGAAGGGCAACTATAAAGTATACAGATTGACAGGTTTAGGTCTTAAGCTGCTTAAAGCATTAGATGAGGTAAGCAAGGTCACTATAGAGGTCGCCGCGCCTCCTTCCCATGAGATAACAACTGAGACTACAACTTAACTAGCTCTTCACGTCGGTGTTTATTTGATTGACGCCCACGTCCTACATACTAGTTGTTAGATGCGGAGATGTGAGGATTAGGCTTAAGTCTCTAGGCGAGATCCTCCTTAACGATGGCTACTACGTTTACTTAGGCTCCGCGGACATCCGTAGACCCTACTCGAGGGTGTTGAGGCACCTAGCTAGAGTCAGGAAGAAAATCAGATGGCACGTGGATCACCTAACTACTGCCTGCACAGCCTTAGCAGGTATAATATGCAGGGGGTTAGACGAAAACACACTATATAGAATCCTCAGCGGACGAGAGGAGATTACCCCGTTAGCGAGGGGATTCGGTAGTAGCGACTATAGAGAGCATTATAGCCACCTCTTTAAGGTTGAAACCCCATCAGGAGGGAATCACGGAATTCTTGAGTTCCTCAGGGCAACTACGCTTAGTAGTTGCGAGGATGTTGAGCTGGTCTTTAAATGAAGGATTTATTGATTCAAAAACTACGTAAATTACGGTTTACGGTGATTTACTTACTCCTCACGAAACCTAATCAGCTCAGCTTCCTGTAACTGGCCTAGGATTAACGTGAGAATGTCCTTCAGCTCGCTTTCCTTTAGTTCCTGAGAGGATGTCTTTAAATCTTCGATAACCCGACCTATGAGGTCCTCAACGCTCTTACTCCCATCGCACAGCTGCCACACGTAGAACGCGCTTAGCGACAACGAGTAAATCCTATCCTCGCTGATGCCCACCAAGTAGTTATCGTTCTCCACGCCTAACTCCATGCCTTGCTTCAGGGGTTTCTTGTTCTTAATCTCCTCGTAAGTGAGCATTAAATTCGCCTCATTCCTCGCCCTCGCCAAAGCTCGACGATCTCTCTCTCCTGAACGGCCTCCTTGGCCTCTGGAACCTCCTCCCCTGCATTCTCCTCTGTTCAGGTCTGTAGCCTTCAGGGGCTTGGGGGTAGTTCTCAGGCACCTCCTCGGGACTGGGCAGCTCTTTCACAGAACTTACGGATATGTTCTCCTCACCGCCGGCATTGAGCTGAACAACGCCCTTAAACACGGTTGTCCACGCGTTCTTAACTTCGATGGAATCTCCTTGCTTCAGCTTATCTGCTAATGCCCTGCCCCATAACGTTAACTTAACTCTCCCGGTTTCATCCCCTATAGTCACTTCAGTGATTGTTCTGAGGCCTGACCTAGTGTTTATGGTTCTCGAGGGCTCCACGCTGACTACGCGAGCCACGAGGTTAACTCCGTTCATATCCGGTTTTAGCTCCGCCACCTTTACTCTGGTTTCTCCCATCTTATTCCTCTCCGCTATTTACGGTACGTTTAACGTTAGGCTTCAGCCCTTATAAACTAAGGGTTCTTATTCTACGCGATGAAAGCCATGTTCTTTAGAGCGGGGGATGAAGTTTTATAAGTTCACGTGATGAAAAAGAATCTCATCCTGAAAAACAGGTTAACGTGCTTCTTAGGCTTTCTCCACTAGTATAGCGCCCACGGGGCAGGCCGTTCTCGACTGCTCAACACAGTCAGCGAGGTCGTCTGGAACAACGCCCTCAGTCACTTCACCGCCTCTATATTCCTTAACTATTTGGCTTTTCCCGTCGGGACCTGCCTCGAATGCTTGAGGGCAGAGAGCGTAACACACGCCGTCAGCTATGCATAGACCCCAGTCAACCTTCACCTTTAGAGGCATTTAGTTCACCACAAAAAGTAATATCACTGTACGAAAATAAATGTTTCTGCTTTAAGGTTACGTGACTGAAAGTTTAAAAAGCGCTGAAGTAATTTAACGTATGGGGCCCGTAGCTCAGCCAGGCAGAGCGCCCGGCATAGGCTGTTGAAGCCTACGGGATTCATAACCGGGCGGTCCGGGGTTCAAATCCCCGCGGGCCCACTAAATCACTTACTTGGACGTTCCAGTCCTCAGCGCTTAAACGTTAATAATGGCTAGTTGCTGGTTATAGGTAGGAGGGCAGGTATGTCTAGTGTTTGGGATTTCGCTGATAACGTGATTAATGATCTACTGAGCGATTACACTAAGGTCCGGGGATTCGCTGAAAGTTTCTTAATGAACGTAGCTCGGAGAGAGCTAAGTAAATACGGGGGAGCCCTGGTAACTAAGGAGAGTGGTAAGACTTTCTTCATCGTAGGCGATATACACGGTGATTTAGAGACGCTTAAGAGAATTCTCCTGAAGCTAAACATAAACTTAGTGAGGGAGGGCTCGGTTGAGCTGGTCTTCTTAGGGGATTACGTGGACAGAGGGTCGAATCAGCTTGAGGCGTTGCTAACGGCGTTAACGCTTAAGAGCGAATTCCCTGATAACGTGACCCTGCTAAGAGGCAATCACGAACCACCCCCTCACTTGATACCCTCGCCTCACGACTTCCCTCAGGTTCTCAAGAAGCTCTACGGTTA
>JAWBLQ010000114.1:0-3844 GCA_038830105.1 Zestosphaera sp. | reverse complement strand
AGAAGTACGACGTGATGGTTATCGGGTTATGTTGCGATGTAACTAAGTCAAGCGAGGTTAACGAAACGGTTAACGTTGTTATCAGGGAGTTCGGCAGGATAGACATCCTAGTTAACAACGCCGGAATAATTACTGCAAGACCTTTGCTGGAGATAAAAGAGGAGGAGTGGGATGCCGTCATGGACGTTAATGCGAAGGGAGTCTTCTTATTCACTAAGGCAGTGTTGCCGCATATGCTCAAGCAGGGTTGGGGTAGGATAATCAACATCGCGTCTATCGCAGGTAAGGGAGGGTATGCAGATCTCACACACTACTGTGCGTCGAAGTACGCTGTCATAGGATTCACTAAGGCGTTGTCCAAGGAATTAGCAGATAAGGGGATCACCGTCAACGCGATATGTCCAGGCATAGTGAACACTCACATGTGGTCTGCGTGCCTGACGATGAAGTGGTCTAAGCCCGGCGAGACCCTGGATGAGGCCTTCAGGAGGATAGTGAGGGAGATGATCCCGCAGGGTGTGGATCAGACAGCAGAGGACATGGGCAAGCTCGCAGTATTCCTGACAACTCAATCTCACGTCACTGGACAGGCTATAAACGTGGACGGGGGTCACGCGGCGTACTAAGAAACCTCAAAAATAACTTTTTCTGTTCAATTCCAGCATGCACGCAGAGCTATTCCAACAACATTTAGGGTTTAGGACCATTAGTAAATCTAGAGTCGTTTATGTCCACGGTCTCTACTCAGCCTGCTTACCTGTAAAGAACATCTTCTCTATGTTTGCAGTCGAGAACTCGTCTCGAGTATAGGATCCTATTATCTCCCCTCCGATCAATACATATGCTCTATCGGCTATTTCAAGAGTCTTCTTCACGTTTTGTTCTGCGATCAGAATCGTGACTCTGGCTGTCTTATTGATCTCTCTAACTTTCTTGACTACCTCGGATGCAACTATGGGTGCTAATCCAGTGGTCGGTTCGTCTAACAGTATGAGCTTCGGCTTAGCCAGTAGACCCCTAGCAATCGCTAACATCTGTCTCTCACCACCGCTCAGGGTCCTCGCCTTCTGCTTACGTCTTTTCTCTATTTCGGGAAACAGTTTAAAGACGCTTTCAATATCACCACCTACGCTGGGGTCTTTCCTCCTAGTGTACGCTCCCAGGGTCAGGTTCTCCTCAACGGTGAGATTTGGGAAGACGTTATCGCTTTGAGGGACAAGCCCTACCCCCAACCTAGCTATTTCATAAGGCTTCATCCCGTTGAGGACTACGTTATTGAATTCGATAGTGCCTTTAAAGATAGTTGTCAGGTTCATCACAGTGTTGAGAAGGGTTGACTTACCGACGCCGTTAGGGCCTAAGACAGCGACTATCTCTCCCTCCATAACCCTCATGTTTATTCCCCGTAAGACAGGGATCTTACCGTAACCAGCAGTTAAATCACGGACGTCTAACACACTTACTCACCTACATACGCCTTGATGACATCCGAGTTATTCATCACCTCGGCGGGCTCACCTGAAGCAAGCAACCTCCCGTTATGCAGTACGTATACGTAGTCTACTATCTCCATTAAGAGGTCAATTCTGTGCTCAATTACGAAGAAAGTTAGCCTATATGTGTTCTTGAGCTCCTTAATGAACTTCAATAGAGAACGTGCTGTTGGCAAATCAAGGCCGGCTAAAGGCTCGTCGAGGAGATATACGCGTGCAGACGTCATTAAGCCCCGGAGGGTCTCAACTAGCTTGATGTCCGCTACTGAGAGTTCTGAAGGATACTTGAGAGCGATGTCTAGCTTACCGAACTCCGTCAATATGTTTACCGCTTTTTTAACCAGGGCCTTCTCCTCATTAAGCCAGGTCCCCCACCTAATTGCGTTAAGAATTCCTTCACCCAACTGATTGACAGGCGTTATAGTCAGGTTCTCAAGAACTGTTAAGCTAGGGAAAAGTTTAGGTATCTGGAAAGTCCTAGCAATCCCTAATTTAAACACCTCGTGAGGATTCAACCCGTCGATGCTGATAAACCCCTCATTACTGGTTCTATATAGTACCTCTCCCTCATCCGGCACGTAGAAACCTGTGATGACATTGAACAACGTGGTCTTACCCGAGCCGTTAGGGCCTATCAAGCCTACTATCCGGCTCTCAGGGACCGCTACAGAGACTCTCTCAAGAGCTCTGACACCTCCAAAGTACTTCGATACATTACTCGCGATTAAGATAGGTTGACCCTCCTCAATCAACCCTTACTACCCCTTAACTCCTCTATCATTGCTTTAACGATCTTCGGAGGTTTCTCAGGAAGCAATCCTTTAGGATACTTTATAAGCATGGACGTCATTATCAAGCCTATGACCACAGGTCTCAGGTAGTCTGGGGTGAACGGTAAGTAGCCGTAAAGTGGAGTGATGAAGAGCAGTACACGCTCGATCAGTGTTAGCAAGAACGCCCCGACCACAGCGCCGAGAGGGCTTCCCCTGCCACCGATGATGATCATCGCCCAGAGATTGAAGGTCACTAACGTGACGAACATTTGAGGGCTTACCGAGGATACGTAGCACGCGTAGAAGGTCCCTGCAACGCCTGAGAGTGCGGAAGTCAAGAAGAATATCTTGGACTTTATTTTAGGCACGTTCTTACCCAGGCATAATGCAGCGATGTCATCATCCCGAAGAGCTCGGAGAGTCCTTCCAAGCGGGGAATTAGCGATCCTATATGTAACTACGTATGTCGATGTGAACACAGTGAACACTAGCAGTAAGTAGCATGCGCTGCTCAAGAACGGGTTCCCGAGCCATACGAAGGGTTGCGGTATACCGAGCATGCCATAAGTACCCCCCACGAACCCTGTGTTTATGTATATGGCTCTGAGCACCTCCCCGACACACAATAGGGTAAATCCTACAAAACCGGCGCCGACCCTTATTATCGGGTTCGTCAACAGGTAGCCGAAAGCCCCAGTTACAATGAATGAAATAACGACCGATAACATGAATACCCCAGTGACGAGAGCAGGGTTTGAGACGGTGATTTTTGAGAGAGCAGCTACGCCCTCAGCAGTGTACGGTGTTACAACACCTATATCAATGCCTGAGATCATCAGTAATAAATAGGTGTTCATGATCGCTCCCAGATACGCTCCAAGCCCAAAGAACGCTACCTTACCGAAGTTAATAACGCCGCTAATGCCGGCCTCGAGGTTGAGTGTGATAGCAAGTATGGCGTAAATGGCGAAGTACGTGAGCCAGTTTATTAAGAAACTCGCGATATCTATCATTTCTTACCCACCCTCTTCTTCAGGAATCTGTAAGGCAACCCTCCTCCAGCTCCCATTGGCGGTCTAGTTACGAGAATTGTGAATACTATGCCGAAAACTATCGCAAGCCTTATGGTAGGCTGTATGCCGAAGTAATAATTTAAGAACAGAAAGAGAACATTCTCAACTAACGCAAGCATTATAGATGCTAAAGCCGTTACGGGGAGTGAGTACAGCCCTCCGATGAACGCGGCTGCGAAGTTAACCACTATTATACTAAGCCCTAGATCAGGGGTGGTGGAACCTGAGAAGTTAACCCATATCACACCGCTTAAAGCAGTGATCCCCCCAACCAGAAACCACGTTAAATCAACAAGCTTATCGTGTGATATACCGCAGATTGACGCTAGAGTCTCGTTATCCGCGATTCCTCTCAATGCCAGACCAAGCGTTGTCTTGTTAAGGAGAATATACACAGCGGCAATCACGAGGCCGCCGATTAAAGTAGCCGTTATAAGATATTGAGGGATGCTCTCTAACCCAAGCGTGTTCTGCATCAGCCTTACATCTTCGTACTCCATAGTAG
>JAWBLQ010000113.1:0-3895 GCA_038830105.1 Zestosphaera sp. | reverse complement strand
ACTCCAGCCTCCACGCTTTAGGACTCTTAACCCCTACGTCAACGACCTTACCGCCCACCAGAACCACCGCTTCACTGCTCCTCACGTTCTGGGCGTCCCTAGCGAAGAAGTCTCCTAAATCCTTAGACAACTCCTCCATTTTAGTAGCTAGAGTCTCAAGCTCTTCCTTCTCATTAAGAATTCTGACCTCCACGTTGTTAATGCCCCTAGCCTTAGGCGCCGTCGTGGCGGAGAGCACCATCAACTTAGCTACCTCGATAACTCCTTCTTTTACGATAATTTCTGGCTCAATCAAGAGTAGTTCACCGTAAATATTTCCTAGAGTTACGTTTTAAAGCTGACTGTATAATCATGATAGGTTATCTAACAAGATGCTTACCACTCTAGTTTCGTTGTTTCCTGGGTGAGTTAGGTCTCCTTCAAACAGTCTCAGAGCTGTTTTGAGCTTCGTATTAATTTTGTAGCTTATAAGCCTTCTATAGTTTGGTGATTGGAAGTATTCAGTGAGGGGTTGAGAGCCCGATAAGGTGCTCTCCCTGAGGCCACCCTGAAAGCCCCTGAGCGGGATGCAGTGGAAGCAAGACGATGTAATGACGCCAACTAATATGAATCAGTATGAAAGCTGATAACGGCACAGGACTACATCTGCTGAAAATCCTTAGGGCGCTTGGAGCATCGCTCTCATCATCGTCTAGAACACTCCTAGACACCCACCCCATCATCTGGACCCAGCAAGAATAAACTTCCTTCAGAACCTACAAACATTATACCCTAGTTAAGAAGAAAACTGTTTTCGATAGAATCACTAGTGTAAGGTTTTAGCGCCTTAGTGCTTCAAATAGTTATGGATCCTAGGATCTCATCATCTCTAAACGGGTCACTACTTCAGTCACTAAGTTCTCAGGCCCCATAGCTATTACAGGCACTCCAGTGCTCTTTACCTTATCTATATTGCTCAGCTCGTTCCTCAACGTCTCGAAGGTCTTTAGCCTGTAGAGTGCTTTACCCCATTCAGGAAGTCCTTTAACCTCGTAAGCTTGAGTAAGAGGCGTCAGTATGAAGGGAACATGCCCTTTACTTGAAATGAAACTTAAGGCGTCTGGAAACTGTGATGCATGCATTGCTAAAAGTGAGGAGGTAGACAGCAATAGTACTATCGACCTATCTCTAGGCAAGTATTGATACACTTTGTTAATGATTTCTCTTGGTGTATAGGGGATTGCAGAGCTGAGGAGTTCAGGGTTGAAAGGAATTTCCGCGAGAGCTTTCGTAATCAGTTGGTAGGCTTTGTAACCTCTTGCAGGATGTACGTATGTGTGAGTACTCCCTGAGAACACGTGGAGGCTCATTAAGTCATTTCTCCTCACTGAGTACTTAGCTATGGATGCTACCACCGTTGAGATATGCTCGAAGGGTGTGTATCCGTACACCCCGGCGAAAGACGCATCGTTTAATTGAATCACGAAGACTAAGTTTAGAGAAGCTTCCTCGTCAGTGATCTTAACGAAGGGCTTCCCCCATAGCGAGAGGTGTCTCCAGGAAATCCTTCTTAATTCATCACCAGGCTTATACTCCCTAACGCCATACATCTCAACACCTGTGCCAACCCTCCTGGTTCTAGAGAGTGCTACGACCTTTGACGCGACAAACATCCTGCGTAACATCGCTTCAGAGGGTTTCGGCAGTATTTTGATATCGATAGGCCTCCCTACAGGCAATTCATCCGATCTATAGAGTCCTAGAGGGTCTCTAACAACTCCTTTAAGAGGCCCTACAGTGTATTTACCAACCCTGCCCTCGAAAATGAATGAAAGTCTTGCGAAACCCTTGGGTGGGATATGCGTGACTCCTGAGATCCCTGAGGTCGCTTTTACGTACGGGCTATGACTTAAGGAGAACTCAAAGAACATGATCGGTATTCTGCTCTCGTTCCTCACAATGAATTCAACTCTAACTGGTTCACCGCTGAGAAATCCCTCGTAGCTCGCACTCACTAACGCCTTCTGCACTGCGTTAGTTGAGGCAACCGTGTACAGTCGCATCGCTAGAGATAATGATATGAGGCCTAGGCCTGGTATAAGTGTGTTAGTGTTAAGGAACGCCCATAAAATGATTAACGCCCCGGCTAAGGTAAGGAGAGCTGTTAGTCGTTCAGTAGCTTTAACGGTTGAAGTTACGCTCACGCTTAACTACCTCATTAACAAGTACTCAATACCGAGGTCCTTAAGGAGAGACGTGCCAAGCACGTTAAGAATCTCCTCACAAGCCTCTACACTCTTCTCAACTCTCCTGCCCCACATGACGACCGGCGGAAAGCTGAATCTCTTCCTGGCCTTCAGATAAGTCCTGTTCATAGAGCTCCAGAACTTCCTAGCCTTCACAGCATCCACGCCTCGAGCTGTAAGGATATCTACTACCTTACCGTCGCTGAGAGTCACACCGAGAGAGTCTTTGAGGATTTTGTCGATTATTTCGTAGAGCTCTATGAAGTCCTGCTTACCCAAGCTCACTTTACCTTCGATTATCTGATCTCTCAGAGCGGCTGCCGTGAAATACTCCATGCTCTTGACTTCCCGTATAGCTTGATCCTTGATCTGTGTTGGTGTGTTTCTGAGAACAATGCTTACTAGAACAGCGATGAAGGAGAAGACGAGCATTAATAAAGCGGGGAAGCCAATGTTAAGTAATCTATAGATTAAGTCGTTGATGAAACCCACTGCTTGAGGGAACCAGGTAGTTGGATGTATTAATCTAGTCACGAGATAGAGGGCTTGAGTTAACGGATCAATGTAATAGGATTGCTGGGAACTCATGTTCAGGGGATCCACGTACGTGTACCTACTGGAATCTACTAGTACTAGAACGTCTTTTGAACCTCCCGCAAGCAGGCTGAGGCTCTCTCTTAGCAGCCTCTCATATCTCCAACCCCAAACATCATCGCCTAGCACTTGATTAGTGAATATTGAACCGTCTGAGATCGCTAGAACCCTAGAGGAGTTGCGAACTTCTAACACTACGACAGGCGCCTCAGGAGCAAGCAATCTAACGCTTGTAATGTTCGCTTTAATTTGTGTGATAATTGTAACTCCAGTATCATTGCTTAGAACGCCTAAGATGCTTATATTAGGGCTCCCTAAAGTCACCTGCACATATGATGCCTTATCCAGGTATAGCTCGTCCGTGTACCCGTTTGGATATTTGAAGAACGCCTTAACGAAACCTCTCCTAGACAGGTCAAGGTAGTAGTGTACTTCCCCCATCGTTGATAATCGCGTTATGAGGTTCCCGTCAATCCTCAACTTAAAACCCAGTCTCTCAAATACTGCGTTGCTGTGACCTGTCTCGTCAGCTATTAACAGATATATGGCATCACACCTTTTGCTTATTGATTCAATTGAGTCTAGATCATCGAGCGTGAACGGTTCTTCAGGCGATATAATCACCATTAGAGCATCACGGCAAGTGGATATGGATTTATTAACGGTATTCCATCCTAACACAACCCTGACGTTACTGAACTCCTCCCTGAGGATCTCAAGCACTCGGGAGGTTCCGAACCTACCTGTGTTTAGCGGTGAGGCTCCTACCTGAATACCTATTCTAGTCGGACCTACCTCAACCACAGCTATCAGTGAAGCTAGCGCTAAAGCCAATATCACGGCGGTAGGTACTAATACCTCCTCACTACTTCTGACTTCCCTCATCAGGCTTAGCACCTAGCTCCACACTATAGACGTAAGCCGCTATCCTGAGCGCTTGAAGCGAGGACGCTAAGAGGGCAAAGCCCGCTAAGGCCGTCAGAAACGACGTCCCAACCATGGCGATACTCATGTAGTATATAGACCAAAACAGGAATAAGGTTGCGAGAATGAATGAAGACACTGCGAAAACCATG
>JAWBLQ010000112.1:0-3914 GCA_038830105.1 Zestosphaera sp. | reverse complement strand
TATTCTACCGACGGGGATCACCGCGGTTGCAGCATCGAAGAGTATCGGTGGAGGTCTAGGCCTAGGCACGCCAACAGCTATAGGGTTAGTGCCTAGCACCCTGCTGGTCGTGTTGACGTATGCAACTAACTTCTCAGAGTTCGTTACTGACATACCTATCAAACCCTTCTCCACTGCTTTAAGAGCGTAGTAGCCAGCGATCCCGTAATGCTGACTGTTCCGCACTAAAACCAGGGACACGCCGAAGGTCTTAGCCTTCTCGATAGCCGTCTCCATAGCTTTAACACCGACAGGATGTCCTAACCCCCCGTCAGCGTCCAGTAAGGCAACGGCACCACCGTCCTTAAGCAACCTCACTCTCGGTCTTGGATTAACACAGCACTTCAACAATCCGTCAACGTACCTCTTAACTCTTTGAACTCCATGGCTCGAGACGCCCATGAGGTCCGCAGTGACTAACACTTCAGCCACAACCTCGGCATCGACTGAGGAAAGCCCCGCACCTGTGAAAAGCTTTCGCGTGAAGTCCTTAAGAACGTCGCTACTCACCCTCACATACTCACCAGGAGGGATCGGTGGCTCGCGTTCATACAGCTCCACATTAAGATCAGAAGTCATGGTCGCAACCTCCACAGACCCTACCTATAAACGTGCTTATCAGGGTTTAATAGGATTAACACCCTCACAATGCATTGCATTCACAGCCGAGGTCCTCACCTCGCATTCTGGTTGTTTCTTTTGAGAGGCTTTGAATACTTCCTCCACGTCTCTCTAAAGGGACCTACGTTACCTCGGGGTCGATGTTGCATGGGCTTTGCTCTTCAGGCGGTCTAGCAGGGCATCTACACCTGTGCCGTTAAGTGCACTCATCTTGAGGGGTTCCTCGCCATGAACTTCCTTAACCATCGTGAGAACCTCCTTCAGTCTCTCCTCCGTCGTCTCGTCGATCTTATTTACGACCACCAGTAATTCCTTATCACTGAACATAGTCTTTATCGACTGAAGCAGGTCTAGCTGCTGTTCTATAGGGTAGTAGCTGGATGACCTTGAATCTATCATGTAGATGATCACGTCCGCCAGGAACTTAATCGCGACGAGGGCTCTCTTCTCTATCTCGTTTAGCTCTGAGACCGGTCTGTCAAGAATCCCAGGCGTGTCGAAGACCTGTATCCTGATGTAGTCCAGTTGCGTGTGACCGGAGATGATGTTCTTGGTAGTGAAGGGGAATGGAGATACCTCAGGCTCGGAGCTGGATATCCTACCTACGAGGGTTGATTTACCGACCTGAGGCATCCCAGCAACCACTACCTTAAGCGCTTTGAAGTCTATGCAGGGGAGCTTCTTGACCTCGCTGAGAGCCTTCTCAAGCTTCCTCAGATCCCCGTCAAGTCTCCTCATTATGGACAGTGACCTACCAACGAACTCTCTTAAGTCGTTCCTCGCCTCTCTAACCGTTAGAGTGAGCTTCACTCGTAACCTGTACTGCTTCCACATCTTCCTCAGAGCCCTCCTGAGACCAGTCATCCTTGAGTAGAGCGCTGCGTAGTCTGTTATCCCCGAGATAGCCAGGATCTCCGCGTAGAACGGGTTCAACCTGCTGGGGCTCGGCAGGCGGTTCAAGACGCTGAAGACCCTCCCTTCAAGGATTCCATACATCTTGTCAAGCCTTACTAAGTACCGCATCATCCCTTTCTTCCTGACGTTCTTAGCCAGTGTTACAGGTTCTGAGTAGACACTCATTAAGGCCTCCCTGACCTCCTCAAACCCCCAGACCTTAACGCCCTTGAGGGCAGTGCTCAAGCACTCCTCCTCCATAAGACCTCATCACCCCTCTTAATCTCCACCACCCTGTGGAGGGGTATTACCGTATCCTCGATCACTACTCTATCCCTCATTAACTTACTAACCCCGGCGAGGGAGACCTCCCTCAGACCGCCTCCAACCCTCCGATCCACGATTACGATGCTGTACCGATTTAACTCCTCATGACTGACTGTGTACATGAGCTTCTTAATCAGCTCGTAGTTCTCAAGTCTCTTAATCACTAACACACCCCACTTTGCTCACGTCATCCCTTATGCGCGTTGAAGGCTTATATTCTGGTTTAACCCCCTTTAATTAGGTGTTCGCATGTCTTACGAGAGAGTGGGCACTGGGGCAACTGCCGTTGGTATTAAGGCTAAAGAAGGTGTTGTCCTGGCTGCTGAGAAGAGGGTTGCTTACGGCGGGTTCGTCATGAGCAGGGGTGGCAGGAAGGTCTTCGCGATTAAGGACAGGTTCGGCCTGGCCTTCGCAGGTCTTTTCTCGGACATACAGACTCTCAACAGAACGATGAACGTCCTGATACATTCATACGAGCTGGAGAACAACAGACTCATAAGTGTGCACTCGGCCGCGAGACTGCTCTCGGTGATCCTCTACCAGAATAAATGGTTGCCGTTCATATCGGAGATAGTGTTCGGCGGCGTTGACGAGTCTGGAACACACCTCTACGTGATGGACATGCTGGGATCCCTGATCGAGGACGTGTACGCTGCGATAGGTTCAGGAGCGCCGATAGCGATAGGGATTATGGAGTCCAGGTATAGGGAGGGATTAAGCGTGGAGGAAGCGACTCAGATAGCCATCGACGCGGTCTCAGCCGCTGTGAAGAGAGACGCTCTCTCAGGGGACGGCGTGGACGTAGTTATCATAACGCCTGAGGGGGTTAGAGAGAAGACAGTGACCCTCGGGACTTGAGAGGACCAGCCTGACATGTATTCCTTCAATCAGCTTAAAGCACAGGAACTCCAGAGGAGACTCTCCGAGCTCGTTAACGCGGAGTACAGTCCTTCAAGCGTGAGGAGCGTTATCGGTCTGGATCTATCCTACATCGGGGGTGTGGGTGTAGGTGTAGCGACCCTCCATAAATACCCCGATTTAAGCCTTATCAGCTACTCAGCAGTAGCCGACCAGGTAGAGATCCCCTACATACCCGGCCTACTGGCGTTCAGAGAAGCGCCACTAATGTTCGCGGCTTACGAACTACTTAACGCCGACCCAGACTTGATCCTGGTTAACGGGCATGGGATAACACATCCTAGGTCATTTGGGATTGCGTCGCACGTTGGCGTAGCTCTCAACAAGCCCTCGATAGGGGTCGCTAGGAGGGTGCTTGCCGGGAGGGAGGTAGTGATTAATGGGGTGAGGTATTTGGAGACCAACGGGGTTCTCGGGGCTTACGTGGCTGGGCAGGGCTCTATGAAGATCTACATGAGTATAGGGCATAAAGTGAGCCTTGAGTTTATCTCTCATATCACGCCGACTCTCTTTAAAGGACACGAGTTACCGGAGCCCATATATACTGCCGACAGGATCTCTAGGCGCTTAACACGCTCCAGGCCCCTTAAGAGCGGGGTCTCATCTTCTAAGACCTCCTGACGCATCTGAAGATGCTTCGCGGACGTTGTCGCTCAACCCCTTAAAAAGGAGCATCTCTATAGATATCGGTGGAGTCAGAGTTGCACGTGGAGCTCGAGGGCAAGGTGCTTAGAGGCTTCGGCGTCGGGGCTAAGTACGTCACCATGCCGCCTTACAACATACTACTCGCCGAGCTGATTGACGAGGAGCCGTACCCAGGGACGCTGAACATCGAGGTAAGCGTGTCTTACGAGGACTTGGCTAGGAGGTGCACTCCATCTTCAATAAGGAGTATCGTGGTTAATGGGGCTGAGAGGGGGGGCTTCTACTATTGGTTCGGTAAACTCCCGGAACTCCCGAGTGAGTGGGTCCTAGTCATCAGACCGCACTTAAGCAGGCACAACCCAAACGTGATCGAGGTGATTTCAAGCGAGAACCTCAGGGAGAAACTGACCTTAAGCGATGGGACGCGAGTGCGCGTGAAAATCTACTGTGGTAACGTGTGAATTAAACAC
>JAWBLQ010000111.1:0-3942 GCA_038830105.1 Zestosphaera sp. | reverse complement strand
AACTCTCTCGTTCTTTAAGGTGACTGCTCCTACAACATGTACTCTTCACGTGCTGGGACGCTGTTCTAGTTACTGTTTCAGCCACCGCGAACCAACCTATATACGACTATCTCACTATAATCACATGTATTCTCGTCTAGATTCAATGACTTCACGCCATCGCTGGCAACTACAACCTCCAGACTGACGTCCAGGCCGGCACTCTTAATCGCCTTATCTACCGTATCCCTTAAACTGACGCATTCCTCCAGGTTCAGGCATACTTTCACCCCGCCTAAGCTCTCTGAAAGCTTCACACACACTCTATGCGTTTAACTCAAGCCTCCTACGTATCTTTTCTACTGCGTCCTTCAGCTCGCTTAAACTTAACACGTCCAGAGTCTCCTCCTTCGGTATCCCTAATCCATCCCATCCCAGTTCTAAGTAGTACCTCCTTAACTCTTCCCTAACCTCGCGCTTGCTCGGGGCCTTGCCTGCTTGAGGTCCTGTGGGAAGCGGTTCATAGAATCTCTCAGGGTTCTCATCATGTACTCTGGGATCCCAGAACACATCAGGTCCACCGAGTAAGAGGAGAACCCTCTGCAACGTTAGTATTCTAACGCCGACAGTATATAAGTCGTCCTCTGCGAAGTTCCATCCAGTGATTAAGTTCAGGTACTTAACTAACTTATCACTCCCTACAGTATTGAAGATACATGCGATTGCGCTGTCCAGGAACGCAGTGTAAGCCTCTGACTCAGTTGACTTAAGAGGTAGTCCTGCCGTTGATGTGTGATCACCACCCTGAACAGAGGCCGCGTAGGCTATCTTCTGCGGGTAGTCTAGGCCACTCCTGATCCCGTGAGCCCCCACTCCAATACCCTTGACCTGAACCGCATACTTAAGCAGGTTAACTCCTTTAGCTTCACTGAGTTTCAGCGCAGCTCTATAAGTTCCCTCAGCCAATATATCTCCCAGACCTCTCCTATACGCTATGTCCAGCATCAACTTCTTAACACATTCCACAGTACCCCATTCCAATGAACACCCTACATCCTCCCTCGATATATAACCCTTCTCAAAGAGCTCCATGGCGAACCCCAGTACGTTTCCTGTCTGGATGCCGCATAGACCTAATTCGTCCGCAAGCGCGGAAAGCATCACTACTGAATCCGCCTCGAAGATCCCTAAGTTACTCCCTAGGTAAGCACCCATTTCGTAGTCAGGACCGTCACTCACGTATGTTTCATCACCTCTGATAACCCTACTGACCTTCATACATGATATAGGACAGCCCCAATCACTCCATAAGTTCCTAACCCAGTACCTCCTCTCAAGGACTGCGTGAGAAAAATTACGTACGTTATGCCATTCTTCAATCCAGTTCCTTATAGGTTCTGAGCTAGTTGCGTAGCCCGTGGTCCAGAGGGCCTCTGTAGTCCCCCAATATCTGAAGACCTTCATTCTATCACGTAGCTCTCTAACGACCTCCCTAAATAGGCTTGCTAGACCCTCCCCATCGTGAACAGGAGGCATGGGTTTCAGACCTTTCACGACAACCGCCTTAACCTTCTTAGAACCCATGAGAGCACCGTATCCACCATACCCAGCAGCGTGAGTCAATTTACTCATGACGACGGCACTCCTCACTAGGTTCTCTCCGGCAGGCCCTATGTAGATGTAATGCGGAAGTGTGTCGAGACCTTTCTCTACTTTCACATCACTGGATAACAGCTTGTTTAAAGCGCTGACTAACTTAAGCCCTCCCATACCCCAGAGGATTCCAGCATCCCTTAGTTGAACACCTCCGTCATCTACGTACACGTAAACAGGACTCTCTGAAGAACCCCTCAAGATTAACCCATCGTAACCGGCTGCCTTCAATTCGATGCCTAACTCGCTTGAGACCGTTGAACCCACGACACCACCGCTTTGAGGTGATTTCCCTGAAATCACTAATTTACTTCCGGGGTAGTAGCCGGTGAGAGGTCCTGTGAGAATTAAGAGCGGGTTGCGAGGACTCAGAGGGTCTACAGACTCCCACTCACGTCCTAACTCCCTCCATAAGATCCACGAAGCGAGACCCCTACCACCCATGAACTTCCTGTAGATCTCCTCCGACACCTCGAGAGTTCGAGTGACTCCTGAACTTAAGTCAACGTCTAGTAGTCGACCCCATACCCCGTACAATGACATCACCTCCTGACTACAGAGAGTTTCGCAGCCAGTTCCTCAGAAACGCTAAACGGGTTAGCCAGGTAGCTCTTAACGATATCGCCCCCGGGTTTGCGAACCACTTTCAATGCGTCGAAGCCCATTGATTCACACACATCCACACACGCCGGCGTGCCACCGCAGAGATCGCATATAAGGACTACTTTCTTACCCTCTATCATTCTCGGGACTTTCCCAGGACAGGCACCGACACATGACCCACATAGAACACATTTGTCCTCGTCGACTAAGACAGCGCCGTTCTCGGCGACTCTTAAAGCTGCTGTAGGGCATGCAACTACGCATGGGTAATCATCGCATTGAACGCATGTGTAGGGCGTTGGGAATCCATGTATATGCTCGAATATCCTGATTCTGGAGGCTGAAGGCCATATAACGCCCTCATGCCGTAGAGAACATTCCACCTCACAGAGTCTACACCCAACACATCTAGACGGATCTCTCAAAACCCAGATCTTCAAGATAAACCACCTATAAGATTAGATACAGCGAGTGTTAAAAACTAAAAACCGCTAATTCTAGGCTTCCTCCTAAGCAGTTCTGTACTTTAACTGAAACTACTATGCTTACTCTGACTGTAGCTGCTTCCTTATAACTATCTTCTGACCTATCAGTGCTGAGCTAGGTATCAGCACAGTGTTACCATCCTTCCTCCCAGCTATGGTGAAAAGAGTTCCTATATCAGTCACTTTAACTTCCGACTCACCTGCCGCGTCTATTACGTCCCCTATTTTGAAGGGTCTTACTAACAGTAGGAACATACCGGCTATAGCCTGTCCTAAAATCTGTTGTGTGGCGAAGCCTATGACTAAACCTATGAAGCCGCCTAAGGCGACTCCAGCGGCTCCGCCTGCAACACCGCCAGCGATGCCGGCCAGCAACGCCCCTAGACCTAGAACTCTAATTAAGCTCCTGACAGCTGCAGAGGCTGAGGGTCCGTATCTGGGCTTTAATATTACATAGAACATCGACGCCACCGCCGACACGATGAACCAACCTATTATCAACGAAACCAACACATATACATACGGCTGATAGTCTCTTAAGACCAGCAACCCCTCTAACTCCTTATGAGTAGCCACCACGTCCGGTATCAGGTAGTTGAAAATCCAGTTTAAAATTCCCATAATTATGACTGCTATTACTATATATAGCACTAGTTTCCACAGTACAGAACCTAATTTATCTTCACCTGAACTCAAGTTATTCACCATATTATATGGTTATCTTAACCTTAATAAGATTAAGAATTAATAAATTATTGAGTTCAATATATTTAGAGTACTATCCTTTAAGAGCTCAGGACCGCTGGAGAATCAGCAATCCCAAAACTCACTTCTTACTCTTCACTCTCTCAGCGGTCTCAGCGCTCTTGGCTTTCTGCGCCTCTCTGGACTCACTCGACATGAAGAGCGTTGTCCTTTGCCTGCCTCCCATTCACGTCACCTCTACACGTGACGCTAGAGCGCTTAAAAGGCTTTTATTTATCGCTGACATACGTCATTGGGTATTAATGGTGAACGAAGGGTTTAATACGCTCTCTAACCAGTCTATCCTGATGATCCCCGTATATATAACCCTGTCTGTTACCTACCTATTCATAATAGCTGGGTCCATAGGTTACGTGACGTATAGGCCCGGGAGGAAGCCTCATAGAATTGATAACGTTGAGTTCGTGCTAGTGACCGTCGGTAACGAGAGGGTTAAGAATGCTTTGAGAGAATCGTT
>JAWBLQ010000110.1:0-4030 GCA_038830105.1 Zestosphaera sp. | reverse complement strand
ACATGCTGATTAAAAATGAAGCGCAGGTGTTCTTCGATGACCTGACAGACCCTAACATATTCAAGACCGTTAAGGAGAAAGGCCTCTCATACGTGTTCTCATATGGACTCTACTACGAACTAACTTTTAACCCTGTGGGCCCTGAGTTCCCCGCTACAGGGAAGCTGAATCCCTTCAGTAACGCGAAGATAAGGGAGGCTATGAACTACATCGTAGACAGGACTTATATAGCCAGTGAGATAATGGGAGGCTTAGCCGTCCCCAGGTATACTGCATTAACGCCGAGCTTCCCGGACTACGCACGATACGCTGACGTTGTGTATGAAGTTGAGTCTACGTATAAGTACAACTTCGAGAAGGGTAGGACGATAATATTCGAGGAAATGCAGAAGATGGGCGCTGAGTATAGAGACGGTAAATGGTACTATAAAGGCGAGCCGGTCACAATAACGTTCTTAATTAGGATAGAGGATGCCAGGAAAGCCATAGGCGATTATGCAGCAGGTCAACTGGAGAAGCTAGGGTTCACTGTAGAGAGGAAATACGGCAAGTCAGGTGAACTCTCTCCCATCTGGATGAGAGGTAACCCGGCTAACGGTCAGTGGCACGTGTACACTGGAGGATGGATAACCACCATGGTATCTAGGGACGAGGCAGATAACTTCGGATACTTCTACACTAAGATGGGTAGACCAGAGCCTTTGTGGCAGGCATACGAGAATGACCCAGAGTTCTACAGCGTCGCTCAAAAACTATATAACAAAATGTATAAATCTGCTGAAGAGAGAGATGAATTAATGTCGAAGGCTTTAGTCCTGTCTATGAAGGAATCCCAGAGGATATGGTTAGTACACTTAACTTCGCTGTGGGTAAGAAGACCTGAGATTAACATCGCCTACGATCTTTCCGGCGGCTACTCCGGTTCATGGCTATGGCCTTGGACGTTAAGGTATGAGAATAGGGTTGGTGGTCAGGTGAAGATCCTGGCGCCCGACTTGCTAGTAGAGCCGTGGAACGCTATAGCAGGCACTAACTGGATATTCGATCAATCAATAATACGAGCTACAGGCGAGACAGCAGTGTTACCGGATCCCTACACCGGTCTCTTCTGGCCACACAGAGTCGAGAAAGCAGAGGTTTACGTGAAGGAAGAGCTCCCTGTACGCAAGACGCTGGATTGGGTCTCATTAATAAAAGTCAAAGAAGTAGAGGTGCCTGGTGACGCGTGGTATAAGTGGGATGCCTCGCAGAAGAAGATAATAACGGTTAAGGAAGCTCTAGGCGAGGATGTCAAGGCCACGGCGAAAATAGTAGTACATTATGATGAGAAGCTGTTATCTGGGCAGTACAAGTGGCATGATGGCAGTCCGTTCAGCATCGCCGATATAGTCTTCGCATTCATAATAACTCACGATAGGGCGGACCCAGCAAGCCCTATCTACGACGAGGCTTACGTTCCAGATTATGAAGCATCTATGGAGACGTTTAAAGGCTTCAAGATAGTGAGTGAGAACCCGCTTGTAATAGAATATTACACGGATGTCTGGTACGAAGACGCTGAATGGATCGCTGAGGCAGGCGCTGACGGATTCTGGCCTTATTACAGTCAGGGTGCAGCTCCTTGGTATGCTCTCGCGATAGGGTATCTGGCTGAGGCAGAGCAGAGGCTAGCGTTCAGTGCAGATAAAGCAGACGAATTAAATGTTGACTGGATGAACTACATTGCAGGACCGTCTCTGGATATACTGAAGAGCAAACTACAGGAAGCAATTAACACTAGGTTCATACCGTACGCGGAGGTTCTAGGGAAATACGTGTCGGCGAGTGAAGCTCTGTCAAGATACCAGAGCTTGATGAATTGGTATAATAGTAAGGGACATTTCTGGGTCGGCAACGGTCCCTTCTACCTCGACAAAGTCGACACTGTCGCGAAGCAAGTAGTGATTAAAGCCTATAGAGAACACGTTGACACTGCTGATAAATGGCTTAAGTTCGGTGAACCCATGGTTCCTGAGGTCTCTATAGATTCCATTGGAACCATTATACAGACACAACCTCTCACTACTGGTATAAGAGTGAGCTTCCATGGGCAGCCATATAGCGTCGATGATCTGTTCTACATTAAATACCTTATAGTACATCCTGGAGGAAAGTTCGTTGGCTATGCTGAAGCTGTGAGAGACGGCTTGTACGAGATCAGACTAGGACCTGACGAGACGGGGGCTCTAGAGGAAGGAACGGCGGAACTAGTTGTTGTAGCTGTATCCAAGCTCGTTGGCACACCCACGATAGCTAAAACGACTTTCACCGTGAAGAGCCTGATAGGATATGTAGGTGAGCAGGTAGCCGCTGTACGCGGTGACTTAAGCGGCTTAGGATCTCGTATAGGCAGTGTAGAGTCAAAGATCGACGCAGTAAGCTCACAGGTAAAGGGCGTTCAAGACCAGGTAGGATCCTTGTCGACTATCGCTTATGCAGCCATCGGACTCAGTATAGTGAGTTTAGTAGTTGGCGTTATAGCGGTGTTGATGAGTAGGAAGCCCAAGACTTAAATCAAATCAATTTTTAAATTTAACTCTGAAACTCTGAAAATACTTAAAAGGGAATTCTTGAAACTCTTTTAGGGTGGGATATCCTGCAATTTAGGAGGAGTAAGATTGCCAGAATCGGGCGTTACGTTGGAGTTAGAGCGATCACAGTGGCGTTAGCGATCATAATAGCTGTATACCTGACCATCATAATCGCTAATGCTGGAGGCTATGTGGACGAGATAGTAATAGCTGAGCTTAGATTCAACGTTTATGAGGGTCTTCGCACTAACCCTGCTTATAAAGGATACCCTCCAGAGGAGATCAAGAAGCTTGCTGAGAGAATAATCGAGCAGGAGATCAAGAGAATGGGTCTTGATCAGCACTTCATAATTAGAAGCTTTAGTTACTTGTACAACGCGCTTACGTTGAACTTGGGTAGGGCGATGAGAATGTTCAGCTCTAGCGGTTCAAATAGAGTGTGGGATATAATAGGGGAGAGGCTGCCTACAACCGTTCTACTGTTCACCACCGCGAATGTGTTGATATTTACATGCGAGCTTCTCCTAGGGCTGTTTCTTTCGAGGAAATACGGGAGTAAACTCGACAAAACCATCATATCGCTTGCACCTCTATCATCAATGCCTGGATGGTTCTACGGCATATTCATGATAATAATTTTCGCGTCATGGCTTGGAATACTACCGTATGGCGGTCTAGTCGACGCACCGCCTCCTGAGGAACCGTTACTTTACGCGTTAAACGTGTTGAAGCACATGATATTGCCGTTGCTCTCTTGGGGCGCTGCCTACATACCGATAGGTGCATATCGTATGAGGACTTTCTTCCTGATGTTTTCCATGGAAGATTATGTGGAATATGCGAGAGCGAGAGGGGTTCCTCCAAGGATTATAGAGCGGAAGTATATCCTCAGACCTGTTCTTCCTCCCATAATAACAGACTTCGTGCTTGTGTTGATATCATCGTGGATGGGCGCTATAGTAACTGAGAGAGTGTTTAACTGGCCTGGGGTAGGTACTCTTATGGCCGAGGCAATAGGCATAAACGATGCGCCTGTGATAATAGGCACAGCGACTATTTTCGCGTACTTACTTGGAATTAGCGTAATAGTTCTTGACCTGGTCTACGCGCTTGTAGACCCGAGAATAAAAGTAGGTGAGTGACCTTGACAAGCAGGGTTAAAACCGCTTTACAACCCGTGTTCCGCTATAAGTCATTACTGACTGGGATAGTAATAATCGTGGTTTTTATAGCGAGATCAATCTACGCCATTGTGGCAATACCATATGATGACGCGATTAAGGCCTGGAATACCTTGGATCACTGGGAGGATCACCCGAAGCTAGCGTATCCAGCATGGGTAAATAACTTCCTCACTAAAAAACTCCCTGAAACCATAGTGCTAGACTCCAGGGCTGAAGGTATTAAGGTGAGGCAACCAATACCGTTCGGAGGCGGTGTATACATAAAGATAGAAATAC
>JAWBLQ010000109.1:0-4045 GCA_038830105.1 Zestosphaera sp. | reverse complement strand
CAGAGGGTCGTGATCGCTATGGCTCTACTCCTTAAGCCTAAGCTGGTAATCGCTGATGAACCTACGACTGCCCTGGACGTAGTTATTCAAGCGCAGATAATAAACTTGCTGAAGAAAATAAAGAGCGAGGAGAAAACTTCAATGATATTCATAACGCATGACTTAAGCATGATTGCTGAGATCTCTGATAAGGTAGCTATAATGTATGCAGGCAAGATAGTCGAGCTCGGGTCTTCTGAGGAGATATTCAATAACCCGAAGCATCCGTACACACAAGGGCTGCTGAGAAGCATACCCAGGTTGAGGAGTAGGGAGAAGATAACGTGGATACCGGGAGTTCCTCCCGACCTCAGGAGACCCCCGGTAGGCTGTAGATTCAACCCTAGATGCCCCTACGTCATGGATGTGTGCAGGCATGAGGAACCGCCAACAATCGAAGTGAACGGGGAGCACCGAGTGGCGTGCTGGCTATATACAAAGAAATAGATCTCTTATAACAGCGCTGACTGCGATTGTAAAGTCACTGCTTATAATGCCAGCCGCTATATCTACATTAAATAGTTTGGTTTTTAATAGTTCCTAGCTAGGGTAGTTTAGCAAACGGCGGTGGGGTCAATGACTTTAAGCCCGGAGAACAACCCGTATATTGAGGTAGCTAAAGTCGTGACCGCGAGCAACGTGAGGATGAAGCCAAAGCACGTACTACTTCAGTTAGTACTCTACGTTATAGCTGTAGCTTCACTGATGTTAGTTCTACCGAGCTTGTTGCTGTGGAAGGTGATTGGACCTGGGTTGATAGGTGATTCAAGTGAGTGAGGTTAAGCTTAGAGCGGAGAATCTGAAGAAGTATTTCTACATGAAGAGGAGTATCCCCGAGATCTTAAGCGGTAAGCCTCCTAGGAGTGTTAAAGCCGTTGACGGGATAAGCTTCGAGGTTGTTGAGGGTGACGTATTTTGTTTAGTTGGTGAGTCTGGATGCGGGAAAACAACAACGGGCAGATTGATTGCTAGACTCATAGAAGTGTCTGACGGCAGAGCCCTATACAAGGTCTCTAAAGAGGCTAAGGAATTGATACCTCAAGGAATGCTCGTTGACGGGGATTACGTCAGTCTATTCGATAAGTTGCCTAGTAGCGTCGACAAGCTGTTGAAACGCGAGATACAGATAATATTCCAGGACCCCTACGCATCGCTTAACCCTAGAATGACTTTAGGGAGTATTTTGGAGGAGCCCCTAATAATACATTCTATAGGATCAAGCAAGGAGGAGAGGCAAGAGATTATTTACAAGGCCTTAAGTGAGGTTAGGCTTAACCCTCCTGAAGAGTTCGTCGAGAGATATCCACACATGATATCAGGCGGTCAAAGACAGAGAGTCGCAATAGCTAGGGCTATGATACTTAACCCATCACTAGTAGTAGCTGACGAGCCCGTCAGCATGCTTGATGTCTCTATAAGGGCTGAAATTCTACAACTAATGCTTGATTTAAAGAACACAAGGAATCTCTCATACTTTTTCATAACTCACGATCTAGCCGTAGCTAACTACATATGTGATAAGATAGCGGTTATGTACCTAGGTAAGATAGTTGAGACAGGTCTTACGAGTAAAATAATCAACAACCCTCACCACCCCTACACTAAGGCGTTAGTAGCAGCTATACCTGAGCCAGACCCGTCTAACCGATTAAAGATGAGAGAAGTCCCCATCAAGGGTGAGATACCAAGCGCAGCAGCAGTGCCGAGCGGTTGTAGACTTCATCCAAGGTGTCCTTACTTGATGGACGTCTGCAAAACCCAGGAACCACCTATAATTGAGGTAGAGCCTGAACGTCGTGTCGCGTGCTGGCTCTACCTCAAGAAGTGACCTTAGAAATAGTGCTCAGTGTAGCGTTTAATACACTATGGTCAGGGTTTATGTTGGTAATAAGAAAGAAGTAAAGTGTCAATATACTAAGCGAATATTTAAAAACCCTAGTCCATTAATTCATAAGGGATTCAAACGGTTGATTACTTGAAGTTACTTGCAGGAAGATCTGAGCTCTTTAAAGCATCGGAAGTGAGGGAGCTTCTTAAGCTCACTGAAGGTAGGAAGATCATAAGTCTTGCAGGAGGTCTGCCGGATCCACAGACCTTCCCTAAGGAAGAGTTAGCTGAGATAGCGCAGGAGGTTATTAGCGAGCGTGGGGAGTCCTCACTTCAGTATGCACCGACAGCCGGGGTAACCGAGTTCAGGAAGGAATTAACGGATTTCCTGCAGAGGAAGGATGTTAAAGTTAACAGCAGTGATTCCATACTGATCACCACTGGCTCGCAACAGGCACTGGACTTAATAAGCAGGGTCTTCATAGAGCGGGAGGACGTGATAATAGTTGAGCTACCTACTTATTTAGCTGCCCTAAATGCATACACGCTTTCACACCCCCAGATAATAGGGGTTCCTGTGGATGGGGACGGGATGCGTGTAGACCTCCTAGAGAGAGAGCTGAAGAAGGTTTACGCTAGAGGCAAGAATGTTAAGTTCATATACACAATACCGGTTGCGCATAACCCCGCCGGCGTTACGATGAGTGTTGAAAGGAAGAAAGCTCTCCTGCAGCTTGCTTCCGAGTACGACGTAGTAATTATTGAGGACGACCCTTACTCATACTTCGTCTACGAGAGCGGGGTTGACGTGACCCCGCTTAAAACACTCGATAAAGAGGGTAGGGTTATATACTTAGGCACGTTAAGCAAGATACTCTCACCGGGACTGAGGCTAGGGTGGGTTTTGGGGGATCACTACGTCATTGACGTGCTTGAGAGAGCTAAGCAGACTACAGATCTTCACACATCCTCACTGACGCAATACATAGCTCTCGAAGCCTTGAGGCGAGGCGTGATTGAGAAGACTATAGAGAGAGCTAAGCAAGTCTACAAGGTTAAGAGGGATGTTATGCTTGACTCCCTCCTCGACTATATGCCTGAGAATACCTGGTGGCCTAAGCCTGTCGGCGGGTTGTTCGTAATGGTATTCCTCCCATCGCTCGAGATAGATACAAGGAAGTTACTCACCGAGGCTATCGCTATGGGTGTCGCTTATGTGCCGGGGGCTTCATTCTTCGCTAATGGTGGTGGATGGAATTCAATGAGACTTAACTTCAGCTTCCCCTCACCAGATAAGATAGCTGAGGGAGTGAAGATCTTAGGAGGTCTCGCCAGGGATAAGATTAAGACCCCGTCGAAGCCTATAACCCCAGAGAGTTTCTACGGCATGTAAATGCCTTACTATATTTTAAAGACGAGAACAACTCTCTCGAAGAGTTCCAGAGCACTCGCCACCTGACTTAGATCATCGACGAACCCTACCTGACTACCCAGCACGTAATTGCTCACTTTATTTACATATGTCATACCGTAACTAGGCCTGAATATACTGGGCCTGATCAGCTTCAATTTAGAGGGATTACCCTTAAAGCGGACGTTTAAGGCGAAGACCCCTGAAGCCATGTAGACCCTCCCGTTGTCTTGAAGTAATTTAATCCACTCGAACCCTATCTCTTCTGTGAGAATTACTAAATCGGCTTTCTCCTTAATATCGCTGAGACTCCTTCTGAAGGGCAGGCCTAGGTCACGTATCTGCTTGACGTAATCACGGTCATCGTTAATGCATAGTATCTCAGCGCTCCCGTGCTTCTTGGCAAGCATCCCTAGAATATACGCGGTGAATCCGCAACCTATGATGATTGACCTAGCGGAAGTCTCCATCAACTTCGCCAACTCATATAAGTAACTGAATTCTAGGTAGAGGGGCGTTAACCGCGTCACATCGGTCTTCGCCAGCTTAACTAGGCATTCTGCTGGGACGACGGCGTACTCTGAGGCGAGGCCGTCTAACTCAAGTCCGAGAACCCCGTCATTACAGTATGGAACGACTCCGTAGGTCCCGCCAGGGGTTGCATCACTCCACACGCCAGGCTCTATAACCCTTACAACCCCGAAGCTGCCTAGCGTTATCCCAGACTCCACGTTGTTAAGTATGCTTCTGTTTTTGATGGGAGAGTAA
>JAWBLQ010000108.1:0-4135 GCA_038830105.1 Zestosphaera sp. | reverse complement strand
GCCGAACGGGATAGGTTACCTCGCTCTAATATATGCATCCACCTTAAACATGGATAAACTGATTGCCGTGGTTTTAGTGTTAGCACTAACGCTTATCTCGATCAACGCGTTGATAGACCGGCTTGAGAAGAACTCCTCAAGGATCCTAGGTGGTGTTTATGAGCGGCGTCTCCCTTAAGAACGTCAGCGTTACTTACTCTGGCAGGAAGGCGTTGATGAGCGTTAGCGCTGACTTCCCTGTAGGAAGCCTGTCTATAGTCATCGGACTTAACGGCGCTGGGAAAACCACGCTACTGAAAACCGTGGCTGGTTTAGTTGGTTACGACGGTAACGTTTTCATCAGAGGAAGGCTCGTGGATGAGGTACCCCCAAACCTTAGGGGGATTTCATACGTTCCTCAAAACAACGCGTTAATACCTAGCCTGAAGGTCTGGTGGAATATAGCTCTAGGGCTTATCGACCGCGTACGCGGCTCAAGAGTCATTGAGAAGAGGGTTGAGGAAGTCGCTCAAGCACTAGGTATAAGGCACCTCCTTAACAGGTACCCGAAGGAGCTGAGCGGTGGTGAGGCTAGGAGGGTTGCTATAGCACGGGCGCTTGCCTTCGATAGCGATATTGTCTTGATGGACGAGCCCGAGTTGAGCGTGGATGTTCAGACGTGGCAGATAATCCTTGACGCGGTGTTAAAGATGAGAAGGAGCGGCAAGACCGTCATGCTCACCACCCATAACTTCGAGGACTTGATGCCCTACGTTGACGTCTTATGCCTCCTCCACGAAGGCAACGCGTTATTCGTAGGGAGTCCAGCAAACCTAGAGACTGAAAACCTGCCTTCAGATGTTAGGGCCTGGTTAGGATCCGTAATTAAGGTGGACGGCCTGGAGTGTAGTGAAGGTGATTTCTGCGTGGTTTTTCTTGACGGATATGGAATCTACGCCGGACCGCGTAAGGAGCATGTCAGAAAATACGGAAAGGTTCTCGTACTGCCTAAACACGTCACCGTCGATCAGGAAGGATTGCTTAAGGGTAGAGTGATTAGGAAGATCGGGTGTCATGCGGGACGCATAATAACGGTAGTCGAGATTAACGGGCGGGAGCTCGTAGTTACTTCACGTGAGACCCTGCCAGACGGCACTACAGTGGGTTTAAGCGTTGGGAAGGCAATTCCGCTTGGTGGTGTTTATTGAGCACTCACTATGATGAAGTGTGTAGGAGGTTCTTCAGGGGGCTTGCTAAAGAAAAAGGCATTACAGACGAATATGTGTGGAGCAGACATGAAGGTAGTGGTGTCGTGGAGTACAGGATCCTTCCACCATCCTACTTCAATCTGCACGGCGACGAGTACGCCATCGTTAAGGGTGAGGAAGTGATGATGGAGTGTACCTTCAAATCAGCTAGGGCTCACGTGTTTACTCAACTACCGCAGGACAGCGTTACAAGGATTAACGAGATACTTAAGCTTAACTTAAGCGATGCGAGATGTAGGTCTCTATTCTACTGTGCTTTAAACGCTGTTATGAGGTACTACGGGTTGATTGAGGGGACGATACATTGCCGCGGTGACTCACCGCTGAAGTGCGCTAAGAGCCTCGTTGAAGACTTGAGGAAGGCAGTGTCAGGTGCGAGGATACTCCTGATAGGCTATCAGCCAGCCATCGCTGAGGAACTAGCTAAAAACTTCAGTACTGTCTACATTACGGACATGAATCCAAGAAACGTGGGCAAGGTTATTCATGGGATCCCTATATTAAGCCACGTAGAGAATAGTGAATTAATACAGAGGGTAGATATAGTCTTAGCGTCAGGTAGTTCACTGATAAACAACACCCTATGGGACCTCTACAAAGTATCTGCTGAACACGGCAAAACATTCATGCTGTACGGCGTATCGGCTGCCGGAGTTTCTAGGATCCTAGGTATAGAGAGGCATTGCCCTTTCTCACAGTGAGCTGAAGGGACTAACGCTCGGAAACGTAAATAATTAAATAGTTTGGTGATGTAATGTCCAGGGCTAGTTACAGGGATGCAGGTTCGATTACTTACAGATAAGAGGGAGATCGTGATTAAAGGAGTCCCGACGCAATGGATAGCTGAGAGGATAATTAGAGACATGAACGAGATCATAGTGAGTAGTGAGAGTGACTTAGCATACTTCTTCGAAGGCGAGCCCGGCCCTTTCGGGGAGGGACTGACGATAAGAGTTAGATACAAGACCCTTAGTGAAGGCGAGGTCAACGCGTTAAGGAAGTACTTCGAACTCAAGAAGGTCTTGCTTGACGTTGTTTGATTTTTCAGTTATCACCCTCCGGCAGGCTCTGTTAAGTTGGGCTACTATTTTAGCCTCCGAAGGCTCTATCCCCTGCGTCGCCTAAGCCAGGAACTATGTAGCCTTTTTCGTTTATCTGCGGGTCTATAGCGGCCGTGTACATCGTCATGTTTAAGCCCAGGTCCTCGCCCGCCCTCCGTATCCTATCTATTGCCACCGGTGTCGTGATCGCTGAGGCTATTATGTAACGTTTCCCCTTCCCGTGTTTGTTAAGGATTTTAAGCACGGTCTCTATGGTTGAGCCTGTGGCTACCATCGGATCAACTATAATGATGACGTCCTCAGTACTTACGCTCGGCAACCTAACGTATTCTACATCAACGTCGAAGCTCATGTTTTCTTTCATACCCCTCTCTTCCACCCTCCTCGCCGATATTATCCCCTGCCTAGCTCTAGGGAATATCTTGATCAAGCCCTCGGTCATAGGCCACGCAGCCCTCAGGACTGTAACTATGAGAACCCTATCTAAATCTTTAATCTTCACCCCCTCAGCGCAAACCCCAAGCGGGGTCTCTACAGTAACTCTCTCCAGCTCGAAGTCCCTTATTATCTCAAAACCAATGGCCCTGCCTAACCTAACTAGAGACTTACGAAACTCTATCTGCCCAGTACTCCTATCCCTCAGCTCCGTTAAGACAGCCTGAACGTAGGGATGGGTTAAAACCCTAACATCCACACTACATCGCCAAATAGATTAACGCAACCTAGAATTAAAGACATAGGAAGAATACCTAACACAAAAACTTAAATTAACCACCGTCAAGTCTATACTTGAGCGGCGGTCGTCCAGCCTGGTCTAGGACGCCGGCCTCCCAAGCCGGAGATCCCGGGTTCAAATCCCGGCCGCCGCACCACTTCTCGTGTGAGTTAATAACTTAATTATAGTTTCTATTTATACACCCCAAATTCTTGTTATGAGTTTCTAGGTCTTGGCAAGCTTTACTGAGGGAGCAAGTGCAGAAAGGAAGAAGCTCGGTTGCCCCGTAATGCAAAACCATCTCGCTGGTCTAGCATAAGGAAAACTCCAGGAAGGGACTCTTAAAGAAAGATGTCTACCACCTCCTAGTGTGTTTCTACAGAAAAACTCGAAAAATGTTGGAAACCAGACAAATCGTGAGCATCGAGTGTAGTCACAGAGACTTCTTAGAACCATTTATAAACTCCTTTTAAAATATGCACTATACAAATACATTGAGAACACTTTGATTGAAATGGATCTTCCTAAGAAATAGAACAGTCTAAACCTGTAAACCGGTTTTCTTTGCTAGTCTATCTTTAAACTCCCAATAAACTCATTGATATCATTGATATTCTCTTTTAATAAGAACTCTCTTATTCCATTAATAATCTCTACCATCACATATGGATTGGTGAAATTTGCCGTACCAACCTGGATCGCTCTTGCCCCTACCAACAAGTACTCAAGGGCATCGTGAACAGTTATTATACCACCACTAGCTATAACTGGCACCTTAACAGCTCTCACAACTTCGTAAACAGCTCTCAATGTTAGTGGCTTTATTGCAGGCCCCGAGTAGCCCGCTATAACATTTTTAAATATGGGTCTTCTGCTTTCGAGATCTACTAAAAGCGCTCTATAAGTATTGGCTACTGTAAGTGCGTCAGCACCAGCGTTAACAGCTGCCTTGGCTACCGAAGCTATGTCTGTAACGTCTGGCGCTAGTTTAACTATTACTGGTCTCTTAGTCTTCTCTTTAACAGCTTGAGTTACCTCACTAACACAGCGTTCGTTCATAGCACAATTAATACCACCTTTCTCGAGGTTAGGGCAGGAGACATTGATTTCAT
>JAWBLQ010000107.1:0-4271 GCA_038830105.1 Zestosphaera sp. | reverse complement strand
TTCAGCTTCCTCATAGCTTATTGGCAGATACCTTGAGGAGATGTATGCCTCCTCAAGCCTCGCTATGTAATGTAGGTTCCTCAACTCCTCTACTAGAAACAACGCCTTAGGGTTCAGCTCGCCAAGCTCCCTAATCATCCTCCTGAGTAAATGCGTCCTTGGGTAGGTCCCCTTCCTTAAGAGAAGCTTGTACCTGAGCATGAGTTGACAGTACTGCTCCAGGTTGAAGACAGCTAGATCAAATTTGCCTTCATTCACGAGTTGATTGCGTTTCTCAGGAGCGAGTCCGCTCTCCTCCTAAGTATATCTGCTTCCTCAAAGGACATCACTAAACACCCAATAAATTAGGGTTACCGCGATTTTTATGGCGTTGCAGAAGCCAACTACAGTGCTTATGTCTAGTGTCTTGTATTTCTTGTGTTTTATTACGTTTTTCGACATACAGCTACCGTAAACAATTCACAACCCAGCAATATAAACAATGTACCATCCTAAAACATCGAAAACTCTGCCACGCATTTAACATGACTAAAGAAAGCATCCAAATGACTCATTAAAAACACTCACGTTGTAATCTAAGATCAGTGAGCATGTTAAAATGTCAAACCCCAGAAACAACACATTTATAGTCGTGGAGTGTATCATATCTAGGGGCCCGTAGCTCAGCTAGGATAGAGCGCCGGCCTTCTAAGCCGGAGGTCCCGGGTTCAAATCCCGGCGGGCCCGCCACAGTGATTCAGATAGCGTATCACACGGAAATATACTCTGTCTTTATGAATTTTTGAACTAAAAATGTTTTAGGTTAAGGATCTCTTAGTGACCTGAGACTCCTGAGCAACATCCAACGTCGTAAAAGCCGAGGTATTCTGGGATTTGAGGACCTGTACCGCTAGGCTCACTCATGATCATAACTATGGCCGCCTCAAGCCAGCCTTGCATCATTCGTGAGAGATCTGGTGGGAGTTGATTAGCTATCTGATCTCTTCCGGTAGTTCTAAACCACACATTACTGAAGCCTTGCCATTCACCAATATACTCCCATTTATCAGGAGGTATTGGGTTTCCCCAGTTATATGTGCCTGTCCCTGCCGCATACACCTCTACAGTGTATGAGTGAATGTGCAGTCTACCATAGGACCAGTCAATCAACTCAGCGGCTGTCGGATAGTCATGATATGATTGTTTGTAGTAGTAGTTACGGCCAGTTACTTCGGTCATCACCTCCGCCATCCGCTTCGCAACTTCGGACATGAAATCGTGTTCAGGCGTTGGTTCTGGTGAGTAGCACCAAGGCCAAAGTACTGACTGTTCACCAGTATGTAGTGTTGCTAGAGCCCATACTGGGTGGGTAATTAAGAATCTCTGAATGGCCTGAACTTCAGGCTCTGAAGCAGGGAAGGGACCTGCTCGCAGTTCAGTGATGGGAGCACCTTCCCCGGTATCAGCGTCATATCTCGCCCACATATAGTTGAAGTTCCTGTTCAGGTCTATGCCTCTCTTCGGATCGTCACCGGGTTTACCATCTTTATCAAAATCCTTGCTCTCGTAACCTATAAGTGTCTTCTTCCCCGTGGATGGATCCTCTATGTAGACCATAGATATGAATCCATCGCCGTTAGTGTCAAAGTACGGATCACTATAGAACACACCATCACCATCACGATCCATGGGCCTAAGGTTTTCCCTAATACCTTCAACATATCCATCTGGATTTAGTATCGGCACTATGTAGAGCACGTAATTATCAAGGATTTTTCTTGCTGTGTTGTTGTATTCGTAATTAGTAGCAAACCACCATGCAGTATAGGCAGCCGCCAGGCCTGACTGCCACTCATTACCATGAATGTTTCCAATTATAGCTATACCTGTTTTCTTGTCTTTGCTTAGACGCAAGCTAGTTATTTCAATAACCCATATATCTCTCTCACGCCAGCTACGCCCGATAGAATATACTGTGACTAACTTCGGATACCTCTCAGCCAGTGAGTAAGCTAATTTTTCATAGAACTCAAGCGGTGGCTTCGCATCGAATGTCCAAAACTCAACGGGTTCCCTTTCTTTAGGAGGATATATGTTTGGAATCGACACTACTGGAATGCTCATACAGATAATCAATACTACAATCACTGTTGGGATAACTAATAGAGAGTTTCTAGCTTTCATATTTAATACCCACAATTATTATATGCACTTACAAAAATTTATATATCTCACAGTATTTCCTACGAAAACTAAGAGGCGGGGATTCTCAAGAAACACTTAGAATGGAAATCTATAAAGGTGTAATGATGAAGTACTCCAACTAGAGTCTTCTATCATGTCAGTATATTAAACTACGTGGGAGGGTTCTGTAGCGATTTAAGCTACAACCTTAACCGCTGGAGTGTGTAATGCAGATTTCCGACTTCAAACATAAATGGTTTTAGAATATAATGCAGGAAAGTGAATCAGGTCTCCAGGTCATCTAATTCACCGATCACGTACCTAAGTACTATGTAGGGGGGAGGCGTTTCAATACCGACCTCTTCTCTGAAGTACTTAATTATGTTGTTTATATCTCTTTTAAGGAATTCCATTGCGTTAGGGTGTGTAGCGTGAACTGCTTGACTGACGTCTATCAAGTAGTGTTTTCCATTCCAAATCATCACGTTATACTCACTTAGATCACTGTGTACGAGTCTTGCCTTGATGTATGCCTTACGTAGGTCCTCTATAATCATGTGAAGCACGCTTACGTACTCGCTAGGAGTCAGCATTACCTCCTTTAGTAGAGGTGCTCTAACCCCGTCACTGCCGATGAACTCCATGACAAGCACGTTCTCGAACTGAGCTATTGGCGTAGGGACTGAGACGCCGGCCTTACGTAGCTCCACATAATTGCTGAACTCCTTCCTAGCCCAAAGAACAACTAACTTCCTCGTTGACTTGGGGATGTTTCTGTCAAACCTGTGATCCCCCGCGATGTATTTAACCATGCCCTTCCTGAACTCTGTTGATGAGGTGAGGTATATCTTAACGGCTAGATCGCAGTTCCCCCTACCCTTACCCCAGTACACTCTAGATTCCTTGCCAGCACTGACCACGCTCATGAGCTTAGATATAACCCCCCTCCTCATTAGCTTAAGTATGGCCTGGACGGTTGCCCTGTCGAAGACCTCCTCAACAGTCTTGAAGAGGTCTTCATCAATTACTCTGCGTTCTCTGTCCTTAGCTCTGTAGATAATATCTATCGCTGAGTCCTCCGGCTCTTCATCGGGGGTCACAATTCACCCGCACTCTCGACAAGTGATAGGTCTAGGAACCCACCCTCAACCAGTTTCTTCCTCTCATCCCTGCTGTACTTGTAAAGAACATCACCCCTGCTCTCATCGAACTCCCACTTACCCACCAAAACAACGTCTTTAACGTTTATCCACACTTTATGTCTGAGCTTACCAGGTATCCTCAGCTTACGTTCCCTCCCATCCATGCACACGGCCTTCACGTAATTCCCTCCCATAGGTTCAGTGACCACGCACACTACAGTCCCCTCGTCAGGGCTAGGGTACGGGGTCTCGGAGATCTCTTCAGCCTTCTTCCTCCCCAACACATCACCTAATATCTGAGGTACCTCACGTCTTTATAAGTTAGTGCTAAAACCCTATCCCCGGCTTTGAGAGGTCGCGAGACCTCCCATTTAACGGTGGCGCCATCCTCGCAAACCGCCACAGCTTCCTTACCGAGTGCCTCAGTAACTAAGCACTCTGTGGTTACGTAGTCATCCCTGCCGAGCTGTCTAAACCCCTCCTTAACCAGCGACTTAACGCTTAGGTTCAGGAGCTTGCCGTCGCTTAACTGTCTCACGGTGACCTTCTCCCCCTTCACGTTGAGAACCTCGAAGAGCCTACCTCTCAAGTCTATTAAGTCACCGGACGTGAAGACAGGGATCCTCAGGACTACGAAGAGCTTACCATGCCTCCTACCCTTAACTAGCCCGTGTAGCTTCCATGACTCAGTCAAGTAACCGCCAAGCGAGTTTTGCAGGCGTATCGCTGCCTGCCTAGCGACGGAAGCGTCGCTGAACTTCACGTTAATCCCCCCTTGAACTTCCTCGTAATCCGTTACGTTCTCACCGACCCCTCTGCTACCAATCAGCATCCGAGCTACTTCATTAATTAGTTCTCGTGGAGGACCTCCTGTAAACCGTACTTGAAGCACCGCATTGTAGTCCTTGACCTTGACGCCTAAGCATTTAGGACAGAGCCTGTTAATGACATCATACCGGGTAACGA
>JAWBLQ010000106.1:0-4329 GCA_038830105.1 Zestosphaera sp. | reverse complement strand
TGAGATGCCGAACCTCTCTTTCTGCATTACACGAAGCACCTCCGTTTAACTAACGTTGCCAGGTAAATTAACGTTAAAGTACCTCCAATAGCTCCTGAAGGGGACACGTTCAAGTAAGTGGAGAGGAGGAGCCCTGCTAAGGCCGTGACCGCACTGAGACCGACGCTGTGTATTAATGTCTCACGAGCCTGCTTGCTGAGGTTCATAGACGCCAGTGAGGGGAGTAATATCATAACGTGTGATAAGACATAGCCAACAAGCTTCACTAAAACTATCGCATTAATAGCGATCAACACGTACGGTGTTAAATCATAGAAGATCGCCTTAACACCGCTCAGCCTTACTAGATCGGCATCTATGCCTACACAGATATTCTCTCTAAATGTAGTTAGGACTACGGCAATCGTTACGATGAGAATAACCACTAGAATTAAGACCTCCTGAAACGATACAAGTAATGGATCACCCAACATCAGAGCGTTGATTGAGTACACCGGCCTGTAATTAACCAGGACGTAATGAAGTAGGAGGACGCTAGAGGTAGCACTACCTGCGACGAAGGCTGACGTAGCTACATCTGGATCAAGACCAGACCTTACCAAATAGTTAACGCCAAGCATCATTAAAATAGCTACTAGGGTCGATGCCAGGTAGTAGTTGTTAAACCCTATGGACTCTGTGACTATTATTGAGAGCGTGATGGAGAGTAGCGAGGCGTGCGGAGCAGCTGCTGAGAGGTAGTAGAGTCTCCTGGCAGCTATCACTGGGCTGAGGAAGCCGAAGAGCAGTCCTAAGGAAATGAATGTCGTAATCCACTTCAGCTCCATCCTCAGCAACATGCTAAGCCCCAGGAGGAGTGCAGAAATCATCGCATAGGTTAAAACTAGTCTATAAGTCTGCATTACAGCCGACCTCCACGCAAGATTATCATCGCCACTATAAACAGTAAACACACGACAAACACCGTAAGCACTAACGTCATCAGGTCATATGGGTTGTGATCCTCAAGCTCATCTTGCAAGGTGTGTGAGACCTGTATCTCAGCGATTTGAGCAACTACATACTCTAACTTACTGATCATCGACCCTTGTGTGAATGGGGTAGGGATCTCTATAACAGGCACTCCGTACTGCTTGCCGAGGCTCCTTAGATAATCTGAGTACTCATCCCCCTTAATAACTATCAGTATCTCAACGCTACGCGTTCTAAGCATATCTTCAATCTCTAGTATCGTAGTGGTCGTTGGACTCACTCCCTCCTCCGGAATTACTAACCTAGTTACGTTGACACCAAGCCATGTAACAGCGTACTGGGCGGCTGGCTTCGTTGCTATCCCCCTTAGAAGATAGGTCGTGTTACGGGCTAGTAATGACTCCACCTTTGCCTTAACCACCGCGTAATTAGCCTCATAGATTAGCGAGCATGAGGGGTTAAGTCTCTTCAAGGTCTCGGTGACGTTCCTCATAAACGTGAGGTAGTTCCGCGGGTCATAAATAGGCATGTGTAGGTTGTCCATACCTGTGGCAGGGTTCTTCACTACCTTGACCCCCGGGATCTTAGGTACTTCTATTAAAACTGAGTTAATTTCACCAGCGCCTATCAACTCACGTATCTCTAGCTCGAAGTGTGTATGTGCTGTTGATATGATTAAGTTGGCCTGCTTCAGTAGGCGGACGTCTTCAGGGGTTAGATAATAATCATGGGGTTCCACTAACTGAGGGAGAATGGAAACCACACGGTCCTCTCTACACTTAACCATGTTGATGTCGTCGACTAGGTTTGAGAACGTTACAACTATCCTTAATCCATCGTCACTGCTACTGCTCATTAGCGGGTTAGCTCTAACTAACAGGAGGACTACGCTGACAAGGGCTAAGAGCCTCACAACGTTGTCCATGCCCCCTACCCTAGCAACTACCTGTGCACACAAACTTATAAATCTTCATTAAAAGTGTGCATAGGGGGATGACGTGCTTAGGACTGTTGATTTGAGTATAGGCTACTCGGAACCCGTGGTTGAAGAGATCTCAGTCAAGTTCCGAGAGGGTACGTTAACGCAGGTGGTCGGGGCCAACGGTTCCGGGAAAACAACTTTGCTTAGGACTCTCGTAGGGCTTATAAGGCCTTTAAGAGGTAGGGTATTCTTACGTGAGTTGGATGTCACTGGAATGCCGGGCCTCATAGGGAGGTACGTGGGGTACGTGCCACAGATATTTACACCCTCCTACTTTGCTTACCCAGTAAGCGTTGAGGAGTTCATAGAGTCCTCATACCTCCTCTATAGAGGTAGGTGGCCTAGGATCTCCTCTAATAAAGTCATCAAGGATAGAATCGATGAAGTCTTGAGGCTGGTCGAGCTAGATGAGGGTATAAGGCGTAAGAGCTTCTGGGAGTTATCAGGAGGTCAGAAACAGAGGGTTCTGATAGCTAGGGCTTTAGTGCACGAGCCTAAGCTACTCATCCTTGACGAACCCCTTTCTTCAGTAGATCCAGCCAGCAGAACTTCGTTAGCGCTGACGTTAATTAAGTTGTTGAGGGATAACTCCGTGACCGTAATAATGAGTAGTCACGACCCTACGTTACTGCTACCTCACACGGATGAGATACTGTTGCTTGGAAACGGTAAGTGGTTCTTTGGCAAGCCTTATGAGATCCTAACGGAGGAAGTACTTAAGGAGGTCTATGGCGAGGCGATAACGGTTCATGAAAGACATATACACATACACGATTACCACATGTAAATACCTAATATTAACGTTAACTATCTATGTGTCAAGGATAGCTGGGACTCCTCACGAGCGTGTTTTTAACTTAGCTTATAAAGATTCTTCCGGTGATGTAAGTTTAAGTACGTGGGTTTCGCAGCTCACTCAGGCGATGTTGATGAATCCTTAAGACTCAAGACCCTGAGGCTCTTCAGGGGGTTAAGCGAGTGCAGTCCTAACGACCTAACAGTTGTTGTCGGTGGCTACTGGGGCCTGATGAAGGACGTAGTGGACATATCCCTCAGCCTAGGCTTGAAGGCGTTGATCCTGCCTCCTTCAGAGCTGGAACATGTGAACTTCCCTGAAGGAGCTTTAGTTGTAAAGACAGGTACATCCTTCAGGGTTAGGTCTGTCTTCATGGTCAGAACCTCCGACGTCCTCGTGGTTCTAGGCGGCGGTGCAGGTTGCCTTCAGGAACTAATAACAGCATATACCGAGGGCAAACCAATATATGTCCTAGTTAAGACAGGGTTGCCAACAGACGTCGCTGAAGGATTGCCCGAGTACTTAGATCACAGGAAATTAGCGCCGCTCAAGAAATTCAATGACGAGAGTGAATTGCTTAAGGACCTATGTGGGTATTTAAGAAGTCTTAAACGTCCACAAGCTCCCTCCCTACACGGGTGATCAGCGTTGAGCTTCATAGTGGCGGCAGATATTGGAGCCACTAAGACGAGGGTTGGGATCTTTGACTCTAAGAACATGAAGCTATTGATCAAAACAGTTTTCAGGACCCCGCAGGAAGGTGATGAAAATGTGGTTGCCGGGGCTATCATTGATGCCGCTGAATACCTGGTGAAAACTCTAGGGCTTCATGAGGTAATGGCCATCGGTGTGGGTTCTATAGGACCTTTAGACATTAGGAGGGGGTGTGTGGTCAATTCCCCTAACATCCCGCTTAAGAACTTCAGCATTAGAACACCTTTAATGAGACACTTCAATAAACCCACCTACGTGGTGAACGACTGCGTAGCTGCTGTCTACGCCGAGTTCATGGCTGGGGCTGGAGTAGGTAAGAGAAACGTGATATATATAACCATCAGCTCAGGCATAGGAGGCGGTGTTGTAATAGATGGTCATGTCCTCTTAGGGAAGGACGGCAACGCACATGAGATCGGTCATCTGGTAGTTTCTTATGACTCAGACATTAAGTGCGGTTGCGGTGGTATAGGACACTGGGAAGCCCTGGCGTCAGGAAGTAATGTATGGAAACTCGTTAAACAGCTTAGGGTTAAGTGGCATGGTAATTCAGAGCTCTATAGATTAAGCGCTTCAGAAGTCATCACGGCTGAAACATTGTTTAGACATTGGCGTGATGGCGACGGCTTCGCTTCATACGTAGTCAGTGAATTAACTAGAATAAACGCTGCAGGCATAGCCTCAGTAATCAACGCTTACGACCCCGAGGTAATTAGCTTCGGCGGCTCAGTAGTGCTTAACAACCCTGAATTCCTTAAGCAGTCTTTAAGCATGGTTAATCAATACGTAACGAATAGAATGCCAGAGTACGCTATAACTAGCTTCGGGGATGATGTCGTTATTTACGGTGCGGCGTGGGTAGCGG
>JAWBLQ010000105.1:0-4339 GCA_038830105.1 Zestosphaera sp. | reverse complement strand
CCTAACGGCAACCATGACTAAATCGCCTACGGTGGCCGATGGGCGTCTCCGGAGTCTGGCTTTCATCCCTGGGATGCCTATAACCATGGCTACCTTAGCCCCGCTGTTATCAGCGACCTTCAGGTTAGTTCCTAAAGTAATGCCGGCAGCCCTCCCAAGGCGTTCGAAAGCAGCACCGCCCTTCTTCTCGGACATCGCTAATCACCCTTCTTAATACGCCCTAAAACCACCCAGGCCACAGACTTGGCCAGAGGTCTTGTCTCCCCTATTAATACCTGGTCCCCTAGGGCCAGGGAGATGCAGGCGGGTACCCTGGCATGAATCCTTGATCTACGCCTCTCATATCTCTTGTACTTGCTAACGTAAACCAAGTGCTCCCTCTCAACAACCACCATCTTCTTAGCCCTCAACTTAACTACGCTACCCACAAGTAATGCCCCCCTGATCTTAAGGTTACCGTGCCATGGGCATTTAGGATCCTCGCACTCCTCGACAGGCGGTTGGAGCCCCTCAAAAACTATCCCAATGTCACGTGCCTGCGGTCTACTCATCCTAACCACCAACCAACCTCTTCATCCTGTCCTCAGGCCTCCCCACTAAAGCATCACCGTCCACTAAGACATTAGTTCCGTTCTCTAGCTTAAAAGTAAAAACGCCGCCGGCCTTAGGCACGTGTATGATCCTCCCGTCCTTCAACACTTTTAAGACATTCCTAGTCTCCCCGACCACACACCCTAAGACGTTAGTCAATGAGCTGTCGGTATGGCTGATCACCCTGACCTCGAGGCCTGCTAACTCGTGGTACTTAAGGTTTCTAGCACTCCTCTTCATTCCGTCACTCTCCCAACACTGGACTCCCTAAGTTCCTCCTCCCGATTTATTGTCAGTATCCTGGCTATGTTCTTCCTAACGATCCTAACTCTCGCAGTGTCTTTAAGGGTTCCCAGCTGCGCTTGAGTCCTCAACCTAATTAACTCGGTCCTTAATTCGTTAAGGATCTTAACACGTTCCTCCCTGCTCTTACTTCTTAACTCGTCGGGGGATATGCTCATGTAGCATCACCCTCAATAGTGCCACCGCTCTCGCGGTTAGCTTCGGTCTGCTGGGTCTCACGTCCGATGACAACGGACTCAGTAGACACTCTAACGATGTCATCAGGCTCGCTAGGCCTCACTATAAGCACCTCAATCCCATATATACCAGGCTTGAGGAGTAAATGCACGACGGCCCTGTCTAAGAGTCTATCCAGGTGTTGCCCTGTCTTGTAGACCTTCCCAGCCCTTAACTTCTCGTATCGAGCTCTCTCACTAACTATCTTACCACTGATTACTATCTCGACTCCTTGAGCGCCGGCTGCTAGAACCCTCCGCAGAGCCACGAAAGCAGCTCTGCGGAAGTGATAGCCCTTCTCAATGGCAAGCGCTACCCTACTTGCAACTATCCTCGCGTCCAGGTCCGAGTTCTCAACCTGAGTAACTACTATCTGAGGATTCTCAACCTTGAAGTACTTCTCGAAGACCTCAGTCAGTTGTTTTATAGTCTGACCTTTCCTACCGATTATCATGGACGGTCTGTCAGCGTATAAAACCACTCTAGTCCCTAGCGGGGTCTTAATCATCTCAACCCTTGAGTACCCCGCCCTAACGAAGTTCTTAGCGAGGAACTCATCTATCTTAAGCCTAACTAAATTCATGCCCAGGAAGTGTGTCTTGATGTCAACCAAACTACCCACCCTCCGCCACCACTACCTCGATACAGACCGTGGTTCTTATTTTAGGGGTTGCTCTAGCGAACGCCCTGGGCATCCACCTCCTCATGTAGCGCCCCTTATGAACCGCTATGTGATGTATATAGAGACGCTCACTATCCAGGTTTTTAACCTCGGCGTTGTTCTCAACGTTCTTAAGTAACTTAAGGATCTCCTTAGCAGCCTTAACAGGGTACCTACCAACAGGTGTTCTCCACTTAGGGAACACGGAGGGGAGCCCCTTCTTATGGGCGATACCTAATCTATACCTAACGTAAGGCACCGGTGACTCCGTCTTAATCACCCTCTCTAAAAGAGCTTCAGCGTCCTTCAACTTCATACCCTTCATGACCTTGAGGATTTCGTAACTTTCCTTCAAAGAAATAGGGACGTCTCTAACTACGGCCCTCGCCACCTTGCTCTCATCCCTCACCTCAACGGAATACCTCCATACCGGCACTACCTACTCCCCCTAAATCCTTAACGACTACCTTTTAAACTTCGAGAACCTTAAAAAGCTATTTTCATGAACGAACATATCTGAAACACGGTCTTACAGGACGTACCATAGTAATTAACTTAAATTCCTGTTAAGCCCTACTAGGTTTGGGATGAAATGATGAAAATACCCATTAAGAAAATCAACGAGTTCGAGTGGGAGATACCGTCCAGCTATAAAGGCTGCATGAGAGTGCCAGCTGTAGTGTTCGCTGACGATTACCTCATAACTAAAATGGGCGAGGACCTAACTCTAGAGCAGGCGGCGAACGTGAGTTGCCTACCCGGGATTGAGAGAGCCTCATACGTGATGCCTGATGGACACCAAGGTTACGGGTTCCCAATAGGAGGTGTTGCAGGGGTAAGGGCTGAGGACGGGTACGTGTCGCCCGGGGGAGTAGGGTACGATATCAACTGCGGGGTCAGGTTGCTGAGGACTAATCTAAGCATCGACGACGTCAAGGATAAGATCAGGGACCTAGTTAACACTATATTCAAGAATGTGCCTTCAGGCGTTGGTAGCACGGGCAAGCTGAAACTCAGTTTCGCAGAGCTAGACAAGGTACTCAACGAGGGTGTCGACTGGGCGCTCGAGAAAGGATTTGGGTGGGAGGAGGATAAGGAATTCATAGAGAGTTATGGCAGGATAGAACACGCTGACGCGAGTAAGGTGAGTAGCACGGCCAAGTCCAGAGGTGCTGACCAGCTGGGGACGTTAGGGGCTGGTAATCACTTCCTCGAGATACAGGTTGTTGATAAGATATACGATGAGAAGCTGGCTAAGTCGATGGGCATAGATCACGAAGGCCAGATAACCGTGATGGTTCACACAGGCTCAAGGGGGTTAGGTCATCAGGTAGCGAGTGATTACTTAGGTGTTATGGAGAGAGCTATGCGTAGGTACGGCTTCAACCCCCCTGACAGGGAGTTAGCTTCCGTGCCCTTTAACTCGAAGGAGGGGGAAGACTACTTCAAGGCTATGGCAGCCGCCGCGAACTACGCTTTCACCAACAGGCAAATAATAACCCACTGGGTTAGGGAGTCTATAGCCTCGGTATTCAGGAAGGACCCCGACAAGCTGGGTCTGATGGCTGTCTATGACGTAGCGCACAACATAGCTAAACTTGAGGAGCATGAGGTAAACAGTAAGAACGTTAAGTTAGTTGTCCATAGGAAGGGCGCCACGAGAGCCTTCCCGCCAGGACACCCCGAAATACCTAAGGTGTACAGAGGTATCGGACAACCAGTGCTCATCCCAGGATCTATGGGGACGGCCAGCTACTTAATGGCGGGGATCCATGAGGGCAAGAGGACTTTCTACTCAGCAGCGCATGGAGCCGGCAGGTGGCTCTCGAGGAACGAGGCCATGAGGAGGAGCCGGGCTGATGCAGTTATTACCAAGCTACTCAACGCAGGTATCTATGTTAAGGCTACATCTAAAGATACCGTGGTCGAGGAGATGCCTGAAGCATATAAGGACGTCGATAAAGTCGCTCTGGTCTCACATAAAGTAGGTATCGCGGTTCTAGTGGCTAGAATGCACCCGCTTGGGGTCGTTAAGGGGTGATTCTACCTAATCTCGAACCCTGTTAAACCTTGTGGATACACGACAGAGGGTTTTCCACGCACATAGCGGTGGATGTGTCCAGAGTCATGAACGAGGCGTATTTGTTGTAGTACGGCATGCCCACTCGACTGAACAAAGTCACTACCCTGTTTCTATGATTTAACTTGAAGCCCTCGTAGGAGGGTTCATGACCTCTCACAACGAGTTTGACTCTGAACCTCTTCATGAACCATTGTGTAACAGGTATGCCGAATAAGTAACCCGCGCCCCTCGGGGAGGGGCTTCTCTCGATGTTTAAATCCACGGGGTCGTTCCACAATATCTCCTCCACAAGCTTTTCAGCTTCACGCTCACTTGAACCAAGGAAGTACTCAGTAAGTGAGACTTCTGAGTTGTAGTTGTGTGTGGGCAGGCCGCCGTGAAGCGCTATGAAGGCACCTCTGACGTACAGCACTAAGGGTAGGTTATTAAATAGCTCTGAGAATACCTGGTAGATTTCAGAACCCCTCACATAACCGTAGAGCTTC
>JAWBLQ010000104.1:0-4384 GCA_038830105.1 Zestosphaera sp. | reverse complement strand
TGAGGGTGTTAAGGAGTTTAAGATATACACGCCTTATGGGAGTCCCTCCGATAACGTGATGGTCGGCGTCTACAAGGGCAGATCCATCGCTTTCATCCCTCGGCACGGCAGGGGTCATAAGATACCTCCCCACAGAATTAATTACCGTGCTAACGTCTGGGCTCTCAAGTCGTTAGGGGTGAAGTGGGTTGTGGCTGTGTCAGCTGTAGGATCCCTCAGGGAGGACTTCATGCCTGGGGACCTAGTCGTTCCTGATCAGTTTATAGATATGACCAAGAAGAGAGAGTATAGCTTCTTCGACGGACCTGCCGTAGCTCATGTGAGTTTGGCTGATCCTTTCTGCCCGACGTTGAGGGCTTTAATCACGTCGGTAGCTCGGTCCTTAAACGTAAGGATTCATCCTAGAGGGACCTACGTCTGTATAGAGGGACCAAGATTCTCGTCCAGAGCTGAGTCCAGAGTCTGGAAGGAGGTCTTCAAGGCCGACATAGTTGGCATGACTTTAGTTCCCGAGGTCAACCTAGCTAGGGAGGCTGAAATGCATTACGCTACAGTAGCGCTGATAACGGACTACGATGTATGGGCGGAGAAGCCTGTCACCGCTGAGGAGGTGGCTAGGGTGATGTCCGAGAACGTGGAGAAGGCTAAGAAGATACTGGCAGAGCTGATACCTAGGTTGCCCGGACCTGATGAGAGGGTGGAGTGTGGGTGCGAGACAAGTCTAAGGGACTCTCTGGTCTAGTAGAGGAATTAGCTAGTACGTTAAGTAAGGAGAGAGTTGACAACCTAAAAGTCCGTGCCTCAGTGATCGCCGATTTCGTGAAGGACGCTAGTAAGGTAATTACCACTACATGCGACCCTTATGAGTCGCCGGCTAGGTACACGGCAATAGCGTTCTCCTCCATAACTGATAAAGACGTTAAGTACGTAGGCCCTGAGGATCTGATGTATTATATAGCACCCTACGATGAGGGCAGGGAATCAAAAATACTGGTTTATTCCTCAAGTGAAGGTCTTCAGACCCTGAGCTTATTGATCGACCAACTGACGTGGACTAACCATGAAATACTGATAGTCTCTCAGAGAGCCCTTAGTGATGACCTGAAGTATAGGTTAGGGGTGAATAAGGTAGTTGACCTGGATACTCAGGAGTGGTTAATTGATACGCACGTAGTAGCGTCGCTCGCGGCGAGCGACGTGGCTAGGAAGGATTCTGTACGTAAATCGAGAGTGTTAAGCGAGCTAGAGACTATCGACATTACTGTACTTAGGGAGCTCCTACAGTCCTACAGCGGGGTCCTAGAGGAACTGAAAGCCTTTCTAGGGAAGCCCTTCATCATCACCGCCAGCCCCTCTATGTGGGGGGTTGCGGAGGAGCTTGCATACGGGTGTCTAGTTACTACTCATCTAGTCCAGCCTAAGGCCGTACCTAAGCTCGTGGAGAGAGTGGGAAGGGTGCTCCTAATAACTACAGACGTTGAGGAGTACTCGCTAAGGCCTGTGAAGGCGCTGGCTGTTAATCGCAACGCTGAGGTACTCTCACTACACTTAAGGACCGACCCCCTAACCTCATGTATCTATGGGCTGTTCTTAATCAAGTTCTTAATGAGGCTCTAAAATGCGTAAGCTATTCATCATGGGGGCGTCAGGTAAGCTGATGAGGCACGTTGTTCTTTCACTAGCTAGTGAGTACGAGCTTATTCTTCAATGCAATAGAAGATGTAGCGAGCTCGCAAAGCTTCTCTCAAGCTCTCTTAGAGAAGGGGTAAGAAACGCTCATTTAATAAAGCACGACTTCCTGAGTGAGGGTGTTGAAAGTCTTGTCGCTAAAATGCGTGCTTTAACCAATTCATTAGATGCGTCTATAATAATGGAGCCTGTCTTCGATCAATCCGGGTTCCAGAACCTCAGTGAAGAACTTATCAAGGAAGTTACATACCTGAATATAGTGGTGCCTCTAACCCTGCTGAGGGCGTTAGCCTCTTTCATGAGGGGGGAAGGCTCTTCAATAATCGTGCTTACAGACCTAACCCCCATTAAGGGTTCTAAGGTCTATGAAGGCTTAACTCCATCACTACCTACCTTAGCGTCCTCCGCAGCAATCCACACAGTGCTCAGGGAAGCGAAGAACCACGTGCCCAGTAACGTTAAGGTTTTCGGCATTGCTCTTGGCTGGGTAAATGTACCATCTAAGAAGCTACCTGAAGACGCTCTTAAGAAATCAATGAACCTAGAGGTTGTTGTAAGGCTGATAAAGAGGATTTTAAGTGAGTGTCCCCAGGAATTAAACGGGTCAGTGATTGAGTTAAGTGGTTACCTGTAGTGGAAGTTCAGACGCGGGTTCTCCTCTCACTCAATCAACCCTTGTAAGCCTCATCATCAATAATGATAGTCGCTCAAGCTTTTAAATACTTCGTAGCATCTTCATCTATGATGCCGATGGAGTTAATTCAGGGAGCTGATATAGTAGGTGCCTCACCTGCACTCTACTTAAGGAGATATAGAGCTTTAATTATAGCGGACATACATATAGGATATGAAGACGAGCTGGCTTCTAAGGGCGTCTTCATACCTCGCTTCCAACTTAAGAGAGCCATTGAGTTGGTTGACGGACTCCTAAGCGAACTCGCCGTTGATGAGTTAGTTATTGCAGGCGACCTTAAACACAGCTTCAACGGCTTAAGCCCTCTTGAGAGGAGAGAGCTGGTCAACTTCCTCGAATACGTCACACCTAAGGTGAAGGAGGTGATAGTGGTCAGGGGGAATCACGACAACTACCTTCCAATCCTTAAGAGAAGACTTGACTTCAGGCTGGAGGAGTTCCTCATGATAGGTGAGTACCTGGTCGTTCACGGGCATAAACGACTTCCGAAAGACACAGGTTATGAGTGGAGTTACTTGGTCTTAGGGCACGAGCACCCGAGCATAACCTTACGGGATAGTGTTGGGAGGCTCGGCAAGTTTCATTGCTTCCTAGTGGGGGAGCTAAAGAGTTCAGGCAAGACCTTCATAACCCTGCCGGCAACTGGAGCTTACCAAACAGGCTCGAGAATAACGCTAAACCCAGATACATTCATATCACCGATACTTAGGGATGAAGCCCTGATCCAAGGAATTAGACCAGTTATAATCGACGATGACGTGGGGGTCTTCGAGCTACCCTCATTAAGCGAGCTGGCTGAGTATATATCGTAAGAGCCCGATTTAAAAGCTTGATTATTTTAAATTATTGGGTGCTTAAAATGGAGATCAAACCCATCATAAGGGTTGAGAATATAGTAGCCACTGCAACCCTTGACCAGAACTTAGACTTAAGTGCGGTGGCCAGGACCGTGTCAAACGTCGAATATGACCCTGAGGAATTCCCTGGCTTAATCTACAGGCTGAGTAAGCCAAGACTGACTGCGCTAATATTTAATTCCGGTAAGATGGTCATCACCGGGGCTAAGGACGAGGACGAGGTTAATACAGCGGTCTATAGGATCTTCAGCAGGCTTAGAGAGTTGGAGTGCGTGAGAGAGATACCGTCGACGCTGTAGAAACCGTTTAGACACGGTAATCTAAGAGTAAAGTCGGCTTAACAGGTCCTGCTGTGGAGACCTCAGTTTTAATTACAGTATTGAACATTACTAATCGTTGCCAGCACTCTTCTACCAACTTCTTCTCACTTTGAAGAGGGTAGGTCCTCTTCAGGGTTTATTCACTTTTTACGAGAGGTCTTATAACCTTCATTCCCGTAAGAGGGTGTGTCTTTCAGTTGTAAAAGGTGAAGGTTCAGAGTGAACCGTGGTCTTCATCCTTGCTTTAGTCTTAGGCTGCCCACCTCATCATCTGAATAATTTAAGGTCTTGCAATTAATAAAGCTTGAACCTGTAATGGACTTTAGGTGTAGGTAGTGAGTCTCTTGAGAACTGTGCTCGATGTACGGGATCTGAGGGTTTACTACCGTACACTGGCCGGCGTTGTAAGAGCGGTTGACGAGGTCTCGCTCACTGTGGGGGAAGCTGAGGTTCTCGGCCTCGCAGGCGAGTCCGGGTGCGGTAAGTCTACTTTAGGTTATTCATTACTCGGGTTGGTTCCGCCTCCAGGGAGGATCGAGGGGGGTAATGTGCTCATCGACGGCATTGATATAACGAAGTTGAGTGAGGACGAGTTAAGGAGGGTTAGATGGAGTAAAGTAAGCATGATTTTCCAGGGTGCCATGAACGTGCTTAACCCTGTATACACTATTGAGAGACAACTGACTGAGGTGCTGACTTTTCACAAAGGTTTCAGTCAGAGAGAGGCAGTTAAGTTGGCTGCAGACACGTTAATACAGGTAGGGCTTAATCCAGAGTTGCTGAAGAGATATCCTCACGAGTTAAGTGGGGGTATGAAGCAGAGG
>JAWBLQ010000103.1:0-4464 GCA_038830105.1 Zestosphaera sp. | reverse complement strand
CCTCAACGCAGTGACGAGGCTGTCTATGTCTCTCAAGTCCCTCCCTTCAACGGTGACTACTAAGTCGTACTCGCCGAAAACCACGTCAACATTAACCTTAACGTCGTCACCTAGCTTCAGTATCTCGTTAGCTATGTCGTACTCCAGCCCCAACCCAGTGACAACTAGAACGTAAGCCTTAACACCGCCCACTCAAGACACCTAATGATAGGAGGTTAAACCAGGTAATATATTTCTGTTTGAAGCCTTGAAGGCTCTGGGTGCTTCCTCAAGACGTTTTTAAGCGTTGTTTGAGTGTTACTCAGGGTGTTTGACTCGTGAGTAGGGTGGTGATCACGTTCAAGCCGAGTAAGGCGGCTCTAGATATGTTGAGTGAGGCTGGTGTTGACTTCACATACTTCGACGGTCATAACCCGCCGAGGGAGTGGCTTGAGAGGAACTTAAGGGATGCTCTGGTGGTTGTAGTGCCTCCGTGGCAGTTCTTCAATGCCGAGTTAATGAACCTGTCCCCGGATCTCAAGTTACTCTTCGTTCATGGCTCAGGCCTTGATAAGGTGGACGTGGATGAAGCCTGTAGGAGGGGGGTGTACGTAGCTAACGCGCCTGACGCGATAGCTCAGGCGGTTGCCGAGCACGCCCTAGCACTCACGCTGGCTATGTTAAGGAACGTTGTTGCTGGTGATAGAGTTGTTAGAGCCGGTATGTGGACGTCTGACGTACAGAGAGCTCTCACCGGGAGGTCCTTAAGAGGTAAGAGGGTTGGTGTGATTGGATTAGGAAGGGTTGGCTCCGAGGTCGCTAAGTTGTTCAGGTGTTTAGGGGTTGAAGTGGTTTACTGGAGTAGATCTAGGAAGGCTGAGGTCGAGCATGCTCTAGATCTGAAGTATCTTTCGCTTGAGGAGCTACTTAGAACGTCTGACGTGATCGTCGTGTCTATCGCGCTTACCTCGAACACCAGGAATTTACTGAGTCATAGGGAGCTCTCAATGCTTAAACCCGGTGCCGTGTTAATCAACGTCTCTAGAGGCGCTATAGTGGATGAGGAGGCCTTGGTCAAGGCTTTAAGCGAGGGCAGGATCTACGCAGGACTTGACGTCTATGCAGCTGAACCGCTGCGGAGCGACTCTGAATTATTGAGGCTGGAGAACACGGTCTTAACACCGCATATAGCTGGCTTCACTTATGAAGCCCTGGGAGGTACTAGTGAGTTTGTAGCTAGGAGTGTGATCAGCTTCGTTAACGATGGTAAGCCTCCCTACACCACCGTAAACGCGTCGAGATGCGTTCAAACTAGTTAACCTTAACCCCTTCTTAGTTGAGAGGTCGTGGTGGCTGTTTAACTTTGACGTAGTCTTCTGAAGCTCGTATAGATCTCTATATCAAGTTCTTTAGCTACCTCCTCGGCAGCTCTCTCCACATACGGTGACACGATGACTAGAGCAGGCCTCACACCCTTGACTCTCTCATAGAGTTGCCCCATCCTCCATAACTCGAAAACATCAGCTCTCGACGCACTTGACTTAATCTCAACGAGCACGTGTTTACCATCCTTAACCACTAGATCAACCTCCACGATACTTGGGTAGCCAAAGACAAACCCCTCAGCATCTCGATAGATCCACTCCTCAACCTTACCACCAAAGTACTCCTCCACGAGCCCCCTCACCCCATTCCTGAAGGTATCCTCGGCGAGCAACCCCCATCTAGCACCTAAGGCCTGGATGCCTAGAGCAAGCTCCTCAATCCTCTTACCGTGTTCGCTTAAGACCTTCGAGTGCTCTTCAACTCTCTTACTCAGTTCTTCAATCCTCTTGCTATGCTCCTCAAGCACTCTTGAGTGCTCCTCAATCCTCTTACTCAGTTCTTCAATCCTCTTGCTATGCTCCTCAAGCACTCTTGAGTGCTCCTCAATCCTCTTACTCAGTTCTTCAATCCTCTTGCTATGCTCCTCAAGCACTCTTGAGTGCTCCTCAATCCTCTTACTCAGTTCTTCAATCCTCTTGCTATGCTCCTCAAGCACTCTTGAGTGCTCCTCAATCCTCTTCGAGTTCTCTACGGTCTGTTGTTGAAGAGTCTTGATCTCCTTTAACACTTCTTCAAATCCTATGAGCCCTGCTATGGCGTAGCGGAATTCCTCATCCTCTTTTAAGAGCTTGAGAAAACCTGTCTTGAGAGTCTTAAGCCTCGACGTCACTCACGCGTCCCCATTACGCTACCTCTATGTCCCTTTTAAGTCTTAAAATATCTGTTGACTGCTGGCTTTGTCACTGCTTTGAGTTTAGTGTCGCGGGTGTAGGGCGTTATGCTGGTTTGGGCTGTATTTAGTGTTGTATGCTTAACACTCTCTACTTACTCTCTGATGGACTCGTTACCTCGGATCTGAGGGTTTTAGAGTGCTCCTTAACAATCCAGCCAGTTCTAGTTAGCTCATCTACAACCTTGGTGTATGTGTCTTCGTTCACGAGGTAGAGATGGAGTTCCAGTCCTTCGTCGATCTCTCTGAACGCTCTCGTCATCGCCTCTACGGCCTCCCTGACCGTCAGGCCTCCGACCCCTGCCCCCATCAACGGGAAGGCCAGTGTTTCGATTTCATGTTTAAGGGCTTCTTTAAGAGCTGCTTTAGTGGCTTCGTACACCTTCCTTGAATCAGATCTGCCTCCAGGGGTCTCCACGGTTGGTGCGTGGATCACGAACCTACATTTAAGACTACCAGCGGATGTGGTTACCGCCTCCCCTACAGGTACTGGAGCGTGTTTCCTAGCCTCCAGTTCTATCTCAACACCGCCCCTCCTCTTTATAGCTCCTGCAACACCGCCGCCCATGATCATGTAGGTGTTAGCGGGGTTCACTATAGCGTCCCCGTTAAACTCGGTTATATCTCCGAGGACGACGTTTAGAGAGACCCCGGTCTTAACGAGCCTCACCATACTCAACACCGAGATATTACTAGTATTACCGGGTAAAATAGGGAGGGATTATTAACGTTGCCGGGCGAGGACTTTATCACGCCGCAGGACCTGCTGACTTAATGGCTTGGCTCGGTGTCTGCGCCACGCCGCGAGAACGAGGGGTCTTGAGAACCACTACGCTTTTATTAAGTCCCTGCATGTAAGGGAGTAAAAACTTTTATAAACTTCCTATTAACCCTTTAAATAGGAGTGTGTTGAACGGAGAACCGGCCTATTGATGAATTATTGCGGAGTGCTGAAAGTATGGCGGAGGAAATTAAAAGAATGATAGAAGAGAAGTTAGGGTATTCTTTTAAATTATGGGAGCTCCCACCTAGTTTAAGAGCTAAAATAAATGACTTGGCTAAAGATCTATATGCTCTTGATAAAATGGAACGCGAGTATTATACACGTAGGAGTGACCTAGAGGATTACATGAGGAAGAGAAAAGAGGAAGTAGAGCGGAGGTATGATCAGGAAATACGAGATTGTGAGGCTGAAATAGAGAAACTTAGGCTATCTAAAATTGTTGGTAGTGCTTTCGGTTCGCTACTTGTTTTTATAATCATCTTCATTCCTATATCACTGGTGGTTTTAGCTGGAGTGACTAGCGGTCGGCCTACGGAGACTCAAGCAATTATAGCTTTCGTAATCCCGCTTACGCTCGGGCTCATCCTCTTTATAGGGGATACGGTTTCAAACGTGAATAAGAGGAGGAGGTATGAGAGGAAAGTGAAGGAACTTAAGAACCGGAAGATCGATGACTTAAGTACGCTTGAGAGGGAGTATAGTGAACTGCGAGAGCGGCAGGACGTTATACTGGAGAGAGTGAGGCGGGAGATAGACTCCCTAGAGCAGAAGTTTAAAGCTGATTTATCGCAGGTCTCCCTGGAAGTCGACTCCGCTCTCAACGCAATCTTCCAGACGAAAATGGACTTCAGCTTCTTAAGAAGCAAGGGATTAATAATTGAGAAGATAGCATGCCCACACTGCGGGGGAGAGATAAAACTCCCGGAAAGCGGGCACGTCACTCAATGCCGATACTGCGGTAGAAGCGTGTATGCTGTAGACGTATTCAAAGAACTAAAAAGAGGCAAAAGAACCTAAAAGAGAACATACCATGAGAACTCCTCATCACACCTACCTACCGATCCTAGAGCTGTTGAGGTACTTAATTTCAGCACTCTGAATCAGGCGCTTCTTCAACGCATTTCACGAATTAACATAGACCATCAACACCTCTAAACGACACCTGACATTCTTGCTCCTTCCTTTTCCTCGAGCTTCCTGAGCATCCCCCTTAGCTCTACACCCCACACCCTACAGCCTATCATACCTATCCTGATCCTCAACATAATCCGCTTAATGGTTAGCAAGCTGCCATCACGGCTATAACGATATATGCTTTAAATTAATTTTTTGTTGATACGGAATTTCCTAGGGGAAGCCAGTTAATCAAACTCATGGGATTACTTCAAATAATCCCCCTTAACGGTTAATTTTATACCTTGTCTGA
>JAWBLQ010000102.1:0-4513 GCA_038830105.1 Zestosphaera sp. | reverse complement strand
AACACCGCAAGGTTCAACGCTGATGAGGTGTTCGAGATCTCGAAGAAGGCAGTCAACATAGTGATTAAAGCCTCAAGCTCTTGAAGCTCTTTAAACTTATAAGAGGACTTGTAATTCTACTATGAGCTTCGCAGGTGACAAGATTGGTGGCGATCGAGATCGGGAGGGTGTGTGTTAAGATCCGTGGTAGAGAGGCTGGGAGGAAGTGCGTGATAGTGGACATAATCGACGAGAGCTTCGTCTACGTCACAGGCCCTAAGAGCCTTTCCGGAGTTAAGCGCAGGAAGGTCAACGTTAATCATATAGAGCCTACGGATAAGAAGGTAGATATCGGGAAGGGAGCTACGGACGAGGAGGTCCTACAGGCTGTGAAAGCAAGTGGTTTGGAGACCTTCATGAAGGAGAGGGCTAAAGTAACCAGTAAAGAACTACTTTACGTTAAGACATTAACGTCTATAGCCAGGTAGGGAACGGGGAAGCGTTTAGCACATAGGTTCTTGGACGACGTTTCTTCAGGACATTCAACTCCTAACCCCTTGTGAGGGAGAGGATTTGGACTTGATGAAATTCTAGAATGGTTCACTGACTTCTGGTTTAACTCAGATTTATAAGTTCCTACATTACACCTAAAGCTTGAGGGCGTTGAGGCTTGAATGCAGGGCTTGAGTTTATCAAGAAGCTTGACGAGTTCGCCGGTCTTGAGAGACGGTACGTGTTGATCAGGGAGTTTACAACAAACGAGAATTACGGGAAGCCTCCTGAGCAGAGGTCCTTGGACGAGTTAATAAGGCTCGGTGTGATTAATCTGGATAAACCACCTGGGCCGAGTAGTCATGAGGTCGTGGCATGGGTTAAGAACCTGCTCGGCGTTAGCAAGGCCGGTCACGGAGGTACCCTAGAGTCACCGACCCAGTAGTTAGTGGAGTTCCTTACGGGTCGGTGACGGGGAGACCCTAGAGTGACTGGTGTGTTACCTATAGCTCTAGGGGATGCTGTCAAGCTGATCGGTTTCTTAATGCAGTCCAGTAAGGAGTATGTGGCTGTGATGCAACTGCACGGCAGTGTGGACGTAGATACGTTAAAGGAGGTTATTGATTTGTTTGTAGGCAAGATATATCAGAAACCGCCGCTCAAGTCATCGGTTAAGAGAATCCTCAGGGTTAGAGAGGTGTTTGAGTTAGAGCTCGTCGAGTACGAACACCCCTACGTCTTACTTAGGGTTGACTGCGAGCATGGCACGTACGCACGTAAACTAATACATGACATAGGAGACATCTTAGGGGTTGGTGCTCACATGCGTGAGTTGAGGAGGACTCGAGTGGGCCCGTTCAAGGAGAGCTCCAACCTAGTCAGAATGCATGACTTGTCTGAGTACGCGTATTTATGGCGTGTTGAGGGGGATCCAAGGATGCTTATGAAAACAATAATGCCAGGCGAGTATTTAGCCTCGCATCTGCCTAAAGTAGTGATTAATGACGTGGCAGTCAGCGCCGTCGCTCACGGCGCTGACTTAACAGTGCCAGGAGTCTCGGTACTTCATGAAAGGATAAGGAAAGGAGACACTGTTGCGATCTTCACACTTAAAGGAGAGCTAGTGGCAGTGGGTATTGCTCAGATGCATACAGAGGAAATCCTTCAGACGCGGAAAGGTCTTTTCATAAAGACTAAGAGAGTAATCATCGACAGAGGTGTCTACCCACCATCATGGGGAAAACACTCCTCCTTAGAAAACAGGTCCCCTCCAATCAATAACTAGATTCCATACGCGTTCCCCACAGCGACGTGTTGATAACGTCACAATCTAGATCTGTGAATAACATAGTTAAAGCACTTGCATTTTGTTACGTTAAATCCTTAGCAGGATAAAGGGTAGGGTTCTGGAGTAGCTAAAATATGAGGAGATATGCGTGGAGAATGTGTGAAGAGACGTTATCAATGGCTGTGAGCTTACAACGGACCTGAACCTATAACTCTCACTCAATGCAAACCTGTTAAGAAAATGTTCATGGACTTTCTCAATGAGACCTGAAGAGTTATCTGTGGTGGATCAACATGTTGTGGCGCCGGGGGCGGGATTTGAACCCGCGCGCGGAAGCACCGCACTGGCTCTCCAGGCCAGCCCCTTAGACCGCTCGGGCACCCCGGCTAATTTCATAATTTAATGTGCTACCTGGAATTTATATTTTCCCCTAGGCAGGACTGTTTAGCTATTATGTGGGTGAATTGTGTTTAGTGTCGTAAAACACTTAACTGTTGAATAATTTTATATATTGGGGGATTAAGGTTTGGCTAGGTTGCTGGTCGTTGCTGTTGATTACGATGATGATATTTCACTGAGCGGATTTGAAACCCCCATCATTGGTTATGATAAGGTTGTCAGCGCCTCTGTTAAGTTCGGTACTGTGAAGCCTGATGATTCAGACCTTAACGTCTTGTTCCACGCGATTTCAATTCACTCAAATCTCAAGGATAAGGGGGAGGACGTTGAGATCGCTATAATCTCCGGTCACCCTAGGAGTCATGTTGAGGCTGGCAGGAGGCTGAGGGATCAGGTCTCTTACTTAATATCAACCTTCGAGTGTAAGGATTTCGTCATAGTTTTGGATAGCGCCGAGGACGAGCTTGTTATACCTATTATTCAGAACATGGCTAACATAACAGCTGTTGAGCGGGTTGTCATAGAACAACTTAGAGGTGTTGAGGAGACCTACGTTCTGTTAGGGAGGTATATCAAGAAAGCTATTGAGGAACCTCGCTTCTCTAAGATATTTCTAGGCATACCTGGCGTTCTGCTTCTTATTTTCTCTCTAGTCTCGCTAACTTACCTATCAGCTTACGCGTGGGAGGTCTTAATAGGAGTTCTTGGGCTCTTCCTTTTAATCAGAGGTTTTCAGATTCATGAAGCTGTGTTGAAGAGGTGGAGACAGTCATCAATATACAGAGTCTCAGGCATTCTCTCTATCTTTTCTCTTTCAGTGGGTGTAGCTCTGACGTTAGCTTCCATGACGTCGAGGGATTTCTCTTACGACGTGACTTCGATTAGGATGTATTCTGAGGTGATGATACCCTTCGTCGCTTTATCAACTTCTATACTGTTCGTTGGTAGGCTAATCAGCAGGGTACTCAGGAGGAGTGTCAGGGTGTGGCGGGATGTCGTCGCTCTGTTAACGATAGCGCTCCTCACCAGATATACCCTCAACCTAATCGAGATAATTACCACGTACCCTGTAGAGAGATTAGTTGATTTACTCTACGAGTATAACTTAATTCAGGCGTTCGCGTTGATCTCAGTTCTCATAGTGGCTATAATGTTTCTAATGAGCTTCATCGAACGGGAGACAAAGATAGTGAAGTAGCTCCTCAGCGATTTAGACATGTGACTTGAGAAGCTAGTGTTGAATGTTAAAAATAAAAACGTGTGTTGAATAGATTCATGACCTCAGGTGATGTCTCACGTGCTCACGTAACGAACACTCAACGTATTCAGATGAAGTGAGATCTCATACGGCGTTGCATCTCCTCAAGGGAGCTGTTGTTAAGGTCTTGGGAGAGGACTCGATGTGGACTGCGTCAACGTACACCTCTGGGAAGCATGGCAGATTAACCGTGACGTGTTCGATAAAGCCTAGCGATGAACAGTTAAGGAGGATTGAGGAACTGACTAATACGAAGGTCCTGAGCGACCTACGTATTGAAACCAAGACCATGCATAGAGGGGAGGCTGAGAAGACCTACGGACATGTGATATATGATCTATTCCCGGTGCCACCGGAGATAAAAGAGTTGAGTTTAGTTATAGTCTATGACGTTGACGGCGCTATCTGGAATATAAACGCTTGCAATAAGGAACACCTCCCATCAACTAGGTTCATCGGTGAGATACATTTAGAGAAGCCTCGATTCAGAGCCTCTAGGAAATTGCTTGAGTTACCTTTCAACATTACGCCTTAACCACCGCAATCATGCATCACAGCCACGTATCCCGTCCTGCGTGGCTGTTGGCATAATCGGAAACTACTAAGGGCAAGTTTTTGAACAGCACACGTTTTAGGCGTCTCTCACCATTAAGACTCTTTTAGCAATTAAGTTCATTTTTAAACCGAAAATAGTTTTCTAAATGGTGTATAAACTGGGTAGGGAGAGGCTTTCCTCTGAGGAGTATGATTATGTAGGGTTTCTACGTAACTTCATGAGGGAGGAGATGCTTGATAGGTTGCTACGAATTAAAGACCCCGAGCTTCATAAATGGGTAGCTGATATCGTAAGAGTAGCTGAACCTTCTTCGGTTTACGTGATTGTAGGTGATGAGGGCGATCTAGAATACGTTAGACGCGCAGCCTTAATTAATAAGGAGGAGTTACCTACTAAAAACCCTAAGCATACCGTCCACTTCGATGGGTATAAGGATCTAGCACGTGATAGAGGGAACACAAGGATATTGCTGACAGGCGGTGGGAAAGTACCGTTGATAAATACTTATGAGAGGGTTGCAGGTCTCAATGAAATCAAAGAG
>JAWBLQ010000101.1:0-4570 GCA_038830105.1 Zestosphaera sp. | reverse complement strand
TTCACCCCTCCTATAACCAACACAAAACAGCTACACGAGGCAGGGTAAACCTAAAGACTTAATAAACTGCTCAGTCGTTCTTAATTGCAATGTTATTCAGGACACGTATTATCTTTAGCAGTATTTAGAGAAATTTATTCATGTACTGTCTAAAAATAATTTCTATTTGACGTAATTAATTTAATAATGTTTTTAACCCCCTAACGCTACCTTCATATGGTGATCACTAGTGGGTAAGTTAATGTCGTATTTGGTAAGGGTCTTAGGTCTGGCTTTAGTGCTGATTACAATCTTCCCCGTGCTTTCAGGAGGTATCCAGAGAGTGGTTCACTCACAGCAGTCTGGTGAAGTGGTCTTCAGGGTTGGGTGGGGAGGTACGTCCTTTGACACGTTCAACCAATTCACAACGTACGCGCAGATATCCTTGTGGGCTACGACGAACGTATACGATACGTTAGTCAGGTTTGATAAGAGCTATACTTCCTTCATACCTGATTTAGCTGAATCATGGAGTATGAACAGCACCACTGTAGTGTTTCACTTAGTCAGGAATGCCACATTCCATGACGGTGTAAGAGTTACTGCAGAGGATGTTAAATACAGCTTTGAACTAGCTTCAGCTGACTGGTCTAGACTATCACCCAACGTTGAGGTGGTTGAGTCTATCCATGTAATAGACGACTACACAATAGCGTTCAGGTGTAAGTCATCTGCAATGTTCATGCTCATGGCCGCAACAGCAATACCCATAGTACCGAAGCATGTATGGGAGCGGGTCTCGGACCCGTCAACCTACCCTGATTGTCCACCCATCGGTTCAGGCCCCTTCACAGTCACGGACTATAAGGAAGGGCAGTACATAGTCTTAGAGAAATACCGAGGCTTCTTCAGGAAGTCCTGGCTACCGAAGGTGGATAAGATAATAATAGCTTTCTACTCTGACGTCACTTCAGCAGCAAACGCCCTTAGAGCAGGTGATATAGATGCCGTAGGACCCTATATACCGGTTGCGATGGTTGAGGAGATTCAAGCGAATCCCAACATGGAGGTCGTCGTAGCGCCTGGCGTTATGTACTTCTACCTAGCCTTTAATATGTATCCAGAGGGTAAGGGGAACCCAACGTTAAGAGACTTGAACGTCAGGAAAGCCCTAGCACACGCGGTTAACGTCTCCTACGTCGCTGAGCTCGCTTGGCATGGATATGCTAGAGCAATCGCAACTGTTGTACCGACTTCAAACGCCTTCTACCATTCAGGCTTAAAGCCCTATAAATTCGACTTAAAACTCGCAAGCAAGATACTTGATGACGCAGGCTACGTCCTAGGGCAGGACGGCGTGAGGAGGGCGCCTGACGGAACGCCTATGTCTTATAAACTCCTAGTACCGAGCAACATGCCCGAGGCGATTAGAGCGGCGCAAGAGATAGCAAAGTGGTGGGCTCAGATAGGGGTATCAGCTGAAGTAGAGGCTATGGATACCGGTAGTATGGCGGCAATAATATGGACTTCCGAGGACGACACTACAACACTAGGTCATGACATGGATATATGGGACTGGTTCCTCACTCCTGGCGACCCGACGTTTCTATCGATATTCCTCTCAAACCAGGTTATAATGGGGACCTCGGACAGCGGTTACGTTAACGCTACGTACGACGCCATGTATGAGGAGATGCTGAGCGCTCCTGATGTGGAGACTGTTAAGCAAATCGCCTGGCAGATGCAGGAGATGCTCTACCGTGATTTGCCATACCTGCCGCTCTACGAGGTCTTAACGCCTCAAGCATATGTCAAGACCTTCACAGGCTTCGAGCATGATTGGCCTGGAGGTCCTTTCGGGGGTTACGACTGGACTGTATTCCTTAAAGTACAACCAGTAATGCCTCAAACCACGACACCAGTCACGTCCCCCGCCACAACGCCTACCACAAGCCCTGCGACAACCCCAACAGTGCCCGCAGAGGCCTTCCCGACGACCTTAGTAGCAGGTGTAATCATAGTCATCGCTATCGTTATTATAGCTTTAGTCCTCCTTAGAAGGAGGTAAAGGGGTCTCTAGTGGTTTCGAAATACGTCACCTACATAGCTAGGAGGATGGTAGCAAGTCTAATAGCTGTTTTTGCTATAGTTACAATCAACTTTTTTCTTTTCAGGGTTCTTCCAGGCAACCCGATCCAGCTTTTATTCAGGAATCCACGCCTTACTCTAGAGCAGATAAGAACTCTTGAGAGGCAGTTCGGGTTGGATAAGTCCTTGTTAGAGCAGTTCCTCCTATATTTAATCAACTTCCTGCAAGGAAACCTCGGTATCTCCTTCTTCTACAAGACCTCGGTCAGCAGTGTCTTAATACCTAGAATAATCAACTCACTCATCCTAGTACTACCGGCAACGCTTACAGCGATACTCTTAGGGATTTTAACAGGCATGGTTGCAGCGTGGAGAAGAGCGAGTAAGACTGACGTGGTAGTGCTGACGACAGCTATGGGACTCTACTCACTACCTACGTTCTGGCTTGGCGGGATCCTCATACTCCTCTCCATATATTATCTGAAACTCCCTATCTCAGGGATGCTGTCTTACGGCGTTACGTATCCAAATATCGTGAGTTATCTAACGGATTTCCTTCAGCACTTCACACTACCCTATCTAACGTTAACTTTGGTTACGTACGGGGAATTCACGATCATTCTGAGAAGTGCTTTAATAGATGTCCTTACAGAGGACTATATAATGGCGGCGAGAGCTAAAGGAATCCCCACACGCATGCTCTTAAGTAGTCACGCCTTGAGAAACGCTATGCTACCAACAGTAAGCATAATAGCGATAAACCTAGGTTTAGTCGTGGCGGGTGCGGTCTTAACCGAGACCGTGTTCTCATGGCCAGGCGTCGGCAGGTTAATCTACGAGGCTATACTAAACCGAGATTACCCGATACTTCAGGGTGCCTTCCTCATAGTGACCATATCCGTGGTTCTAGTGAATTTCATAGCTGACATTATCTACGGATACCTAGACCCGAGGGTGAAGCGTTAATGTCAAGACTAGCGTCCAGCCTAACCTCGGTAATTGATTTCTGGAGGATCTATAAGAGAAACAAGTTAGGGGTAGCTGGGTTATCGATAATAGCATTCTTTACAGTTCTCAGCGTGTTGGCACCTTACATAGCCGCGCACGACCCTCATAAGACAGACCCGTCGAAATATTTGCTACCCCCAAGTCCTGAGCACTGGTTCGGCACTAACGAGGTCGGGCAGGACCTCTTCACACTCAACCTCTACGGCTCCAGAATCTCAATAATAGTGGGCGTTCTCGCGGCGTTGGTCGCGGTAACTATAGGGACTGCTGTAGGTCTGATTAGTGGTTACTTAGGAGGGTCTTTAGACGAAATCCTCATGAGGGTCACGGACCTCTTTCTAGTGATACCACCGTTAATATTAATGATCGTCGTGGGCGCTATCCTAGGGCCTAGTTTACTCAACGTCATCTTGATTATAGGGGTCTTAAGCTGGAGCACTACAGCGAGGGTTGTACGGTCCATGGTTCTCTCCATAAAAGAGTGGCCTTACATAGAGTCGGCCAAGGCTATTGGAGCTAGTAACGCGAGAATAGTTTTCAAGCACATACTACCTAACGTCATGCCGGTGGTGTACGCTAATATGGCTCTGGCGACCTCTAACGCTATCTTCTCACACGCGGCGTTGGTGTTCTTAGGGGTTGGAAACGTTAACGATATAAGTTGGGGTATGATACTTCACTACGCTTTCTCGTCGGGAGCTCTCTCCACAGGTAAATGGTGGTATTTCGTTCCGCCAGGTGTATTCATACTACTCCTGATATACGCCTTCGTACTGGTCGGGTATTCTCTAGAGGAGATCTTGAACCCTAGACTTAGACGTCTCTAACTGTTGATTCTTAGCGGGCGTCAGCCACCCTCATACAGTGGCGACATTAAGGTGACTCTATCACCGTCTCTTAGAGCTCTGTTATAAGAGGCTTCGACGTCGTTAACAAACACCTGAATAAGCGGGGTCATGCTTAAAAAGCTGTTTAGAGAAGGCTTTAGAAAAGTCAGGTGCTCGATCAGGTCTTTAACTGTGATGTAGCCCGACTGCAGCTCCACAACCTCCATATGAGTGCCGACAGAGTCCGCTAAAGCCCCGATGAACGTTACAACGACCTTAACCACACAGCCACCAACATAATGAGTGTTTGTAGTTTAAATAAAGCATAGGAGGTAACGCAGTTTAACCGTGAAGACTAAGGTGCTTCAGTGCTCGAGTCCTCAATCACCGATCAGCGGAGTTCATCTCATCATTAAACCCAGTGATTCCCCCATCAATATATTGTAGTTAACAACTTATTAATCCTAGGCCCCGTCTCAGGGACGCTCAGGACTCTGATTTAAGAGGCGCTCGTAACGTCGCTAGAGTTAACATAGTCATCACGACCAGCATTATTGGTGTACCCCCCAACGTCAGGATGTAGCCTGAAGTTAACGCGCCTGCAAAGTTAGACGCCTCAGAGACTATCGAGTACGTTGCAGGGTTACTAGCCAGCGACGCGTCTATGT
>JAWBLQ010000100.1:0-4671 GCA_038830105.1 Zestosphaera sp. | reverse complement strand
CTTGATCGCGATACTGGTGACCTACCTGATCCCGATATACGGGATGTTCTCACTGGCTTTCAAGTCCAGGTCTGAGATATACTCAAGCTTCCTCATAGTAGTTCAACCAACTCTAGAGAATTTCGAGGAAGCCTACAGGTACGGTGCCTACAGCGCGATCGTGAACTCCCTCGTAGTCACTGCAGGCGGCGTGGCCATAGCGTTGGCGCTAGCCGTCATAGCTTCCTACGCATTCTCCAGACACCCGGTCAAGGGGAGGAACCTCTTGATGTTCTACATACTATCAACCAGGATGATGCCCCCGATAACGCTAATAATACCTATATTCATCATGTTCTACAACGTGGGTTTCAAGGGGACGTACACCGGGCTCATACTAGTGTACGCCACGATGGCCCTCCCGCTCTCCGTGTGGATGATAAAGAGCTTCATCGACGACATACCTAAGGACGTTGATCAGGCAGCACTCATAGACGGGCACTCTACGGCCTACATACTCCTTAAGATAGTCCTGCCTATGGTGGCTCCCGGAGTAGCTGCATCAGCAGCGTTCGCAGCCATCACGGTCTGGAATGAGTTCCTCTTCGCACTCCTCTTAAGCGGCATCGACACGAAACCGACCTCAGTCCTGCTCAGCAGTATCAGGGGTGAGAGGGGCTTTAACTGGGGTAGGGTCGCGGCCATAGAGGTGATCTACATACTTCCGATAATAGTCCTCGTGTTCTGGTTGCAGAGATACATGTTGAGGGGACTCACCTTCGGGACCGTGAGGAGGTAGCGTTAAATGAGCGAGTACGTCCTGCAGGTGAGGGGCCTCGTTAAGAGGCGTGGCGGTAGACAGGTCCTAGATAACGTGTCCTTCTCCATAAAGAGAGGAGAGTTGTTCGTTATCCTAGGGCCGCCAGGCTCTGGTAAGACAACCCTCCTGAAGATAATTGCAGGCCTTGTTACGCAGGACTCCGGGGATGTCGTGATAGACGGGAAGGTTGTTAACGACCTCCCCCCATACGAGAGGGGCATAGCACTGGTATTCGAGACGCTGGCGCTCTACTCGAGCATGAGCGTCTACGAGAATATAGCGTCCCCTCTCATCGCCGAGAGGAGGGATAAGGAGTACGTTGACAGGAGGGTTAGGGAGATAGCCAGCCTCCTGAAGATAGAGCACATACTGGATAGGAAGGCGGATAAACTGAGCGGCGGCGAGAGGCAGAGAGTAGCTATAGCTAGAGCCCTCGCTAAGGAGGCTGAGATATACCTCCTTGACGAGCCTTTCTCCAACCTAGATGCTAAGATACGTTACGCGCTTAGAACGGAGTTCAAGAAGCTGAAGTCGTATTTAGGTAAGACCATAGTGCTCGCTACGTCAGACCCTCAAGACGCCTTAGCGCTGGGCGATAAGGCGTTGCTTCTGATTAACGGGGCTGCAGTGCAGGAAGGAAAACCAAGCGAGATCCATCAAGCCCCTAAGAACATCTACATAGCAAGGTACCTCACAGGCAACCTGATAAACGAGATCCTTATAACGGTAGATGATTCAGGTAGGGTGAGCGTTGACACGGGTGAGGACCTCTCTATAAGCTCTGACGTCCTTAACGCGTTAGCGAGGTTCCGCAAGGGGTCCTTCATAATGGTTAACCACGTTAACACATGCATCATAGACGAACACGTGAGGGGTTGCCCCGGCATAGCGTTAAGGGGTGTTTTCCTCGGCCACGAGTATAGGGGGAGTGAGTACCTCCTCTACGCTAGGAGGGGGGACAGAGTGTTTAAGTCGCTGAGAACATGCCTGCCTAACGCGGCGATCGGTAGTGAGGTCGATATATGCCTCACGCCTCAGAAAGCGCTTCTCTTTGACAGTAAGTCAGGGGAGTTAATAGGGTGGTAGGTCCTTGGTTAGTGTTAAGTTAGTCAACGTGTCTAAGACGTTCGGGAGTGTTGAAGCGCTTAAGAGAGTGAATCTAGAGGTGCGTGACGGGGAGTTCTTCGCGGTGCTGGGCCCCAGCGGATGCGGTAAGACAACGATGTTGAGGGTAATGGCAGGTCTTGAGAAGCCCACTGAAGGACGGGTCTTCTTCAACGACGTCGACGTGACTAACGTGCCGGCTGAGGTCAGGGACGTCTCAATGGTTTTCCAATTCTACGCACTATACCCTACGACGGTGTTCAACAATATAGCGTTGCCCCTGAGGTCTAGAGGCTATTCAAGGAACGATGTCGAGAGGAGGGTCAGGGAGGTCGCTAAGCTGGTGGGTCTGGAGAAGTTGCTCAACCTACACATCGATAAGCTTAACGTAGCGGATAAACAGAGAGTGGCTCTAGCCAGGGCCATAGCTAAGGAGCCGCAGGTCTACCTACTGGACGAGCCACTCACCATATTAGATCCCGTTACGAGAGTGGTCATGAGGTCTGAGTTGAAGAAGCTACAGAAGGAGTTAAGACAGACGATCATATACGTGACCCACGACCAGATAGAGGCCTTAACCCTGGCGGACAGGATAGCGGTCATGAACTTCGGAGTTGTTGAGCAGGTTGGGCCTCCGTTGGAGATCTATAACACGCCTGACTCCGTGTTCGTTGGGTGGTTCCTCGGGGAGCCCGGGATGAACTTAATAGAAGTGCAAGTAGATAGTAGGAACTTAAGCGTGAGGCTAGGCGGTAGGGAGATCCTCAGGAACCCAGCCGTAGGTAAGGGGTTGTTGAGTTCAGGCCTGGATAAGGCGTTGATGGGGTTCAGAGCTGAGAGCGTTGCCTTGCTTAGGGAGGGCTTCGATGCCGGGGATTTCCGCAACGTTGTTATAGATGGTGTTCTTAGGGTGGTGGAGTTCTTCGGGACTCATTTCGTGGTTGACGTGGAGTCAGGCAGTACTGACTTTAAAGTCAAGCTGAGTCCAGATGAGTTCACCTCACTCACGCTTAGAGAGGGTGATAGGGTGAGGGCTGTAGTGAGTGTTGATAAGGTGTTCTTCTTCGACCCGAGCAGCGGCAGGAGGGTCTCGATAGGTGGTGGCCGTGTTTAAACGTAGGCTGGTTGAGGAGGCGTTGCTCGTGGTGGGTATTATAGGGCTCCTGCTGATATTCCAGCCCTTCAGCATCGTGGGGTACACTGCCGGCTGGGTTCTCGTCATGTCTTGCACCTTGATTTACGTGGTCTTCACCTTAGTCCCGCAGGACTCTCAATCAGGTAAGGGTCTGGCGAAGCTGTTCGTGAAGACGTTGCTGACGATTCTCTTCATCATCATTCTCTTCACGCTGTTCTCTATATGGCTGACGCCTAACATCGTGTAGCGATGATTTATTAAGTCCTCAGCTAGTTTCTTTATCGGAGGTGTTTTGCACGGCCAGCGACTCCGTCAGGGTTAAGGTGGGGTTCATAGGCGCTGGCTTCTCGGCTAAGTTCCATGCTAGGGCATTCAGCATGGTTAGGAACGCGGAGATAGTCTCCATCTACTCAAGGACTGAGGGGTCGGCGAAAGGGCTTGCATCGCTTGTCGAGGGCCTTGGGTTCAGGAGGCCTAGGGTGCACACAGACCTCTTCGAGTTCTTACGGGATAGGGAGTTAGATGCCCTCTGGATTCTGGTGCCTAACAACCTTCACCTGGAGGTAACTAAGGCGATAGTTGAGGAGGTCACTCAGGGAAGATCCAATGTCGTTGGTGTAGCTATAGAGAAGCCCCTGGCCAGGAACGCTGGTGAAGCAGAGGAAATGGTTAAGTTAATTGAGAGGGCTGGACTACTTCACGGGTACCTAGAGAACCAGGTCTTCATGCCGTCCGTGAGCAAGGGTAAGGATGTTGTGTGGGGTGTTGGGGCTAAGTACTCAGGGAGACCCTACCTGGCCAGGGCGGCTGAGGAGCACTCAGGCCCACACAGCGCCTGGTTCTGGAAACCCTCCGTCTCGGGAGGAGGGGTATTAATAGATATGATGTGTCACAGCATTGAGGCGGCCAGGCACTTCCTCATAAAGCCAGGGGAGGATAAGACATACTTAAGGCCTAAGCACGTCTACGGCGAGATAGCGTTCCTTAAGTGGGTTAAGGAGCAATACGCTGAGGATCTGAGGAGGAGGTTCGGCGTTGACTTCCTAAGGGAGCCTGCAGAGGATTACGCGTTATCAGTGATAACCTACGAAGATCAGGAGGGCTCGAACGTGGTAACTGAGGCGAGGACGTCGTGGTCTTTCGTCGGCGCTGGGCTCAGACTGACTTTCGAGGTACTGGGGCCTGAATACAGTTTAAGCATAAACACCCTTCAGCCAGAGCTCTTCACCTTCATAAGCAGGAACGTGAGGATCCCGCCGACTGAGGAATTCGTGGAGAAGCAAAACGCTGAACAGGGCTTAATGCCAGTGATACCTGACGAGGCAGTAACCTACGGTTACCAAGCTGAGGACGCGCACATGATCGACTCATTCATTAAGAGGAAGATGCCCTACGAATCTTGGCACGACGGACTTCTAGTAGTGCAGTTAATGATGCACGCGTACATGTCGGCTGAGAAGGGGGCTAAAGTGAGGTTCGATCCCTTCCAGGTTAAGGACTACATCCCCTCAGTTGCTAAGTGAAGTGAGGGCTTCCCTTAGTTAAAAATTCTAACATACCCTGTTTTCTTCTTTCCTTGCTTCACACGTGAATACGTTTAACTCACAAGGCCTTTAGGAGTAACACTATATCT
>JAWBLQ010000099.1:0-4701 GCA_038830105.1 Zestosphaera sp. | reverse complement strand
CAAGCTGTCCTGTAGACTCTTTAAGACGTGCCCCTCTGACGACCTATAGCTGTAGACTTTAATAGTGACGACCAGGAGGGTTACTATTCCTATCCAAACTAAGGCCAAGAGACTAGCCATTACCGCGTCTCTGAACGTATAGTAAGGGTTGTACGTCTCGAAGATCGCGTGTGTTACGAATGGTACTAAAGATAGGGAGATTACTATGATAACCAAAAGTGCAAGGAGGATGCGGATCTCTTTGTTCACACGTTAACACCCTTAATTCTTGCACTATATATAACTTCTAAGGATGCTATATAAACCTGGTGATATCATTTATGTGTCTAATAAGCAAACCCTTTAGGGTTATTCACTATGGAGTTGGTCCTATAGGGTCTCTTATAGCTAGCCAGTATTAGCATAGACCCTTCAAGAGTTGGCAAAGACTCAAGCGTTGTTGGGGTTAGACAGGGCTCTCGAGGTTAGCGTTGTTCACGACTCACAGTCCTAAAGGTTCTTGAAATTGGTTAAACCAGACATCGTCATAATATCCACAGACACGTATTTAGAAGGCATGCCAGTAGGTCGTTAGATCTGTGACGGTCGGCGCTAACGTGATCTCGACTTCAGAGACTCCAGTACATCCGTGGTATAGGTACCCTGGGCTATCGTTACTCATAGATGATGACTAGAAAGAATAACGTTAGGGTTCTAGGTACTGGAGTGAACCCGGGTTTTTATGTTCAATACATTACCAGCCCTCCTAACGTCTGTTAGCGCTGGGTTGGAGGATTCATGCTGTGAGGCTCTTGGACGCTGCTAAGAGGAGGTACTCCTTCCAGAAGGAATACAGCTTGTCGATGAGTCCTGAGGGGTTGCTACGGACTAAATCCTACCTAGGAATAACATTGATGCATCCTCACAACTTCATTGAACAATCATATGTATTTAATTGACGTGTGCATGCGAGTGTAAACCTGAGCCAGAGTCAGCCCATTCCTGAAGCTACGCTCATCTGCTTCCATGTAACCTTATAAGTAAACACAAGCAAGAAGAATCCTAAAATTAATGTAATATTATGTGGATTTACTAAAGCTTAATAGGAGTAGCTCTCTTTAGCGTCGGTTAGAGGTAAAGATGGAAGAGTATTCGTTCGTGTTAGGTGAGCTGAGAAGTCTTGACGTAAGGCGTAGAGGGCTTCATGAACTCCTACTTGGGATGAGCAATACAGCGTTTCAGGGCAGGGCTTTTGGTGAGGCTTATCAGGCGCTCGTAGATATGTTTAGTGATGAAGAGGTCACGATATTCCTCGGGCTAGCAGGCTCCATGGGTACTGCGGGGATGTGGAGGATTATTAAATGGTTAGTTGAGGAGAGATACGTTGACGTTGTTGTGTCAACAGGGGCCATAATAAGCGAGGATATATTCGAGGCTATGGGCTTCAAATACCTTAAAACCTACCCTTGCGTTGATGATCACGAGTTACTCAAGTATAAGTTCGATAGGTTTTACGACACGCTGGCAAGTGAATTAGACTACAGGAAAATGGAAGGTCTTATTAGGGAATTCGTTGAGAGCCTGCCTAATGGGTCCACCTACTCGACAGCTGAGTTCCTGCATCTTTTCGGGAAGTTCCTGAACGAGAAGGGAGTGGACTCCATAGTTGCAGCTGCGTACAGAGTCGGCGTTCCAATCTTCTCACCAGCCCTCGTGGACAGCGGTTATGGGATGGCCACGCTACTGCCTTACCGTAGAGGTCACAGGATAATCATTGACATGGTTAAAGATTTCTATCAGATAGTCGAGATCGGGAGGCTTTCAAGCAAGCTCGCAGCTGTGTATGTGGGTGGGGGGGTTCCTAAGGATTACGTCAACCTGGTAACCGTGGCTCAGACTTTAATAGCTGAAGAGGAAGGACGTCACGACCATTATAAATCGCTTGAGTACGTAGTTCAATTCACGACGGACGCGCCGCAGTGGGGTGGCTTAAGCGGGGCAACTCTAGAGGAGGCCGTTAGCTGGGGTAAGGTAGCTCCAAAAGCTATGAAGAAAGTGGTTTACGTGGACGCGACCATCGCCTTACCTATAGTTGTTCACGCGCTGATTGACGGCGGTGTTAAAAGAATACGCAGGCATGACTCATCGTGGATATTTAAAGAGCTTGGAGGGGTGAGGTAAATGAGGGGAGGCAGTGACTTCGTAGTCGGTAAGCACTACTACGCTAATCTATACGACGTAAACTTAAGTGCCGCCACCAATGAGGAGGGACTCAGGGAGGTTGTCGTTGAAGCCGCTAAGGCGTCTAACATGAAGTTAGTTGAGGTCAAGTCATGGAGGTTCGGTGGTAAGAAGGGGGGGATATCAGTAATCGCACTTGTTGAGGAATCACATATAGCCATCCATACTTGGGTTGAGTATGAGTACGCCACAGTTGATGTCTATACATGCGGTAATCAAAGCGACCCGCTTAAAGGGATTGAACTTATAATAGAGTACTTGAAGCCGAGGAGGTATAAGCTAGCGTACGCAGATAGATCACAGAGAGTTGAAGAGTAGTCTCAGTGATACCTGCGTCTCAGAGTCATTACTTTAAGTCCCGCGTTTCTCGCGTTCTCTAAAACGGCTTCAGAAGCGTCAATCGCCACGAGACCGTAAACCCTCATCCTTGCCTTACTCAGAATCTCTAAAACGCCTCTCAACTTACTTAATTCCTCCAGAGCTACATCAACCAACAAGACTGTTGACCTATCCTTCAGACAGCTTTTAGGCAGTGCGATGAACTTAATCCCGTTATTGTCTATATAGTAGGTTATAGCATAGCCTTTCCTATCCTGAATCGGACTCTCTATAAAAGGACATACGGCGCTCAATAACTCAGTAGCCAGGTAGCTACTCAGGATCATCGCTCCAGTGGATACAGGCATTATCAAGTCTATCCTGGCATCCCCAACGAAGATTTCAGTTACGTAGGAGAACAGTTTAAGGAAGCCAGGCCTACTCAATACGTTCACCGGGTTTTCTCTGAACTCCCTAAATGACTCATCCACCAGTTTATCGATAATTCTCAAATCGCTTACTTTACTGATTATCTTAGCCACAGTCTTCTCCTCAGGCACCGCAACTAAATTCACGTACTTCCATATGGTCTGGGCTGGTAAGTCAAGAATCTTCTCGATATCTCTCAAACTGTAGTAATGCCTCATTATATTGAGTATTTTTAGGACATAGGCCTTGCCTACATCCCTATGAACCTTCCTACCCTTTCCCAGAGGCTCAATCACTTTATATCAAGTAAATTCTGGGTTAGAACTAAATAAAAGCACGCAGATTGCTTTACTTCTGATTACCCCCCAGATGTTCTTTTCAGTCTTTTTGTGTTTATTCGCGGTTGCATCTAGATTGATCCCCTAGAGAGGTCCTGAGCTACCTCCATCACTTCCTAAGGCTTCGGAAAGAGGAAAACGTTTTCAACGCCTCGCGCGGCTGTTCAGGTTTCATGAAGGTTTAAAGGTTTGATGTAAGTTGTATTGTCGTGGGTTGAGCTTGCCCACAATGTAGGTAAGTGGTGAAGACCTGAGTGGGCAGGGCATCCAACACCAGGATGTGGGGATTTCCCCACAGCCGTGAACCCCGAGCTAGATGAAGGGAAGCTGTGGGTTGGGGTTACCCTGAACGGGTGGAGACCAATGACATGAGCACCGATGAAAGGCGCCCAGAGGTCTGTGAAGCCAAGGGTTGACAACAAACCACATCAACCAACATGAAACCCAAACCCCTATAAACCCTTCCTCAGATGTGCAAGGGGAAGCAGCTCTGCCTTTAAGCAGTTGTCACGCTATATCTTTGCAGGGTCTTTCGAAGATCCTTAAGTACCCTTGTTACAATAACTGATTATTTATAAGGAGGCTTATGTTAGTATATATGGTGGCACTACATTGGCTAAGAGTAGTGTCCAATACAAGTTTCTGTTGGCCATAGCGCTAGGCTTCATACTCGGCATACTTATCGGCTGGGTTGTGAGTACTACCGCGCCCGCGGATGTTCAGAAGACCTTAAGCACGTGGTTCAAGGCGTTTGGTGATATATTCGTTAGACTGATTAGGATAGCAATACCGCCGCTGATATTCTTCACCATAGCGGCTGCCACAGCGTCGATAGCTGACGCTAGGAAGCTCGGTAAAATCCTGGCGTATATGCTCATACTGTACATCGTAACGACTGTTGCCTGTGCTGTATGGGGCATTATAGGCGCCTCAGTAGTGATGCCCGGCGCCGGTTTGAACCTCACCACGCAACAGCCACCGCCAACACCTCCCTCAGGCGTTGACATACTACTTTCATTCTTCCAGACAGACTTCAGTTCGTTGCTGGCAGTAGCTGGTGCGATGACCATGATCATCTTTGCCATCATCCTGGGTCTGGCAGTGGCGTTCCTTGGTGAGGATGGCAGGAAGGTGGCTAATATACTCTCACTCGGATCTAGGACTATGATAGGTTTTGTAAGAATTATAATGTACTACGCACCAGTGGCTATATTCATGTACGCTGCCTGGTTAATGATAGTATACGGGCCTCAGATGCTTGGAGCGTACGCTAAGTTCCTGGGGACGCAGTACGCCTTAACGCTCTTCCACTTCTTCGTCATATACTCCATAATAGTGGGGGCGGGAGGTCTTAGTCCAGTAAAGTACTTTAAAGCACAGTTCTATCCGTTCGTGT
>JAWBLQ010000098.1:0-4952 GCA_038830105.1 Zestosphaera sp. | reverse complement strand
ACTGCTCACCACCTTCTCTCGACTCCTCATCACAGACCCATACTATGAAGTCTCTGTCATAGTCTATGCATTGGTTGAGCCTCATGAAGAGGGGTAACACAGAGCGCTTGAAGTACTCGGGGCTGGTGTACCCGAGCTCCCACCCAAGGCGTATGTAGTCCTCTGACTTGCGTTTCTTGAGCACGTCTATCATCCGGTTTAGGGCTTGTATAGTGCTTTTACGGCGGTTTTTAGACAGACGTAAAACGTCTGTCATCTTTTGACACCAAAATATAGATGGTCAAAGGTTAATAAGCTTTTGACGTATAACGACTAACGTTTAACGTCATTATTTTTGTATAATAAGAAAAGATGGTAAGAGACGCTAGACTCCTACCATAAGAAGGGAGAGGTACCTGCCCACATACCTGGAGACGCTATTAATTCTACCCCGCAAGAAAGAAGGAAGCGTGAGCCTTAACGAAGCGAGGGAAGCACTCGAGACGACTATAACGCCCATCCCCACTCAACAGAGTGAAGCTCAGCCTCCTGAACCGCGACGAAGCAACCAAAACAACAGTCCTAAGGACTGAAAGAGCCAAGCCAGGTGAGTGTCTTTCTAAACGCTTCATACAGAGATATAGATTTAGAAAAATATTAAGAGAGCAAGAAAGACTAGAACCCCGGAAAACTTAGTAAATGCTTAACTCAAAACTAAGCAAGCAGGCTCTTAGAAAAGTTTTGTATAATAATCCTATAAAGAGAATAGGTAGAAAACTACTCTAAAACTAGAAATTAAACACACGTCTTTCTTACACGCTTAATATATCTATCCATTTACAAACAACTGCTTCCCCCTCGCGAGGGGGAAGCAACACATCACCCCATGCGTTCTTCTTAATTCTTTGGCGTGCTCTTTGGTTGCTTTCTTGTCGGTCTCGCCACGCATTTCCTCTAGGAGGACCTGAGCTTTAGCAGGTCATGAAGGGATCAGCTGATGTAGGGTCTTTATCCCTGAGGGATGTGTATATATAAGTTAGATAGTTATTAGGAGGTACATCGCTGTTGTGAAGTAGGTTATTGACGTTATTATGTCACCTATGGTCGTTATTATCGGTGCTGAGACTCCCGCAGGGTCCACGTGAAACCTCACTAGCGCTACCGGTAGTAGAGCCCCGATTAAATCTGCCAATATCATTGAAATCAGTAGGGCTGTACATACTACTAAGCCGACGTAGGCGGCGTACGAGAAACTCCCACGGTAGAAGAACCAGGTTATTATGAAAGCTATGGCGAACGCTACTGGAAGCAGTATTGAAGCCATTGCCATTGATGTGAGTATCTCCTTACGTAGGACGCTGAGGATGTCTCTGGGCTTCACCTCCCCGAGGGCCAGGCTCCTTATTATGAAGGTCGACGCCTGAGATCCTATGTTACCTGAGTTATCCGAGAGCATGGGTAGGAAAGCCGCGAGCACCGCCACCCTCTCAATGACCCCGACGAATGAAGCCACGATACTCCCTGTTACAGCGTTCATCAGGTAGAGGAACATTATCGGGGGGATCCTACGTGCTAGGATTGACTTTATATTAGCGCTCATGTAGCTACCCTTAACAACGTCTGTGAAGCCGCCGAACTTAATTAAGTCCTCGGAGAATTCAGCTATGGCTACGTCCAGGACGTCGTCCAGAGTTACAACCCCTAACAGCCTCCCCTCGTTGTCAGTGACCGGGAGCTCCGTTAAGTCGTAGGTCACCGCAAGCTTAGCAGCCATCTCACGGTCTGAGAAGGCGTTAACGGTCGCCGGCGGCCTGCTAATAACTTCCTTAAGGAGCTTGCTCCTCGGCTTCGTCAAGAGTGATTTAATTTCTATCCACCCCGCTAACTTACCGTCGTCGCCAACTACGTACAGGTAGTTATGTTTGTCATAAGCTCCCAAGCCCTCCTTAGTCACGTATTCCTTAACAACCTCGTCAACCGATACGGAGGCCTTAAAGACAGGTATTCTAGTTGTCATGATCCCCCCAACACTCTCTGGGGGGTACTTAAGCAACTCAGAGATCTCCCTCGCTTTACTGGTTGGTAAAGCGCTGAGGACTTTATTAGCGGTCTTAGGCGGTAGCTTCTGAATCAAGTCAACAGCCTCATCGATCGGAATCTTACTGAGCACCTCAATCAACTCATCCACGCCCTTCAGAGACGTCACGTCAAGCAACAGGTCCTCGCTGAACTTAGATATGATGGAGCTCATGTTAAGCAGCGGAATATGCGGGATTATCTTAGTTCTTAAACCCGGCTCCAGCCGCTCCAGGATGTCCTTAATCAGGTAGACGTCTAAACCACTTAAGAAATTCCTCAGCGCTGCCATGTCGCCCTCTTCAATCAGCTCTTCAATCCTTTCCACCACTTCCGAGAGCTCAGTGCTCATCAATACTCCCTACACCAATTCTAAATCCTATACTTTTATAAAATCGCCTCTCACAAGTTAACTCTGCGTAAAAGCGTAGAGCCTGCGTTAAACAAGCTTAAAACACTAGCTTACGTACAGTATACGTAGCGGTGGGTTCATTATGAGTGAGGCTTGTGTTGAAAACCTCCTTAAGAGGAGGAGCGTCAGAGTCTTTAGAAGTGAGGAAGTACCTTTAGAGAGTCTCTTGAGGGCTATTGACGTGGCTAGATACGCACCCAGCGCCGGTAACAGACAGCCCTGGAGGTTCGTGATCATACGCGACTTGAGGAAGCTCAGGGAATTCACGGAGAAGCTTCCTCACGCCAGACCACTTGCCACTGCTAGAGTGGCTGTCATGATCCTAGCAAACGTCGAGGAGTCGCCGACCTCGTATATGGTGGACGCGTCTCTGGCTGCTATGTATTTCTGGCTCGCACTACACTGCGTAGGCCTCGGCGCTGTGTGGATCCAGACCCTTAGAAACGTAGAGGAGTTCCGCGAGTTCGTCAAAGCACCAAATAATTACATCCCGGTAGCGCTCTTCGCGATTGGGTGGCCGGCAGAGCAACCAGAACCGAGGAGAAGGAAGGACTTAAAGGAAATTACATACATGGAGAAGTACGGCGTTCCATTAAGTGAATGAACAAGTGATTCGCCTTAAAGAGGGAAGAATAAGGTACAGCACAGCAACACCTCAGGAGTTACTTAACTTAACCGTAGCCAGCGACGTGATCTTCGCTTTCGACGAGAATCAAAACCTAATCATCCAGAGACATCATGAAAGAGAAGTTAAACTAACTGCATAACAGTGAGAAACGCACGGCGGGGTACGTAAGTGTTATTTTATTGAGAACTAGGCCGTAGATAAGGCGGTAAGGACCTGAGCACTTCTTCGAGGCTGTTCGAGAAGGAAGCAACCTTTAAGGAGTCAAGACAAGTCATTAAGTGGTGGGGGATGTGGGGTTAGAAAGGATTGAGGAGGAGTTACTAAGTAAGATTGCCGAGATATCTGAAGCATGCAGAGACTTCTGTAAAGCGGGGCTCTGCGAAGGCGTGCCCAGGTTAAGGGAAGGAATCCTATATGAGGGTTACGATTACTGCCTCCTAAAGACCTACATCGACGCTCTCAAGACACCTACCTTCACATTAATAACTAAGGACGAGAAGTACGTGGAATACGTCGTATTGAGTGATTACGTAGTGGAGGTAGGTGATGAGTTCATTCAGTTTATACACGTGAGTAACTTCCAAGAGTACCTTAAAGATCTAGCGGAATTTAACGTTGTTGGAAGCGGAGTCGCTGATGAGTTAGTTAGGTGGGTTTCAGGACTCAGAAGTAAATAAATTTAAGACTTACCTCCTTGTATTTTTGGTGGGGGTAGTGAGACTCTACATAACGAGTGAGGAGGACATACTGAATGGCAGGGTAACAGATATCTACTTCGTTAGAACGAAGAGAATCCTGAAGGCTAAGGGAATGGAGAACGTGAGGGTTAGGATGGAGGTCCACGTTCTAGACCTCCCGAAAGGTTATCAGTGGGCTGTATACACAGGGCTTGAAGAAGCGCTCTACCTACTCAGGGGTAAACCGCTTACAGTTTACTCGCTTCCTGAAGGAACCCTCATAAAAGAGAATACCCCGGTTATGGTTGTTGAGGGTAGCTACTATGACATATGTGAGTTTGAGACCCCGCTACTCGGTATTCTAAGACACTACACGTCAGTAGCGTCTAAGGCAGCGAGGTTCAAGCGTTTAGCCCTTGACAAGACCTTCCTCTACTTCGGTTTGAGGAGTGCCCACCCGGCTATCCACCCTATGCTCGATAGGGCAGCATACTTAGGCGGGATGGACGGCGTCTCAGGAGCGTTTAACACTGAAACCCTCGGCGTTAAACCGTCAGGCACCATGCCTCATGCTTTAATACTCACGTTTGATGATGAGGTATCTGCTTGGAAGGCGTTCGACGAGGTTGTAGAGCCTGACGTACCGAGGATAGCTCTAATAGACACATACAACGACGAGAGGTTCTCAACTCTTGAAGCTGTTAAGGTCTTGGGGGATAAACTCTACGGCGTAAGGATAGACACGCCTAGAAGCAGGAGAGGGGACATTAAGGCCATAGTTGAGGAGATAAAGTGGACTCTGAAGCTATACGGTAAGGAGAAGGTCAGAATATACGTGAGTGGAGGCCTCACTGAGGAAACCGTTAAGGAGTTAAGGGAGCTCGTCGACGGATTTGGTGTTGGGACCTCTGTAACCTTCCCACCATCGATCGACTTAAGCATGGACATAGTTGAGAAGCTCCATACGAGTGGATGGGTACCGCATACAAAGAAAGGTAAGTGGCCAGGCGCCAAGAAGGTCTGGAGATGCGGGACCTTGGACTACGAGATAACACCCTTTAACGGCGAACCGCATGTATGTAGCGATGACGTCATGATTGAGTGGATTCGCGATGGGAAGGTAGTCAGGGAAGTGCCTACACCCATGGAAATCAGGAATTACGTATTGAGTCAGCTTAAA
>JAWBLQ010000097.1:0-4961 GCA_038830105.1 Zestosphaera sp. | reverse complement strand
AATCTCCTATAAGTGGGGGAGTCCGTCCCCTCCCTCCAGTACTGGTAAGAACACCCCAACCTCCACCATACATTCACTAAAATAGCCTCATACTCGTCGAGCACTTTACTAACCATCTCAAGGAACTTAAGCCTGCCTTCAGGGCTGTTCGCGATCTCATGTGCTGAGATTCCGTACCTCTTCTCAACAACCACCTCAGCCGGGAGACCGTTCCTGTCAGCATAGAAAGGTAGGAGTACCTTATAACCCAGTAGCCTCAGAGCCCGCGCAACCATGTCTATCTGCACATAGTGAGCTGCTTGACCAACACCCCACTCCCCTGAAGGGTAGGGCGGCGGAGTATCTATGACGATGTAGTTGCTATCGTTGATGAAGTCTATTTCAGGCTCCTTAACCCTCTCCTCACTCCACACCTTAAGTAGCTCCTCCTCCACACGTGGTTCCCATCTCTTAACCTTAACTTTAGGTTCCAGCGTCACTTAATCACCTATAGCATTATGAGGATGAAACTTTATTAATTTTTACTCCGGCAGAATTCAATGAGCTCTTACCCTCTAAAACTTTAATATGCTGGGAATCTATATTTATGGGGATAAATATGGTGATTAGAGTACTGTTATTGGGTTCCGGATATGTCACGACCCACTTTGCCACAGGCCTGGAGAGATTGAAGAAGAAGCTCATTGAGCCCTACGGCATTCCTCTAGCGAAGTATAAGTTACCTTACGGTCTGGAGGATATCGAGATCGTCGGGGTGTATGACGTCGATAACTCTAAAGTGGGTAAGACTCTCTACGAGATAGCTAAGGAGGTTATGGGTAGTGAGTACCCAGTCCCTGAAGAGCTCACGTCCGTAGTGGTTAAGAGGGGTGTGAGGAGGAACTCAACCGATGGGCTGGGCGTTCATGCACAGGGACTTGATGATGTCATGGGTTATGAGGGTTGCTTAGAAGCCTTGCTTAAGGAATGGATTAATTTAAGACCTGACGTCATTGTCAACGTAATAACGACTGAGCACGGTGAGGAATATAGTGACGTTACAACAGCGATGAACAGGCTTAAGAGAGGTGACGTACCAGCTACTCATGTTTATGCTTACGTAGCCGCTCTCTATGCCAAGACTAAAGGAGGTGTCGCGTTCATTAACACAATACCGACACCCGTAGCGAATAACCCTGGGCTCCTTAAAATCCTGGAGGACTCAGGAGTCACAGTGTTTGGGGACGACGGAGCAACAGGCGCTACACCGCTAACAGCCGATCTCCTTGAGCATCTAACACAGAGAAACAGGTTAATTGAGTTCATTGTTCAGTTCAACATAGGGGGTAACACAGACTTCCAGGCCTTAACCAGGGAAGACAGGAACCAAATGAAAGAGTTAACTAAGACCAGCATGGTTAAGGACATTACAGGGTATGAAGTACCCACCTACATCAGACCTACAGGCTATCTAGAGCCTTTAGGCGATAAAAAGTACGTGGCAATGCATATTGAGTATCTAAGCTTCAACGGCTTTAGAGACTCTATATATGTAAACGCCAGGATAAACGATTCCCCAGCATTAGCAGGGATCCTATGCGATTTAATCAGGCTTGGTAAGATCTCCGTTGAGAGAGGCTGGAAAGGAACTGTGTACGAGGTTAACGCGTTCTTCATGAAGAGACCAGGTCCTCGCGGATCACCTAACACAGCCAAAATTAAGGCGTATTACCAACTACTCAACAAGTTCGGGTTATTTACCACTACATAAATAGCGATATGGTTTGATTCCTTAGGGGACGCTAAATGAAGGGGGTTATCGTAGTTCATGCTGGTGCAGGTACGTGGATGAATATTGACGAAGACCTCATAAAGAAGGTGATCACAGACGCGTTAAGCGTTGGTGTAGATGTTTTGACGAAAGGCGGGACAGCGATAGATGCAGTTGTTGAAGCTACGGCAAAGCTTGAGGATTCAGGCGTTCTTAACGCAGGTCTCGGCTCAGTCCCTGACTTGAGAGGGACTATATCAATGGACGCTGGGGTTATGGACGGGTGGAGCGGACGGGCTGCAGCGGTCGCCACGGTTACATATCCTAAAAACCCAGTACTGCTTGCACGTAAGGTTCTTGAGTTAACAGATCACGTATTGCTTGCTGGGAGTGCAGCTGATGAGCTAGCCGCTCGTTTAGGACTTCCCAGACATCCAGGCCCTTCTGAAGAGGTTGAGAGACGGTACAGAGAAGCCCTAAGCAAGGCCAAGTCAGGCGATTTATATTTCAAGAACAGCTTTAACCTGGCCGTCCAGTTAAGCTACGTGGACACCGTAGGGGCGATTGCTAAAGATAACGAAGGTAGGCTGGCTGCTGCAGTATCAACAGGAGGCATTATCCTTAAGTTTCCGGGGCGTGTAGGTGACTCAGCCATTCCTGGCGCCGGGTTCTACGCTAACAAACAGGGCGCGGCAGTAGCTACCGGGATAGGAGAAACCATACTCATGAGTCTATTATCTTACAGAGCTGTTTCGTTAATTAATGAAGGATACCTAGCGAGCACGGCTGCCCGCCTAGCCATCCAATATCACACATCATCCCACGGGAGGGACACCGCAGGTATAATAGTCCTTGACCGTGAGGGGAACCCCTATGGGGCTTACAACACCAAGGCCATGCCGTGGGGATTTGCCAGGGTGGGGTCAGGAGAGATGGTTGTGTCCGGGCTCTAATAGACTCCCGCCAGTATTATACCCAGGCTTAAACAATTATCAGTACTAGGTCTCAAGCACTTCTTGAAGTCAGGGACTTCGTCATTCACTCTTAGTATCTTCCTTGTGCGTTGACGCTCTAGAGTTAATTAGCTCCATAGCCTCCGCTCGTAATTTCTCATCAACGCTCAACTCTCCTCTAGTCGAGAGAGTGATCATGCTTAACGGCTCCCCAACACCCCTAATTAAAGCGCAGGTGTGTGTAGCTTCAATCATAACCAGGAGCCCTCTGGTCTTGAGTTTTTTATATAGGTAATCAGCTATTTCCTCGGTTAATCTTTCTTGCAGTTGCAACCTCCTTGCAAATACATTAAGAACACGTGCGAACTTACTTAACCCAATTACTTCGTCGCCCGGAATGTATGCGATGTGCGCGTACCCGTAGAAGGGTAGTAGGTGATGCTCACACATAGATCTAACAGGCACATTGACCACGACTATCAAACGGTTCGTGCTTATGTAGTCAATAGAGCTGACGTGGAAGCACTTCAGGTGTTCATCGGGATCCTGTTCATAGCCTGACGCCAGCTCCTCAAGCCACATCCTAGCCACCCTCTCTGGGGTCTCCCTAAGTTCAGGACGCTCGGGATCGTCACCTATGAGCCTGATGAAATCCTTTACGACCTTTCTAAGTTCTTCGTATTTAGAAGTCGACTCAATAAGCCTCACGTTCACTCACCCGGTTTGAATTCAACTACTAACTCAACGCCGTAGTTGCTCAGCACATCTTTAACGGCGTTAACTTTACTGCTAGCTAGTGTTAGGTCATCACCAGGCTTAAGGAGTACAAACGCCATGCCTTGATAGTGACCACTATCAACACGCCTGAGACGTAACTCGCTGAGACTTAGACCGTTCCTAACGAATACCTCCTCCACTATATTTATAAGGTCTCTCGAAGGAGCTGTATCGCTGATGAAGCCCAAGACCTCTGTGAAGACCTTCTTCAACTCGTAAAATATGTACAGCGTAAGGAGTACAGCACCGCTATAGTCTACTAAGTAACTGTAGAGAGCGCCGGCAAGCGATGCGGAGATAACAACGGCACCCTCAATTAACTCACTCACTGTAAACGTTGAGTAGTGAGTGAAGACGGTGCCAAACCTCCTAGAGATAATTATGGATATGAGGTAACAAACCACCCCTAAGAAAGCCATAAGAGGAGCGCTCAACGAGATTGAGTACTCTCTAAGATCTAACAGCTTGAGAGTCGCTATACCCGCAACGAATGAGTAAATCATTAACGTTGATATCGAGCCGCCAAACGCTAGTTTATGATGGCCGAAATGATGGTCCTCGTCTGGAGGCTCCAGGCTACTTCTCCAATACTTAATAGCCAGTAGTAGAGCTATTAAATTAGCTATTGAGGTCAAGGCATCGACGAAGACCGCCTTGGAGCCGTAGAGAACACCTCCCAGGATCTTAAAGAAACCTCCCAGAACAGAGAACGCCAGAATCAAAGACAATACCTCGATACCTGTCAAACCAGCCACACCAAGGAAAGAAAACTAACGCAACCTTTAAACATTAATGAGGCTATTAACTGAATACGTACTCCCAATTATTTTTAAGAAAGCTAATATGGTAGCTTGTACTGACTTGTAGCTATCCTATCTAGCCTCAGCCTCTCTAGAACCCTCAGAGGGGTCTGCAACGTTATCTGCACTACCCCTGGTAACCTCCCTATCTCCACAGCCCCGCTAATCGTGACTCTGTTCTTAATCTCCTCCACGCTCATTCCGAAGAGCTTGGAAGCCCTTACGAGGCCCCTTGCAACGGCGTCGTTTAACGTCGGCCCGGATCCTATTATTTGAACAGGTGCCACTGGCTCAACCTCTATCTTCATCCTCCTAGCCAGGCTTGATACGTTTTCCCATTCGTCCTTCCGCCAGGGTCTAGCGAGCGGTGGGAGGTCTTCCTCAGGCGGGAGGAGTATGGGTCCCTCTAGATATAAGTTCTTGATTAAAGATACCTCAACGATACTCTTAGCCGTGACGTCTGTTGTGTGGCCCGCTACCTCGCCGTCCCCTTGCATTGCATGAACGTCGCCAGCGTAGACTCCTCCGCCCTCGACCTTAACTGGAACTATCAGAGTGGAGCCCTCTCTAACTGAATCCACGTCTAAATGACCGTCAGTTAGCTTTGTCTCGTAATCGTCCTTCGTGATAGCGTAAGGATGTGATGCGTTCACGAGGAACCACCCGAAGTCACCTGCGTTG
>JAWBLQ010000096.1:0-5016 GCA_038830105.1 Zestosphaera sp. | reverse complement strand
GTCAGCTTAAAGAAGCTCCTGAACCGCTCTAGAAATCCTTGACTCCTCACTGTAAGCGCTCGCCACGTCAATCCTTAACCTCTCCAGGGTCGTAAGTTCTAATGGGTTTCAGGTTATATTGCCTTAATAACCTCATCACATGAGGGTATGTAAGTACATACTCCCAATCAACATCAACTAGCCTCTCGTCTATTGCGGAGAGTGTTGCCACGAACTTAGCTATATTCTCATCCGGACTGAAACCTATCATCGTTGCAACCCCGAAGTCCTTACCTGGTTTCAGTCCGGCGTCTAGGAGATTTCTAAGCGCCTGCAATTGAAGCTTAAAACCCTCAGGGACGGCTCCAGTGAGTGTTGCAAACTCCTGCGGGTTCGTACCCTTAAAGGATATCCTAGTGTATACGTTGTTGAACTTGGAGAGTTCCTTAGCGTAACTTAGGTCAGCGCCTAGTAAGATGCCGTTAGTCTCAATTATGAAGGAGTATCTCGAGTTCTCAACGAGCTTGAGGATCTCTATTAAGTGCTTCCTAGATATAGTGGGCTCCCCTCCAGTCAGCCTTAAGTACCTATAACCACCCTTCGTGGCTATACTGATCAATCTCTTGAAGACTTCTTGAGGGCTTAAGAAGTAGCCAAGGTCATGTCTATCTCTGAAGTACCAAGCCCAGCAGAACCTACACCTTAAATTACATCCTATCACGTCAGCTGAGGAAATGCCCCCGTACCACCTACCTCCTCTGAACCTGAAGTATTTCCTCTCAACCAGACCGTCTGAACACCTGGTCACTAGACTCTCAACCGCTCTCGAAAGCTCGAGAGGGTCGTATAGATGCTCCTCAGCCTTCATAGAGCTCCTTCCTTCTTGCCTCAAGTAGGTCAGGATCCTTCCCCATATATTCAGCGGCAGTCACTAACCTAGCTCCCCTCAGACACTGTCTTAGACTCTCATAAAACCTGAGGTAATTCAAGTCCCTGAGGAGGTGATGATCCAGAACAAGGTAACTCGGGTTGCTTGAGGAAAGGTATCGTGTCAACTTAAGCACCGCTATCTTCGGATCACTCACACCCTCCCTAAGTCCTAAGAGGTAGGTCGGCGGACCGTCAACTATGACTAGATCCGCCGGGTTATTAAGCATGAAGGCTAGAGCATCGTCGTTAACAGGCCCCTCAACATCGGAGGTGTGTAGTACTGAGCTCTCAGAGTCCTTAATGAAGACTTGAACCACGTACCCGAGTTTAGGACTCGGCCCGTGAGGTGTAGGACTTGAAACGGTGATGAAGGCTCCCCTATAGGTGAGGGTTCTGGAGTCAGCTATCTTAATCTCCTTCGGAAGCCCCTCAATTCGTTTAAGGAATCTAGAGGCCCGAATGCGTTGAGACACGTTAATGTCATTCCTAGGGTCTTTGATGAGGACGACCTTGCCCCTATAGATGTCGACGGGCACTAGTTCTCCGAGGTCGTGATGGTCATAGTGGTAATGAGTGATCACGATCACCTCGGACTCGTAAGCTCTTAAGGTGATTTTAGCCGCTACCTCCTCCAACCTCCTTAACTCAACTTCATGCGGGGGTAGTCCGTATCTGATTGGCGCTATAGATACGGCTGGGTCCACGAATATAGTCACGTCTGGGGACTCCATGAACGTGGCCATGGACCTTATGCCGAGGCTATCAAACCCTATTAACTCAACCCTCGTTATTGTCACCGAGAAGTAAGCTCTTAAGAGCTCTTCTCAAGCATATTCCTAAAGAATCTTTCAGGTATGGGCTCTCTCTCTTTGATGATATCAAGCAACATAGATGGATAGACTTCCGAGACCCCAGGCACTTTCCTCAACTCCTCCACTTCCCTGCTCAGTTCCTCGGAGTTCTCAGCCCACATCTCAACGACTAGGTCATGATCACCGGATGTCAAGGCTATGAAGGTCACGTTATCTTTCTCCTTAATGACCTTAATAGCGTCAAGCATTTTATCAGGGTACGTGTTAATGCCTATTAAGGCTACTATGTTATAGCCGAGCTTCTTGTTATTAGCTATGAAGGTATACTTCTTTATTACCCCGCTCTCCTCCAGCTTAACTAACCTTCTTTTAACAGCAACATCGGATATAGATAAAGCACTTGCTATCTTAGTTATTGGAATTCTTGAGTCACCGCTTAACTCACGTAAGATTACTGTATCCTTTTTATCAACCAGATCGTTACGCATCTCCAAACACCTTACACTAAAATTAGTCTTATTAGGTTAATAATTATATATGAAAATAGAGAAAGGTTTTCTAGTATAGAAACTTTTACTATCCTGGCATTTGACTCAACCAAAAAGAGATGAAATCCCCTCAGCTATCTCCTCCTCACTTACTTCCTTCTTCTCCTCCTCCTCCTTAGCCTCCTCCTTAGCCGGGACTGGTTGCTGAGCCGGGGTCGCCGGCGTGGAAGCCGCTATGGGGGTGGCCATCACCGCGGGCGTCATCGCTTGCTTAAGTACTTCATCAATATTTATCTCCTTGAGAGCAGCGACTAACATCTTAACCCGTACTTCATCCACCTTAACGCCAGCCGCGTCTAAAACCCTCCGTATACTCTCCTCACTTATCTCCTTACCGGCAGTGTGAAGGAGCAGTGATGCATACACATACTCCATTCCTATCCACCTCTTGATAGTGAATCTTGGGAATTTTTAAGCGTTTCCAGTCAGTCTTTTACGTATCTTGCTGTAGTTGATTAACGAAGCGATTGATGAAGCCGCTCTCTCGGGCATTGGATATGCTGGAATACCGGCGTCATTCAGTTTCTGTATAGCCCAGTAAACCTCCTCACCACCGATTAACGAGGCTACTAACGGCTTCGGGAGACCTCCCATCTCCTTGATTTTCCTGATCATGAGGCCTGCGATTATGGTCGGATCCGTCACCGCGGTCTGACAATATACCGCTAAGACAGCCCCAACATCATCATTAAGTAGGGATGAGATGACTGTATCTACGTAACCCTCATTAGTCATCATACCTGTGACGTCTATCGGGTTGCCGAGAGAGGCGAACCCGGGTAGCTTTGGTTTGATTTCATTAACAAGTTTCTCGGGAGGTGGTGACAGGTAGACACCGTTTAACGCCAGCGTATCAGTCACCATCACTCCTGCACCACCGCCGTTAGTGACAACCACTAAATCTCCGTTCCTGTACTCCGGCAGGTATGAGAGAGCCCTAGCCCAGTCAAACGCCTCCTCAATATTCCTTGCTTCAAGTATTCCGGTCTGTTTAAACACAGACGAATAAATAATTACATTACCAGCAAGCGACCCAGTGTGTGAAGCGACTGCCTTAGCACCGACCTCAGTCCTACCAGCCTTAATCACTATTATAGGCTTAATCGCTGAGACTCTGCGGGCAACTTCTATGAACCTCCTGCCATCCTTAACCCCCTCAAGATATATCAGGATGACTTTAGTGGCGTCGTCATTGACCAGGTACTCTAGAAGATCTGCATCGTCAATATCTGATTTATTCCCGATACTGACTATCGCTGAAACACCTATCCTCTCAACTATGGTCATCCCCATCAACGCTATCCCCAGCGCACCTGATTGAGTCACGAAGGCCACACGCCCGGGAATCACGTCCTTGGGACCGAAGGACGCGTTAATCCTGGCCGGTGAATACACAACACCAAATATGTTAGGTCCCAAAACCCGCATACCGTACTTTCTAGCCCTCTCCACAACTTCGTCCTCAAGATCCTGTCTTCCAACCTCCTTAAAACCTGACGATATAACAACAGCTACTTTAGCCCCCTTCTTCCCAGCCTCCTCTACAACGTCAGGAACCATAGCCGCTGGGACTGAAACCACGATCATATCTACTTTGTCAGGGATTGCCGTGATGCTTGGGTAGCTCTTAAGACCGAGTATCTCCTTGGCCTGAGGGTTTACAGGATATAGCCTGCCTGAATAACCGTACTCCTTCAGGTTTCTAACTATCTCATATCCGATCTTACCAGGCGTCCTTGACGCACCTACCACAGCTATAGACTCAGGCTTAAACAGAGCTTCCAGATCCACCGCTAATGACCTCCATATTAAGTAGAGTCTACCTTAAAAATAAGTTTATTTTATTGATTTATTGATCCACTTAACTTACCTACAGCTCTCCTTAAGGTTGATGTAGATTTAGCGATCGAGAGTCCTAGCTCCTGGGAAACCTCCTCCCATGTAAGGCCCTTCAAGCACTTGCCTATGCATACATACCCTTCAAGAGGAGTTAAGAGTTTTAAGTCCCCCTTCAACGCCGACCGGGTAACAACTGCATTCACAGCGTCAGCAGCTGATTCATACGTCATTAGACCTTCTAAGTAGAGCCTGAGTCTCTCCTCCTGAGTCGAGGTGAGCCTGAATCTCTCAGAGAGATTAGTCGCCTTTAAACCTGAGGTCAGTAGTGAATATAAGACAGCGCACTCCAGATCTCTGTATACCGAGTATAGACTACCGACGAGCTTAATTAAAAACTCCTTCGAGCAGGAATCCACTAGCGAGACCCACTCGTCACTTAACGGCTTGACCACGAGAGCTGTGTACTCGCCGCTCACGGGATTCCTGTCTGGCGAGAGGTGAAGCAACCTAAAGCCATTCTTAAGCCAGAAATCAAGTAGTTCCTCACTTAAGCCGAAACCCGCACCAACCCACGAGTACTTCCTGAGCCTAGCTTCCTCGACTATTTTACTCAGTAGGTAAGACCCGACTCCCATCCCTTGAGCGTTCAAGTGAACTGCAATCCTCACAATCCTCCAGCCAACACCTACACCCAACTCCCTGACCCTGAAGTGTTTTAAGAGCCTATCCGGGATTATATTCCCTGGTATCTTGCCCCCAGCAAGTAGCTCGTTAATCAACTCTTCTGCAAGCCCTCCCTCCTCAGCCAGTTGCGCCGCGCCGACGATCTTGCCAGACGACTTAAGTCTAATAGCCCTCATACTATGATGAGGTGCATCTGCTAGCCTGCCTAAATCGTCAGGCTCGTT
>JAWBLQ010000095.1:0-5052 GCA_038830105.1 Zestosphaera sp. | reverse complement strand
AAGTCCTTCGGGACATACACGTCAAACCTGAACAAGAAGCTCACCCAACACATCTAATGAGAAAATTCCTAATAAACATTAACTAGTGTTTACATATCTCATATAAATAAAACTGATCTCCTCGCCTTAAATGGCGGGGGTCCCTTTAGACAGTGCCCATCATGTAGTTCAGAGTATAAGAGTTCTTACAAGCAATTGCATGAGCGATGTACTTAGTGACCAGTCACTTGAGTAAGTCCTCAACGATATTTAAAGTCTTCACGACGCCTCCCTTCATTAGGGTTATGAGCTCAGTAGCCACCGCGACTGCTATCTCCTCAGGGGAGTCTGCAGGTATATCCACCCCTATCGGCCCCCTGAATTTAGTCCTCACTAACTCTCTGTCAACACCTTCGCTGGTCAGTCTCTTCACGAACTCAGCGATCTTCCTTCTACTCCCTAACACCCCGACAAGCCTAGCACGTGTGTTGAGAGCCGCTTTTAACGCTTTATAGTCTACCTCAACCTCACCGTGAGTTATGAAGACCACGTCGCCTTCTTCAATAAGCTCTGGCAACCTACTCTCTATGAGTTCCACTGGGATATGGACCCTCGCCTCTGCGTAAGGGTAAAGATCAGCGCTGACGAGCTCTACGCTAGGGTCAGCTGTAACTACTCTGAATCCAAGGAAGTGCATAAGATCTCCTAGAGGCTTGCCCACCCTACCAGTACCGAATATCACAACCCTCTGAGAAGGTTTGAGCACGTCTATGAACACCTCTAAAACACCTCCACATATGAGGCCTGTGTCAACAGCTCCCTCGATCGGACGACCTGTGAACGAGTATTTAACCACTCTAGGTCTTCCTTCATTAAGGGCTTTCAAGGCCTCGCTGATCACGTGTCTCTCGAAGATCCCACCGCCAAGCGTCCCGTGAACGTTCCCATCCTCGTCCACTAATATCTTCGACCCTACATCTCTGGGGCCCGATCCTTCCTTCCTAATTATAGTTGCTACAGCGACCTTAGACCTCCTCCTCAACATATCCTGCGCTATAGCAAGGAACTCCTCACTAGAGAGATCCCTCGAGAGACTCACACCCTCACCAAAGTATAGTGTCGTTAAGAAATATATTTACGAAAGATGTAAATGAGATGTAGCAGGGCTGACGAATATGCACCCCTTCACGTCAGCCATCATACTTGCCGCTGGCAAGTCAACTAGGTTCCCCGGTAACAAGCTGACGTATGAGATTGACATAGAAGGTGTTAGGGCACCCCTCATCAGACACACAGTCGTTAAATTCATTAACTCCAAGGTTTTCCATGAGATTGTCGTGGTTCTAGGCTTCAGCAAGGACCTTGTTGAGGAGGCGTTAAGGGGTCTGAGGATCAGCCTCGTCTACAACGAGGCCTACGACGCGGGGATGAGCACTTCAGTCGTTAAGGGGGTTGAGTCAGTTATACATCGCTCAGACTTAGTGGCCATTCATCCTGGCGACGTTCCCTACGTGAGGGTGGAGACCCTGAGAGATTTAGTGGAGTATGCTCTGGACATTCTCAGTTTAAGTAACTCCTTCATAGTGGTGCCCAGACTCACTAATGTTGGGAGAGGTGGTCACCCGTTAATAGTTGGGAGGGGGTTGATACAGGAGATCCTTAAGGTAAGTGAGGAGGAGATGGGTCTTAAGGGGTTCCTGAAGAGGAACTATGATAAGGTACTTTACCACGATACAGATGACGTAGGTGTTTTGAAAGACGTTGACGTGCCTGAGGATTTAAACCGTTAAGTGTGCTTTCTGTTGTGAGCGTGATCCTCTAGGACTGGTTAAAAGTTTATGTGGCTAGCTTGAGCAGGATTGACCAGTTCTCATCCACTTGCTTCTCTACTTCCTTAAGTACTTCATCCGTGACATTCCTGAACCTACCCTGCATAGACATGTATTCCTTAATGGGCTTCCTCTTGCTCTTGTCTAGATAGGGCCTGCTGGAGGGGCTTATAGACACTTTACCATCCTCGCCCTCGAAGAGTATCCACATTCCTGACTCTACTGCGAGCTTAGCCATAGTTACTGTGTGCATGGGGTCAAACCTCCACCCGACGGGGCAGGGTGAATGAAGGTGTATGTACTTGAAGCCCCTTATAGTGCGGGCCTTCCTTAACTTCTCAATGAAGTCTATCGGATATGCCACGCTAGCCGTAGCTACGTAGGGGATTCTATGCATGAGCATTATCAGCGGGAGGTCCTTCTTCCTCTCTCTCTTACCGCCTACAGTCGTCGTTGTCCAGGCCCCAAGCGGTGTCTGTGACGATCTCTGTATACCTGTGTTCATGTACGCCTCGTTATCCACGCATATGTGGATTATGTCGTCATTTCTTTCAGCCGCTCCCGAGAGCGTGGCGAAGCCTATGTCAGCCGTCCCCCCATCACCAGCCCACGCTACAACCACTGCATCCTCACCCAGCATCTTCTTAGCTACGCTGAGTCCAGCGGCGACGGCGTCTGAGGATGCGAAGGGGACGTTCAATATCGGGAAGTTAAGTCCCGAGCCGGGAGCCAGTCCCTCTATTATCGCGGTGCAGCTGGCTGGAATGACCAGGATGGCCTTACCACCTAAAGCCATCCCAAGGAACCTCAGTCCCATATTCTCAGGGCATCCTGGACACGCAGTGTCACCGGGCAGAACGTACTTCTCCCTAGGTAGGTCCTTAATATTTATAGGCATTTCTATTCACCACCGTAAAACCACGTAGTGCGTTGCTTAAAGATCCCTAACTCCTCAACCTCCTCTACGGAGGTAAGCATGACATTGGATATGTCGGCGGGCGTCAGGTCGACCCCAGCTAGACCTGCTAGAACGCTCTTAACGGGAGATCTAACGCCGCTGGACGCTAGTGATGCCACTGTCTCTATATAAAGAGGACCCCCAGCCCCAGGGGACACAGACCTATCGAAGACCACCACGCTCATCGCGTTATTCAGCCACTTAATCAAGTCCTCACTTGGGAAGGGCCTGAAGTACCTTACTTTAATTAACCCTACCTTAAGCCCGAATCTATCTCTTAAGTGATCGACTGCATCTCTCATATCTCCAGTCCAGGCACCCATGCCGACTATGAAGTGCTTTGCGTCCTCACACCTATAACAATCAGTCAACCCACCGTACTTCCTCCCGGTCAGCTTACCCCAGAGTTCGTCAACCTCCTCAATAACTCTCTTAGACCTCTCCATAGCCCTGCATATGTCCTCCCTCACCATCATATTCCACTTGAGATCCCTAGGCACGTTACCCATCACTATCGGGTCGCCCGCCTTGATCACGTAGGGTTGCTTCCTCGGCGGGAGGAAGGCGTCGACCACGCTTTGGTCAGGTATGTCGACAGGCTCTGACGTATGGCTCATTATAAACGCGTCGAGAGTAACTATCCCTGGAAGGTAGACCCTCTCATCCTCAGTTATCCTGAACAACTTCAGGGTCTCATCCAGCGTCTCCTGACTGTTCTCGGAGAGCGTTATGAGCCACCCCGTGTCCCTCTGCCCCATTATGTCTGAGTGCTCCGTCCACACATTCCAGGGCGGTCCTATGGTTCTTGTCACCACGGCCATTACCAGGGGTATTCTTGACCCGGCAACCCACCAAAGCATCTCGTGCATGTAGAGAAGTCCGTGTGATGACGTAGCTGTGAAGGCTCTAACGCCTCCTGACGCAGCTCCGTAGACCGCCGCCAGTGCCGAGTGCTCTGACTCAACTCTAATCACCTCCGCGTCCAGCTCACCGGTCTCCACCATCTCCACCAACTTCTCAACCATGGTTGTCTGTGGGGTTATCGGGTAGGCTGCAACTACCTTAACTCTAGCCAGCTTGACGGCCGTTGCTACAGCGTAGTTCCCTGTAAGGGTCTTGAGAACCATGTCACTCACCCCTCAGGCTTCATGAGTAAGGCTTTAGTCGGGCAGACACTAACGCATATCCCGCAACCCTTACAGTAATCGTAATCTATCGATACGAAGTCGTCGCTGACTTCATTCAGGTCTATCACTGAGTCAGGACAGTAGAGCCAACACAGCCTGCATTTAATACATTTACTCGCGTCGAAGACAGGTCTCTGAATCCTCCAGGTCCCAGTGCGTCCTGAGACACCTACGACAGGCCTGGATAGTGGAAGCATGTGACCCTCACTCAACGCACCTCACCTCCTCGAAAGACTCCCTAACTGCCGCGGCATTCAACTCACCTAACCCCCCGCCTATCAACTCTTTAACGGCCTCCTCGACAGCCTCTACCGGTAACTCGAGGATCTTGGCAAGCGCCCCGGTTATAGGAGTGTTCACAAGGACCCAACCTGAGAGTACTAAGTTATGACGCAGGGCTATCTTAACTGCATCAACGTAGCACACTCTAAAAGCACCCCTCATCTCAGGTGCCTCAGAGGAGTTGATGAGGACAGTACCACCAACCTTCAAGCCGTCGAGAACATCCACCAACTCACCAAGCCTCCTATCCAAAACAACAACTATGGAAGGAGTCCTCACAGCGGACCTAGTTCTTATAGGGAGCCTGGAGATCCTCGCGTAAGCTACGACTGGTGCACCCCTCCTCTCAGCACCGAAGAAAGGTATTGCCTGACCGTAGAAGCCCGCCTTAAGAGCCGCACTAATCAATATATTAGCCGCTGTCACCGCTCCCTGACCGCCTCTACCGTGAAACCTTATCTCAGTAACCTCATCAGAAACCACCGAACCCCTTAAAGATGACTCTCCAGAAAGAAATAAACCTTACTAAGATAGAATAATTTAAAAAATAATTACAAGAAAAGTAAGACAACAAAACACCTGAAATACTTCAAAAAGTAATTATCTGACTTCCTCCTTTACAGCTAGTTTAAACGTAAGTAAGAAATTAACGATCAACTCTCGTGAAGAGCTTAAGAAGAAATGAATCACGTAGGAAGACGCTGCAACTTACCTGATAGCAAAGATTAAAACACTCACTAAACAGCTATGGGTAATGGAGAGTTCTTGAAGATTAAAAGAAGCCCCCCACCCCTCTGTTTCCAGTGGAAACAGATAA
>JAWBLQ010000094.1:0-5088 GCA_038830105.1 Zestosphaera sp. | reverse complement strand
GTCGCTACCAGTCAGCGGATGTTCGTCCATCATTAATAAGGTAAACAAGTACGTCGAGGTGTTTAAGGCTAAGGGTTTGTTAGTGATAGCCAGCAGGGACTGGCACCCGCTGAACCACGTTTCGTTCACCACTGCAGGCGGTCCCTGGCCACCGCACTGCGTGGCTGGAAGCAAGGGTGCGGAGTTCGTGGAGGGGCTTCTTCTACCTGAAGGTGTTGTGGTGGTGTCTAAGGCGACGGAGCCTGAGACAGAGGCATACTCAGCCTTCACCTCAACACCGCTACATTATGTGCTAAGCTTAAGAGGGGTTAGGAGGCTCTTCATCGCTGGCGTCGCTACGGATTACTGCGTCAAGGAGACCGCGCTGGAGGCCCTGAGGCTGGGGTATGAGGTAGTGGTGCTCACGGACGCCGTCGCTGGGGTGGGTGAGGAGTCCAGTAAGAAAGCGCTCGAGGAGCTAGTCATGAACGGCGCTCTACTGGCGACTGAGGAGGAGATCCTCAGGTGACTCGACGCTGAGGGCTCTCAAACTACCTGAAGAACTGAGGGAGGTCCTGAGTAAAGGACCTGAAGACGTGGTTAGGGGGGAGGACCCTGAGGCAACGATGAGGGAGGTCTTGGAGAGGCTGAGGGGCTGCAACAAGCTGATAGCAGTCGGGGACCTAGTGTGTTACTCGATGATGGTGAACAACGTGACCCCTGATATATGCGTCATCGACGGCAAGACGAAGAGGACTTACGGAGTGCCCGAGATAAGCGAGAAGTGCTTCAGTAAAGTGCTGGAGACCTGGAACCCGCCAGGCCACATAACCGACGGGTCGGTGAGGGTCTTGAGGGAGGCCGTGAATGCCTTGAGGAACGATCAGAAAGTCCTGGTTAAGGTCTCGGGCGAGGAGGACCTCCTAGCGTTACCGCTGATAATACACTCCCCTGAAGGGGGGTGTGTGATTATGGGAATGCCTGGAGTGGGGGTTGGCTACGTGAGGGTGTGTAGGGAGACCAGGAAGAGGGTGAAGGAAACCCTAAGCAAGTTCAGCGAGGTCTACTTAAAGCAGTGAGTCTACCTAAACGCTCGAGACCCGTGCCCCCCTCCTAGAGCCGGATAGGTAGCCGAGTAAGGCGCCAGAAACCGCTGATACAGCCACTACGGCTAGCACGTAGACCATGTCGGGAACACCGCCCTTCGCCTCACCTGTAAGTGTCCCCGCCGGCGTCGTGGTTGCGGCGGGTGTCGTGGTAGAGATACCCACCGGGGTTCTGACTTTGGCAAGCATTAAGAACCATATTGAGTTCAGGATTGCCTGATCAATGAAGTATGCGGCACTCTCGCTGTCAATCCCGAGTAGTGAAGCACCCCTCTCAAGATATACAAGCGACACCACAGGCTCCACGCCGAGGTCCTTAGCCAAACCAATGTACCCGTGAGCCGCCTCAATAAGTCTTGAGGTAAGGAGAGAGGTGTTGGACTCGAAATTCAAGTGGGTCTCGATGGAAGCGTAGGAAGACGCCTTCAACGCAAGCCCTAGGGACATCAGGATGTTGTTTAAACCGCCTCTAGTCAGGAGGGACTCAGCGCTATCCAGGTAGCTGACTAGGTTAGTGACGTAGACCGAAGAACCAAGGAGGGACTGAAGGTACATGACTGACGCGCGGGAGAAACTAAGTAGGGCCTGAGTGCCGAACTCTAGCGAGCCTAGCGAGACGCTTAACTCACCTGGTTTAAGCACGTTGTAGATACTGCCCCACCCGTAGACGGACTTAGCCCTCATGTACGTGTAGGCAGCCTGGTAGAAGGCGTTGACGTCGACACGCTGAAGAGCGCGTAACTGATTCAGAGTTGAGTTGGATTCGTAGGCCCTGCTAGCCATCTCAACCAACACGCTGAGCCTAGAGACGTCAAGGGAGTCGACGTTAGTTACGGAGATTAAATCGTTGAAGTACCTGGAGGCGTTGGCGACCTCCCTGCTAACCCACTCGATGACGTTAGACCAACCCACGCCGTAAGCAACTCTGCTCACCAGCAACTTAGCCGCCCAAACGTAGACAAGCGCGCTGAAGTAGTCGGAGGCGGCAGCGTAGAAATTACCCGCGCGATACGCGTCCTCACCCCTCACAGCCTCAGAGGAAGATCGACTCAGAAACTCATTAACGTCGTCAAGGACCCATGCACGCGCTAACTCTTTGTTAAAAGTGTTGACGTCAGCGCTCACGTTAGAGAAGAGCCCGCTGTACTCATGAATGTAGTTCTCGGCGATCGCTTTGAAGGCGTTCATGACCTCCTCATTCAAGCTGGGGTTAGAAACAACAGGTAACTCGACTGAGATTCCAAAGTATTTGAGAACGTCGTATATGGTCGACGCCTCAACAACCCTAATCCCGAGCTCCTGACCCCTTCTAACTACATCGACCCGGGCACCGGAGTTAAGGCTTGTCGAAATCCTTTGACCGGCTGGTATCACCATCACCTCAGCCCCTATTGATGCAGCGGCTTCAAGCTTCTCGGGGATGCCGCCAACGGGACCCACTAGAGTGTCAGGCATTATCATGCCGGTGACTACCACGGAGTTGCTTAATGACGCATTCAGGATCAGGGCGATTAGCGCGGTGGTTAAGGCAGCTCCGGCGGACGGCCCGCCTACTATCGGCGTGTCGGACTGAATCCTGACGAGGACCGAGTAAGAGCTGAAGTCAGCGCCAGAGACGAATCCAGCGACTAATGAGGCCACCTTCAGGGAGGACTGCATATCTATCTCGGACAGAGGGTCTATGGAGAGGTAGACAGACCCGTCACCCGGAATCAGTGAGACCCGTAGTGAGGTTGCTACACCACTATAGGAGCCGTCAGAACTCCCGACAGCCAGCAGATACATGTACTCCTCCCTAATTACACACGCTCCTGAGGCGCTCAAGATAAGCGAGGCTGATGCAATCATTAACATGAACGTGAGGAAAAACACGTAGAGGCGACGAGGACTCACCGTCATCACCGACTTAATAAGGGCTCTGAATTTTTTAAACATATATTACCGCTAGCGAGATCACTGAGGGCGTGGCTTGAGATATGTCGTAATCGATAATTGGGAGTTCTGCCCTACGCCGTGGCTCCTCAGCGAGTACGCGTACGTGGCTGAGTTATTCGGTGAGGCTGTGATAATCACAAACGTTAGTGATGAAAAGATGCTACACACCCTTAACAACGTGGCTAGAGCTACTGAATTAAGCCTGCAAGACCTCCTCGACATCGAGGGGATCCCTCAGGAGAGGGTTATAGTGCTTGACCCCTCGGCGGGTGAGGAGCTAAGCCCGAGGGATGTCAGGCGTGCTGATGTAGTCGTGATAGGGGGGATCATGGGGGATCACCCGCCTAAAGGCAGGACACGCGAGTTAATATCAGCGAAAACACCTAACGCCGTCCTCAGGAGCCTTGGTAAAGAGCAACTGACTATAGCTGGGAGCGCGTATGTACTGAAGAAAGTCTCCGGGGGGTGTGATATCAGGGACATCGACTTAAGGTTCGGTCTCTCGATAGGGCTCAAGATACTGGACGCAGACGTGATTACGTACCTCCCTTACGCCTTCCCGTACGAGCGTGGCAGGCCTATCCTGCCTAGGAGATATTTAGAGACAGTGGCGTTGCGGAGTGTCTTCTTTGAAGGCGTGGAGGTTGACGAGGCATGCCCCGATAAGTCAGAGGAGTTCGAACACATCACGGGGTCAGTAAGGATGCTTCACATCATCGAGGCCAAGGATTCGTAAGACACGGCATCACACACCTGAATATAGTCATGGAGGCTTATAACTTAAAGCGTTCACCCCCTGACCACGTCAACTCTGTAAATATACTTCCTGGGCGCGTAATCAAGAACCCGCTTAACACCGACTACCGAGAGTCCTAAGGGATTGCTTACCTCCCTTACTCCCTCCACCGCCTCTCCTCCTGAGGAGGAGATAATGTATAGATGAATAACACCTCCCTCCTGCACCTTACTGTAGGAGAGTGGGAGATACTCCAGCGCCTTATGCGGTAGGTTCATGACGATGCGGCTGAACGACCTGTCCTTTATTAAGCCTAGGAAGTCAGCGACGTCGTCAAGCACCGGCACTACCCTGCCCTTAAGGACTTTTCTATTCATGTCGATGGACTCCAGTAAGCATTTGAGAGCGTCCGGGTTGAAATCCACTGCGTACGACACAACTCTCCTTAACGAGGCTGCGTGAAGCGAGAAAGGACCTACACCGCAGAATAGATCGCCGACCACCTCGCCGTCGTTGATCAGTTCAGCAACTCTCCTGTGCTCCTCTGAAAGCGATGAGTTGTAGTATGTCTTCACTACATCGACTGAGATGCTTAACCCGTACTCCTTATGCACGGTCTTACTGACTGCGTCGCCGTACACGTGTCTGAGACGCTTAACTCTGTACTCACCTACTACCTGACTTCCCGCGTACACTGCCCTCACACCACGTGATACGCTGACGATCGCCTCCCCTATTAATCCACCGTAGGTCATGAGATCCTCAGGCAGGTTGATCACTGCCACATCGCCTATGATGGTGTAGGAGGAGGGCACCCTCTTAAGGTCATTCTCAGGGATCAAGCCCTTCAACAGGTCTTTAAAGGTAAGCCCTCCGACACCGCCTTCAAAGCGTTCAAGACACTCAACAACTCTATAATCGCTGGAGAACTCCCTTAACACCTCCGGAGTGACCCTCTCATTAAGGGGTATAGCCACTACCCCGTCTGCCAGTCTCTTAGCTTTATAGCCATCTGCGTAGAGCCCTCTAGCCTTCAGAGCTCTTATGACGTGCTCCGCCTCACTGGCTGGGACCCTGACGCAGGGTAGCTCACGTATTTGAAACACCGTTAAATAAGTTCTTTAGAGGATTTTATCTTGGTGTGAGTTGTGAGGTTGGGGGTGGTTCCTAAGCTAAACAGTCCTGAAGCTCTTCAACTAGCTAAGCTAGTGCTTAAGCACGCCGAGAGTAAGGGAATGACGCCTTATCTTGACGTGAGGGCTAGGGAGTTACTGACGTGGGATAAGTTCTTTCAGTTAGGTAGGGATCAACTGGACATGCTGATAGTTATAG
>JAWBLQ010000093.1:0-5098 GCA_038830105.1 Zestosphaera sp. | reverse complement strand
ACAGGCTTACCCAGCTCCCTAGCCAGCTGAACCGCCTTAAGCATTGAATAAGCCCACCTCTCGTCAAGAGTGCCTATATTCACTACTATCGAGTCAGCCACACGCACTAAGTCCTCGAGCTCCTCTACAGCGTGTGCCATGATCGGCGAGGCGCCTAAAGCCAGCAGAGCGTTAGCAGTCGTGTTCATGACGACGAAGTTCGTCACGTTATGGACGAGAGGCCTCTTACCTCTAACCCCCTCGAGAGAAGACTTAACCCAGGAAATATCCATACACACACCTCAAATACTCTGAATGCATCACGAGGTAATAACGGTAAGCCTTAAAGACGTCACGGTTGGAAACATCTGCTTTTCGTAAGTGTTTCAGATACAATTATTTCACCTTAGCTAACTCATTTGTTAGTGTGGATTTAGTAAAAGTACATTGATGCAGGAGTAGGATTCCTGCTAAGAGGTTATAATTGGAGGGATCCTCTTAGTAATAGCCGCCCCCCTCCGAAGACTGGAGGGAGCCCCAGAGTCTGTTTTAAGTTATGTTTCAAATGCTTCGTTGGCGTCAGGTGTTTAGCAGGGCTCAAGGAGGTAGTCAAGGTTTGTGGTAAACTGACCAAAGGACAGACCCATAAACGTGTATTAGTGATAGGGTTCTTTAGGAACTCTGTTAAGGACGCTATAGATATTGTCGTAGGCGTCAAGAAGATAATCAGTATCAACGCCAACATGCCTTTATCGCGGTGCGAGGGCGAGGTAACAACTCAGTCTTCCTGTAGTTCTCCTTTAAACGATAAAAATAAAACGCTTGCAGTCGTTACTTTAACTGGAAGGCGTAGGGGTCATGAACTTAAGTAAAGCCTTGTTCTTGATGATATTCATTATGTCTCTACTGCTGTTAACGGCTATTATAACCTTCAACATAGGGCCTTACGCTAGGCATCGACAAAGAGAGTCTTATAGGATCTTCCCGAGAGATGCTGCTCATTGGCTTGGGTGGGCTGGTTTCCTGATCTTCGCTGTTTCAGCCTTTTACTCAGCTGTTAAGAGAGGTTTCCCTGAAAACATTAAAGCCTGGCTTTTGATTCACTGCATGACAGGGATGCTCTCCTTAGCCCTCGTCGCCTTTCACATAATCAACAAGATACAAGCTCCGAGACCAGGGTATTTCATCAGCTTCTTCGCGTTCATCCTTATGACGGTGATCGTTGTAAGCGGTATATTAGGCCGTTACGTGAAAGTCAAGTTCATAAGAGAATACTGGAGAACACTGCACATACCATTGACGGTGATCTTCTACTTCACGCTAGCCTTCCACATTCTCGAAAAGATGAACATCCTATGGTGAGTTGCTTCTCATACCTAACTGTTTTAAATGATGCTTTTTGATTTCCTTGTTATGATAGCTCTTTCAACCCTTACCTTATTTTCCACACAAGTTTCTGAACCCTCTACCCTGGTAAGCCTGTTTATCACTCGACTAGGTATCTCGGCGTCAGCGCTTCTGTTCTATGGAGAGCAGTATTGGTATTGTAGTCATGAATAGCATTAAGCTTGCTATGTACACGGTAAGGTCGGAGTTACTGAAGCTAGCAATCCAGCTAGTAAAGGAGCTACAGCACTTATCGTCCTATCAAAGTTACATTTACTAAAGTGAAGAGCGCTTCAATCTCAAGAACGGAGTAGCCTGTCATAAACATATAGACAGGCAACATATACCATGTTATGAGCAGTGGGGATATGAATGTATGGTAGACAACGTACCTGTGAGACTCGATAGGTATATCACTCCACTTCACGATCTCGTACCTAAGCGTATTTTTAACACTCACTTTAATAACGACTAAAGTCCTGGGAATTGTGTGTCACGCTGGCAATCCTAGATTAATAGTAAGGTGTTATCCCTATTACTGTTGCTTTACAGAAGTTTCAACGTTATATGGCGTCTTGAGTCGAGCGAAGATCTTCAGTTAGGTTCCAGTGCATACCTCCTCTACAGGCTCCTTAACCAGTCTCTCTCTAAGCGATATGATTAGCTTCAGCGCTTCGACGAATGACTCAACCTCCTCTAGCGTGTTGTAGACGTAGTAGCTTGCTCTCACAGACCCGTTGAACCCTAATCTGTAGTGTAGCGGGTGGGCGCAGTGCCCTCCAGTTCTAACAGCTATACCGAGTAGGTCTAGCGCCCTCCCCACAATATGGTGATGTAGATCTCTCACGTTGAAAGCTACTAGACCCGTCCTCGCCTGCGGGTTCTTAGGTCCTAAGACAACTATATCACCACCCAGCTCCTCGAATCTCTTAAGCGTCTCCCTCACAAGCATTACATCATGCTCCCTCACGTCCCTCATCCCAAGCCTCATGAGATACCTTACCGCCTCGGCCAGCCCTATCATCCCAGCTATGTTAGGTGTTCCGGCAACGTGCCTCCAGGGGAGGTCGTGCCACACCACTGAGTCTAGCGTCACGTCCTTTATCGTGTCTCCACCCACCCTGAAAGGCTTCATAGACTCAAGGAGGTCCTTCCTACCCCACAACACTCCTATTCCCGTGGGCCCGAGCATTTTATGACCGCTGAACGCGATAAAGTCCAGCTCAAGCTCCCTCACGTCTGTCGGGATGTGAGGCACGTACTGAGCCCCGTCCCCGACTGCTATAGCTCCCACAGAGTGCGCCAGCCTCGCTATCCTCTTCGAGTCGTTCACGGTCCCGACGACGTTGCTCGCCATAGGGAATGCCACTACTTTAGTCTTTTCGCTGACGATTCCCTCGAGCTCCTCGTAGTTCAGGAGTCCTTCCTCAGTGACGCTGACGTACTTGACTCTAGCCCCCACCCTCTCTGCGACAGCCCTCCACGGGAGCATGTTACTGTGGTGTTCCATGACTGACACCACCACCTCGTCCCCGGGCCTTAGGTTATCCAGACCCCACCCCCACGCCACTAGGTTCAGGCCATCAGTAGTGTTCGCGACGTCAATCACCTCCTCCCAAGAGTAGGCGTTAATGAACTTAGCAAGTACTTCGTGAGCCTCCTCATAGACCTTACTCGCCTCCTGCGATAATGTGTGGAACCCTCTGTGAACGTTCGCGTTGTAGTGAAGGTAGAACCTAGCTATCGCCGCGACGACCTGTCTGGGCTTCTGAGTCGTAGCGGCGTTGTCAAAGTATATGAGAGGCCTTCCGTTGATCTTACGCTTCAGTATCGGGAAATCCTCCCTAACCTTACTGACGTCAAACATCCTTACCACCCTCGCTCTTCAGCAACTTGCTTAATAAGCTTATCAGCGTGTCCTCCTTGCTTATCGGGGGCTTCACAGACTCGCCCCTTAAGAATCTCCCAACCCTCTCCGGGAATGAAGGAACAACGGTCTTGAGGTCGAGATCGCTTAGAACCCCCTCATACTTCTCCTTGTAGAGGAGCCTCCCGTCCATCCAGCTCGTCAATATAGTTGTAGGGGATGAGTGAACGTCGAAGTGCATGTAAGTCACTGAGGCAGGGACTGAAGTGCAGTCCTTAGCGAACCAGCCGCAGAGAACTATGTAGAATGTGAAGTCATCGCTCTCGCCACATAAACCCCTGACGAACGGGTACCAATAGATGTCGTACCTCCTGCAGGCGGAGCACTTAGCGTTATCGAAGTAAATGACTGAATACCTGTCTTGAGGGATGAATGGGTCAAGACCCTGAGTATCCAGGTAAACCCATTCGTCACTCCCCGGCAGGTACTTGTAGATGCCGTGCTTGCTGTCAGCACCTACCTCCCTAACCCTCATCCCCACGTCAACCACCAAAATAATAACAGTGAGTTGAGTTAAAATAGCGTGACTCGGTTATTTAATCGGGCTCGCTCTATGGCGGGCGGTCCTGAAATAGTGTTCCAGGAGTACCCATCCAGGCGAGGACCTGAGTGGGGTAGTGGCGGGATCTTCGGTCTTAAATACCATAGAGAGACGCTGTACTACGTCCTTACGTTCGAGGCGGTTACATACTTCGTGCATAGGGATGAGGTTAAGACCTACAGATTCGAGGAACTCGGTCCAGGACCCGCCTCAGGCGGGGATACCTACAATGCCGTTGACGCTGTAGACGACAAGATATACTTCGGTGGGTGGGTCCATAACCCAGCCCTATTCAAAGGTAAGGAGGGTTACGTCGGAGAGGTAGACTTCAGAAATAAGTACAGTCACGTGCACGAGTACGATTTAAGTGAGGGTAGGGTTAAACTACTGTGGAAAGACTGTATACACGACGAGTTCAGGTGGGCAGGTGAGATCTCCCAGATAATATACGACCCAGTGAATGACGTCCTGTTGCTAGGGAGGTCTGACGGGATGGAGAACCTGGGGGTCTATGAGCTGAGCAGGGATGGGAGGAGCCTTAGGCAGTTGAGCAACATGCCCGCGTTGAAGGGATCTCTCTTCCTGGACTACGCGTGCTTTGATGTACAGCCTAACTGGGTTAAAGGTGTCGAGGGTCTCCAATGCCTGGACCTAGTAAGGAGGGTGTGGGTCAGGCACGATGTAAGAGATTGGACAGGGATCTCGGTCGACAGATATGGCGTTGAGAACAGGACCTCAGGGTACGCGGTGAGCGCTTACACAAGGTACTGGCACTTCATGAGGGGCGGGGTCCTGGTTGGGAACCCTGTTGAGCCTGAGGTGGAGGCGCCTGCCTTCATCAGGCTCCTCGACTTCGGCCGAAGCGTCTACGCACCGCACAGGAGTAACGCTTTAAACACGGGTGGCGGGGTTCTAGCGGTGTTTAACGCAAGCACCCACGGCTTCATCCACCCATACAGGATCCCGGAGGACGTCGAGATGAGGAAGCACTTCAACGCGGTCGTGGCGCCTTCCGTGCTTCTCTACATAACACCCCCACAGGCTAGAGTTGTGGCGGTCCTGGGAGCCAGGGTCACGAGTATGACTAAAGCAGGGAGTAAGGTGTTAATCGCGTACAACACGACCCCGAACCTAGGGGGCAGGGACTCGACGCCTATAGATAGCGGTGTGAGAGGCATTATGTCTATTGATGAATACACCCTTATAAGTGCTAGGAACCCGCCTTTAACAATGAAAGTGCCTGGGTGGCTGGTCGGCGGGGGGTG
>JAWBLQ010000092.1:0-5119 GCA_038830105.1 Zestosphaera sp. | reverse complement strand
ATGTGTGGAGAGTTAGGGAGCCCGTGATGATTCTAGCAGAGCACCTCACCGGTTCTAGGAAGACCTACGGACTCAACACGATCGGAGGGGTGAGGAAAGACGTAAGCAGTGATAAGCTTGACAAGGTGCTTAAAGACCTTAAGCGGGTCAGGGAGATGTTTGCTGAGTTCGTGAAGGTGCTTCTCACAGTGCCTCAGATCAAGTTAAGGACCTCCGGCACTGGAGTCCTACCCAAGGGTGTGGCAAGAGTTCTGAGCGTCGTGGGCCCTGTAGCTAGGGCCTCAGGCCTCTACAGGGATGTTAGAAAGGACTATCCATACCTGGCTTACAAGCAAGTCTCATTCAGAGTGCCTCTATACACGGAAGGAGATAACCTAGCGAGGCTCTTAGTTAGGGTTGATGAAATCTTCGAGAGTATTGAGATCATAAAGCAGTTAGTAGATAAACTGCCTCAAGGTAATGTAAGGGCTGAGAGAGTAGAGATACCCTCGTTAAGGAAGGCTATCTCCTCAGTCGAAGCCCCTAGAGGGGAGGACGTACACTTCATAATGACAGGAGTCGGTAGACCTTATAGATGGAGAGTCAGGGCACCAACATATCAGAACATACCAGCGCTCAGGACTATGTTGAGGGGAGCGCCATTAGCTGACGCACCACTGACGATAGCGAGTATAGACCCTTGCTTCTCATGTACGGACAGGATCCTCTACTACGATGAGGGGAAGGGCGTTTGCAGAGTGGTAAGGTTAAGTGAGTTTAAGGCGAGTTAACATGAGTTACTTCAAGTTATTAGAGATAGCTCTGAGGACCGGCAGGGTAACCCGCAAGTATCCAAAGGAAGAATCGCTCGTGACCGAGGACTTCCGAGGCGCTATAGAGATAGACCCGGTTAGATGTTGGGGTTGTGGCGCGTGTGTCCTTGCTTGCCCACCTAATGCCTTAACCATAGACTCAGTTGGTAAGACTCTGTCTGTTGAGTACTTCGTCGGCAGGTGTATATTCTGTGGTAGATGCGCTGATGTATGTCCTCGAGATGCAGTAATTATAACGAGGAAGTTCGAACTCGCGTCGGACGATATCGATGTCCTCAAGCCTAGAATCAGCCTTAAAACAGCGACATGCTCTAACTGCGGTAAACCCATAGGAACTGAGAACGCCGTAGAAGTAGTCTCAGAGATCATACCAGCGTTCAAGAAGAGATTACAACTGTGTCCAGACTGTAGAAGCAAACTATTCAGTGATGTAATAGCTGGAACCCATCCCCGTAGAACATAACCACTCCCATGTCCTTCATGACCTGAGTCCCTTTAAGAGGGATTCACTGACTCATGTTTTACTGCCTTCACCCTCGTAACTTCATCGCCGGTGCCTAACCTCAAGTCCTTCACTTTCATCACCCCTGTTTGAGGAGCTCTCAGGCTAGGACTTCATTTAGGATCGTGTTTATTTTCATATTGTATAGGGCTTTCTTTGCTTTATGTTTGGGTGTTCTTACTACGTCGATGTTTTCAAGCTGTTGGTATTCAGTATGTAGCTTAGTTTTAAAGACCTGCATCGTATTCTTACTTGGGCAGTAATTATTGCTTGACGAGAGCGAGTTCATGAGATGGGTTAAAAGTGCGTTAAGAACTCTTGAGTCCGCTAGAGTGGATCACGCCCACGGGTTTTACAGCTGGGCGTGTTTCAAGGCACATCAAGTAGCAGAGAAGGCGCTTAAAGCACTATTATGGGGGTTGGGAAGCCCGCGCGTAGGTCATTCACTACTAACTCTCCTTTCAGAGTTAGGCGGCGTGTTAGGCGAGATACCTGAGGGCGTTAGAGAGTCCTGCGTAAGGCTGAATAAGTACTACATACCAACCAGGTACCCGGACGTCTGGAGTGAAGGTATACCTGAGGAGCAGTACTCAGAGAAAGAGTCTTTAGAAGCCATAGCTATGGCTGAAGAGGTAGTGAAGTGGGTGGAAGGCGTTTGGAAGTTATTAAGGAAAGAATGAGGAAACGTGACTTATACGTTAAGAAGGCTCAAGCATTCGCCGAGTGTGCGATACACAGGCTAAGCAACTCAGCAATACTAATCTACGGCAGTGTATCAAGAGGGGACTTCAATGAATGGAGCGATATAGACGTTCTCATAATAACGCAAGAGGGAATCCCTCAAAAACCAACCGAGAGACTTGACGTGATACACGACTGTATGAAAGAAAACCCATTAGTAGAGCCAGTAATCATAACGCTTGATGAACTCCGCAAACTCCTCGCCAAGAAGAACCCGCTAGTAATTGAGGCACTGGAAAAAGGGATGATTCTGATAGATAGACTAGGTCTGAGAGACCTGATCTAGCCTTCCAGGTAACTAGCGTTATGACGCATGTATTAAGAGAGGTTTCCTCCTGACCCCCTACCCTAAAGAACGAGGCTCTCGGTTGTAACCAGTCAGTTAGTAGATGAATGGTTGGTTTATTCTAGCTCTGCCTAGAGGTCTTGCTGAGTTGAGCACGTTGAAGTGGGAATATCAGCCAGTCTTCATAGCACTTACCCTTGGATCTCATTCTTCAGGAGAGTAGGATGTAGGCTTAATTGAGATCGGGGGCTTGATCCTCTCCCTGGCGTCAACGGGGATTATAGCTTCAACCTCGCCTCCTCTATGACCTACTAGGTAGCTAGTGTTGTTAGCGACCACGCATGCATGGCTGGGTATGATTTCTATTTTATCCCCCACACCAACATCAGTCCGGCCCTCAACCTCAATCTTTCCCACCTCCTCCGACAGACTTGTTACAGTGAGTTCTGGGTGTTCTTTTACAATGCCGTAACCCCTTAAGATGGGTATGTTGCGGGAACTTCTGTCGGCACTAAGGGTTTTGCTTCCTGCATCTATGATGAGTCTGTTCGGCGCAGGGCGTGAGATCACAGTGGCCAGAACTGTAAGTGCGCAATTCTCTATAGTGGTTGTTCCCAGCGCCACCTGCATTGCGTCGTAGAAGACGTAGCTACCTGGCCTCATAACGTTCACGACCTCGGATCTAACGACATACCTTGCCGTGGGCGTACATCCTGTAGCGACTACGCTTGCTTCATATCCCTCATCCTTCAGGAGGTCCACAGCAGTTCTTAACGCTCTTACCTCATCCTCTGCGGTCTGACGTACTTCCTCAGCACTCCTAACGTTGTAAGCGTGTCCTGAGTGAGTGCAAACCCCCCTCAGCTTGAGGTATGTGAACTCCCGTAACTTCTCAGCTAACCTCGTGACCTTCTCAGGTTCCACGCCGAGACGGCGCCCCCCACAATCCACTTTAATCAAATACTCCATGCTCACGCCATGCTTATTCAGGATCTTGTTAACCAGTGACGCTGTCTCCACACTGTCCAGCGTTAGTACCACGCGTGCCTCTCTCGTCAAGTCTATAACACGCTTCAAGTTCTCCGGGCTTACTACTGGGTAGGCCATCATAATGTTAGTAAATCCCTTGGACGCTAACACCTCGGCCTCCTCTATAGTGCCGACTAGAAAGCCCTCAGCACCGGCTTCATACTGCATCCTAGCAATGACAGAGCTTTTATGCGTTTTAACCATGGGCCATAGCTCCTTGTTATTCGCCTTGCAGAGATCAGCCATTCCTCGGATATTAGCTCTCAAAACATCGAGGTCAACTAATATACTTGGTGTAGGTAACTCAAGTACGTTCACCTTACATCACCGTATAGTATTGTTGCTTAAGCTTAAATTATCGGAGAGACGTAACATTCCTCTAAGAGAATCATTCAATCAGTTTACGGGCTTTAGTCACCTCTTCAAGTCCTTCCTTCGTGACTATGAAGGTATCCTCAAGCTTGAGACTCCCGCAACCCTTTAGCATCAACGGTGTGTGGACGGAGGCTAGGACCATCCCTTCCTTAACCCTGCCCACTTGAGGTGCTGAGGTGGTAGTGATCACAGGATACTCCTCAGGCCGTAAGCCCACGCCGTGGACGTATTCAGTGAGCCTCCTAGAGAGGAGGCCGTACCTCATATAAACCTCGTCCACGCCCTTGATCAATTCATGGAACCCTCTCCCGGCCCTCATTGACTCGCGGGCTTTAACGTAGGCCTCCTTCACGCATTCAAACCCCCTCTTCACATCCTCCGAGGGTGAGCTCCCTACAAACATCGACGCTGACGTGTTCGCGTAGTAACCCTCGTGATCAGAGGCCACGACAACCGTAACTAAGACTCCTCTCTTAACCACGACATCATTCATAGGCTCGGCATGAGCCCTTGGGTGAGGCCCCACGTTAACGTAGATGAGCGGCTCCTCGGAGCCGAGCTTGAACGCCTTACGGTAGGCCTCAGCGGCTATGTCGGTCTCGGACGAGCCCTCCGTAGCTACTGAGAGAGCCTCCTCAAGAACCCTACTTGAAACCTCGCCGGCCTTTCTAATCAACTCGATTTCATAATCGTCTTTCAGAGCCCTGAGTTCCGAGAGCACAGGACTTATGTCGACCACCTCAACACTCTTTTCAACGCTCTTGAACATCTCGTGGTAGGACACATACGAATCCCTCTCAGCACGGAAAGCCATGCCAACCTTGCGTGCCCTCAACGTTCTAATAGCTGATGAGACCTTACCCATTAAGTCACTCCCGTCGGTATACGGGATCAAAGCCAGGTCCCTGATCTTAGACCTCTCAAGGAAACCGTCCTCCTCACCGCGAGCGACGAAGGCTGTCAAGGGCCCATCAGCTGGGATGAGCAACATTGGTCTAAGCCACTTAAACCCCATTAAGTACTTGAAGTCCGATAGGGTTCTAATCACAGCACATTCCAGGTCTAATCTCTTAATCCTCTCCTGAAGCACGGATATTCTGCTTAAGTAAGCGGGGTATGAGGCCAAGCATTAACACCGGGTATATATCCGTCCAGTGATTAAATATGGTAAAGCTCCACGCCTAAGAAGCGAAGCTTGACGTAGGTTTTAAGTCCTCCTTCAGGATCGATAGATTAGCCTCACGCATAGATCGCGATGTTTCCTTGTAATACCTTAAGGTATCTCGTCTACCTAAACACACATGTATTATACTCACCCGCACTTTAACGAAGTAATACTTACCTGTATTTAATCGCGGTAATATTATCTACTTA
>JAWBLQ010000091.1:0-5426 GCA_038830105.1 Zestosphaera sp. | reverse complement strand
TATGAACACGGCGGCGGCTGAGGGGTCGTACTTACCTGGCTCTGTGTAAGGCAGTATTAATAACGTAGGGATCTTCTTTAACGTGAAGATAGCGTATAGAGTGGCCAGAGGCCCGACTATGTAGTTGCCCTTACTCAACACCGGCTCCTTGAAACTCCACTCACACCCCACGTTACAGATCCACCTGAAGTCTTCCTCACCTTCTCTGAGCTTCACGTTAAGCCCGCCTGCGAATATTGCCTTACTACCGTTCACGCTTTTAAACCACTCAGCTAGGGCTAGTGCGTAAGGGACTCTCTCAGGCGTTGACGGAAGTGCATTGTTGACCACCGTCAAGAGGCCATTCTCCTCAGCCAGGAATACCTCGTAAGGCGTCATAACCCCGTAGTCCTCCACAGCGACGAAATCAGGCATGTACTTAGTTATTATATCACCTATCTTAACAGACCCGGTCTTGCTGGCTAGATACCTGGTTGCTATAGTCCCCACGTAACCGAATCCAGGGAACCCTGTGACGAGCACCCACCTCCTCCCGGGCTCCTTAAGTAGTTGCTCATACTCTCTGTAAATGATTACCTCAACAGGCTTCACTTACTAACACACCTCCTAATCCTCACCGCCGGACCGGTTAATAACTGAAGCATCTCATCAGGGGACAGCATTAGCTTGCCGACGCATAAGAGCTCGTCACTCTCACTGACTACCAACCCCTCATCACCTGCTCGCAGAGACTCGTCAACAGCTATGATATGCCTTGCAAAGACCGATGACCCGGCCTCCAGCAGGTCAGTTACCATCTCATCGACTACAACTACCCGTAGTTTGGGCGGCGACGTAAGTGAGTGTAGCGTCCTAGCGAGACTTAAATGGATGTTCAGGGTGTTGGTCTGAGCGACGACCGTGGCCAGGATCTCTCGAGTGATCGGGTTGATTAAGGCCCTGACCCTTCCAGTGTTCCGGGAGACACCTACTAAGAGCCCCTGCGGGAGCACTCTATCTGCAATATCAACTCTTAACTGGTAATTGAGAATAGCTCTGAACGTCCTTAACTCCTCTGAAGTCATCTCCCTAACAATAAAACCCAACCTCATACCACCGGAGGTATCCTGCGGTCCTGCGTCCTGCCGACCTCCTCGGCGTACGGTCTGAAACGATCCTTGAGGGTCTTTCTTATAGCCTCTATGAAGTCCTGCATGATTATATAGTTCCTGCTATTCCTCAACGCGATGAACCCTGCCTCAGTGCATATAGCCTTAATGTCAGCTCCTGAAGCCCCCTCAGTCAACTTAGCTAGCTCCTCTAGATCAACGTCCTTGACTTTCATCCTGCCGGCATGAATCCTGAATATTTCGATGCGTCCCTTAACGTCAGGTAGAGGCACTTCAATCAATCGGTCAAACCTCCCCGGCCTCAGCAGTGCTGGATCCAGAATGTCTATTCTATTTGTCGTGGCTAGAACCTTCACGTCCCCGAGAGGGTCGAACCCGTCTAGCTCGGCTAGTAATTGCGTTAACGTCCTATGGATTTCCCTCTCACCGCTGGTCCCGACGTCGAGTCTCTTAGCTCCTATAGCATCAAGCTCGTCAATGAGGATTATGGACGGAGCCTTCTTCCTGGCAAAGCTGAAGATCTCCCTCACCATCCTGGCCCCCTCACCCACGAACTTCTGAGCCAACTCAGATGAGACCAAGCTTACGAAGGTCGCGTTAGACTCTCCTGCAACGGCCTTAGCTAGGAGGGTCTTACCGCACCCAGGAGGTCCGTAAAGAAGTATACCTTTAGGAGGCTCTATCCCTATCTCCCTGAAGAGACCTGGGTTCTTCAACGGTAGTTCAACAACCTCACTTAATTCTCTTATCTGCTCTTTAAGCCCGCCGACATCACTATACCTCACGTTAGGTCTTTCAATAACCTCCATAGCCCTCACGTAGGGGTCCTCGAGTGAAGGGAGCAGGCCGATAACCGCAGAACCCTTCTGATTAAGCACGACTCTGGAGCCAGGGCGAGCGTTCCTCAAATCAACGCTACCCATGACCTCAACAACGAGGTTGGGCCCGGTGGAGCTCTTAACCACAGCCCTCCCGTCAGGCAGAATCTCGAGCAACGCACCCTCAATCAGGGGTGTGGAGAGTAGCTTCTCGATCTCCTTCTTATAGTAGTTAACCTCGTTCCTCAGGAACTCTACCTCAGTCTCCAGTTCCTGAATCCTCATCTCTAGATACCTAGCGTAATCATCCATCGAACCCCTCTTCCGCGAGCTGAACTCAACGCCTGACAATAAACGTCTCACCACTAACTAACTAAACACTTAAAAACCTAAAAAGGTATTTGTTCAATTAATTTACGAACCTTAAAGGGTTGAGTGTCGGCAGCTGTTTCAGGATTTGGATTTTCTCCCGTGAATTGCTCTGCAGTAATCTGCACTAAGGTGGGGCTCTACAAATCTTGGAAGTTGTGATCACGTGTAGTAATTGAAAGAGGGTAAAGGTCTCTCAATAGGACATTGAGAAAGCTACATGAGAGAGATGTCAAGAAGGATTTGAGAAACAAGGTTGCTTCCATCATGTCGAGGATAGCGGTAGAGGGGAACGCAGTGGTCGTGTTGGAGAAGCAGCTCCCGAAGAGATTCCAGGACAGGGTTCTCGAGAGAAACTGGTTGAAGTCCCTTGATGCTCACAGAACCAAGCAGTCAGCTATCAGGGGGATACATAGGCAGATAGTGAAGAAGCGGCTGTGAATAGAGTGAAGTAGAGTTAGTGAACCCGAAGAACCCCTCTAGCATATGTCCCGTTTGTCACTCTAAGCTCGCTCCCGTGACGGGCAATGTCTAGAGGAGCGGTGGAGACCCAGGATTATGAAATGCGGTGCGTGGAACATTGCGCTCAAGCTAGATGTGAGCCCCGTGTCGTTGGACTCGAAGGCTGCCCATGACCCCCGCGTGGAGTGGCTAGTAGCCACGTCGAAACACAAGACAGAGACGCAACCTGTCCTAGAAAAACCTACGGAAACCTAGGATGGGAAACGGAAACTATAGCCCACGTAAGTTATATGTAATGGAAAAAGTTTAGTTGTTCCTCCCTTCAAGGCTAGGGTCTAGACTCACTTCTAGCGTTACTTCTCTTCCTCTTCCTTTTCCTTCTTCTTCTCCTCTTTCTTCTCTTCCTTGACCTTGCTGGCGGCCACGACGTCGTCTATCCTCAGTATGAGTGTTGCCGCCTCAGTCCCTGCTTTGAGGGCGTTGGCCTTGACGGCCAGCGGCTCTATGACGCCCATCTCCTCCATACTATCTACCTTACCTTTGAAGACGTTAACTCCGTACATCACTCCATCTGGCTTGTTATGAGCGCTTCTGAGTTCTGACAGCATGTCTATCGGATCAAGCCCGGCGTTCTCCACTAATGCCGATACTATGCCTTCAAGGGCTTTTGCGAAAGCAAGCACGGCTAGTTGCTCCTTACCCCCAACCTTGGTCGCGTACTCCCTCAGCTGCTTAGCCACCTCCACTTCGAAGCTACCTCCACCGTACACGATCTTAGGCAACCTCAGGACATCGGCCACCACGCTTAGAGCGTCTCTAAACGACCTCTCAGCCTCGTCGACAACCCTCTCTAAACCGCCTCTAATGATTATGCTTACAGCCTTCGGGTCCTTAGTGCCCTCGATGAACACCATCTTATCATCTCCTATCTTCCTCTCTTCAACAAGCTCCGCGTACCCTAGGTCGTTGGGGGACATGTCCTCCACGTTACTGATTATCCTTCCTCCTGTTGCTCTTTCTAGTTTTTCCATGTCTGATCTCTTTACTCTTCTTACTGCTAGTATTCCTTTCTTTGCTAGGAAGTGCTGGGCTACGTCGTCAATCCCCTTCTGACAAACAACAACAGCAGCACCAGAAGAAGCAATCCTCTCAACCATATCCTTAAGTATGTTCTCCTTCTGCTCTATGAACTTCCTCATCATCTCTGGATCACTTATCCTTATCTCAGCGTCTATCTCCGTCTTCTCTATCTCTAGCGGCGCGTCTATCAAGGCTATCTTAGCTTTCTCAACTCTCTTAGGCATCCCCGGATGCACTACCTCCTTATCAAGTATGATGCCGTACACCAGCTTGGTGTCGGCCAGAGATCCTCCATGCTTCTTTATTATCTGTATGTTATCTATGTCTACGTAGACCCTCCCGTCCCTCTCTTCAGCGACTTGCTTCACTGCCTTCACAGCTATGTCTGCGAAGAGATCCTTAACACCGTGCACGGCCTTGCTTGTTAGCGCTGTTGTGGCTATCTTCCTTAAAGTCTCGAGATCCTCAACGCTTACCTCCCTCGCCATCCCCTCAGCCTGCTTAAGCGCCTCCTCCAGCGCTTTCTTATAACCGTTAATTATTATGGTTGAGTGAACTTCCTTGTTAATGAGGTCCTCAGCAGCCTTAAGCAGTTCGCCCGCGAATATGACTGCGGTCTTAGTACCGTCACCTACCTCATCGTCCTGACCCTTGGCTATCTGGACAAGCATCTTAGCCGCCGGGTGCTGTACGTCCATCTTATCAAGTATCGTGGCGCCGTCGTTAGTTATTGTTACATCACCCAAAGTGTCGACGAGCATCTTATCCATGCCTCTAGGACCGTACGTAGTTCTCAAGATCTCGGATATAGTCGCGGCAGCGACCATGTTAGATCTCAGGGCCTCAGCACCTGTGGTCCTCTGACTGCCCTCCTTCAAGATCAAGACAGGTATGCCTGTGGTTGGGGCTACACCCTTCTGAGCCATACTGACTCACCGATAACTCATTATTAGACACTTCTATTTAAGCTTTTCGGTCAGGAAATCAAAAGCGTCTGGAGGCGCTTTTAAATGGCGGCGATCCCCTAATATGTAGGGGTAGAGTGATGGGTAGGGTGAGGACCTCACTAGTTAAAAGGACTGCTAAGAGGCTCATGGAGTTATTCCCAGGTGAGGTGACAACTAGCTTCGAAGAGAATAAGAAGCTCGTCAGTAAGTATGTCTACCTAAGGTCTAGAAGATTAAGGAACCAGATAGCCGGCTACCTAACTCGTCTAGTCAGGGTTAGGGAGAGAATGCTTAAATCACCCCCGGCTGAAGCTCAGGAGAGTGAGGCGTTAGGCGAGGGATGAGCGTCGAGGTAGAAGCGCTGGGGGTTCTGAAAGGCAGACTAGGCGGGAAGGTATGTGTGAGCATGGCCGGAAGACCGGTCAGGCTTAAGGACTTCCTGAAGCAACTACGTAGCGAATTACCGGACCTCAGGGAGGCTGTCGAGGAGGATGGAACCCCGACCACGTCGTATCTCATCTTCATCAACGGAGTTGACTACAGACTCCTTGGAGGGCTTGAGTATAGGCTCAGAGATAAAGACGAGATCTCGCTGGTGCCTATAAGCCATGGCGGGTAGTCAGCTTAAGGAGGTTCTCGAG
>JAWBLQ010000090.1:0-5445 GCA_038830105.1 Zestosphaera sp. | reverse complement strand
AGCCATCACCCTGCCCTCCCCGGTAGGCCTTGACTCAGTAGTGTAGACCTTGAACCTCACACCCCTTGCGACAGCCTTCTCAAACGTCTTTATTACTGTTGAGCTATAAGAATGCGTTAATATAGTGTCCTCATCCTCAATCCTTCTAGAACCAACTTCAGCAACCGCCTCCCTCACGTCTTCTAAATCCCTAATGAGCGAGTCTATAATCACCGGCGTTTCCTCTACAGCGCTTCTCAACCCGTTCTTACTGGCTATCGTGAGGAATCGCTCAACATACATGCGGAGGACGTTCTCGAGAACTTGTGAGGAGGGTCTAGAGGCGACTACTGAGGGGATGCCCCTTAAGAGGAAGTCCTTGAACTCAGAGCCGCATTCATACGAAGCAGCCTTTATGATCTCTAACGTGCTCACTGCAGCTTCTGTAGAGCCTAAGATCACACCACCTTCTAAATTACTCAGGAACTCGCTAAGTCTATGACCGACTCTACCGCAGATAGCGTCACCCACAGTAAACACCTCAACTCTTTTGTATGTGTGCCTTAAGAGCTAATATGTCTTTCCTCAACGTAGGTTTCCTTAACGCACTCCCTATACAGACTCTCTAACTCCCTCCTCGACGGTGATCCACGCGGGTCTTCCCTAGAGGCCTTTATACTGGAAGCACATGAAGCGTAGATCATGGACGTAAGGTCGTCGAAACCGCTCAGCTTATAGGCCGTGAAGACCCCTGTATACGTATCCCCGCAACCGGAGGTCGACACTAAGTTAAGTCCGAGAACTCGCGGATCTACTGAACTCACATGAGTCAGCACGCCGAGGCCTAAGTCTATTAAGTAGGAACCCTCACCCCCGGATTTCACAACAAGCTTAGACCTATACCCAACTTCCCTAAGCTTATTTAGCGCCTTCAGAAAGTCATCAGCTCCAGTCATCATTAGGAGCTCTGACTCATTAGGCATGAAGTAGTCAATCCCTGCTAGCACAGGGCTTAACTCACGTAACCCCTTAGTAGCTAATATACCGGGATCCCAGAAGATCTTTTTCAATAGTTGCGAGGCCTTCCTAACCAGGAACTCAGCAACGTCAAGCGGCGGGTTCATGATCAATAAACCCTCAAACCTATCACCAACACTAACTAGTGCGTTACTCACGTGCTCAACACGCAGTAACTCATTGGCACCGTAGTAACTATAGACGGCTGTACTGCCATCCGGCTTAACCGCTATGAATGATTGACCTGATGGAGTGTTTGAGATCTTAACTACATGATCGACTATAACTCCGTGGCTCCTTAGCCCTTCGACCTGCAGGCGACCTATCTGATCGTCGCCGACAGCCCCTAAAAAACCAACCTCCCCGAAACCCAGTATCTTAGCCGCACTGACAGCAGCGTTACCTCCAGACCCCCCTAAGAACGTCTTCAGCTCCCTGATGTAGGTCTTAGGAGGCGCGAATCTCTCGACGAAGAACATCACATCGTAATTCAGTGAACCTGCTACGAAGAGCTTCATAACTCACATCTTCTTAACCCGATCTTTATTTTCATCCCCTCAATATCCCATTCATCGATCATCATACCGTCGCTCGTCCTCTCAGAGATGTTCCTAGCCCTCACCTCCCTCGCTATATAATACCTTAACGAGTCTATGGCTTCCTTAAGCTCCGGCTCTTCAGTCTCGATACCTACGTCAATGAACTCATCCACAACTAAGTTTGCCTTATTACGCATTACTTGAATCCTCCTGATAACCTCCCTGGCGAGGGCTTCATTAAGCAACTCTTTATCGAGATTCTTAGGCATGCATACCTGGAGGGAATCAGATGATAACGTGGCATACCCCCCCTCCACCTCACTGCATTCCGGCGGCAGTTTCTCAACGAGAACGACCTCCTTAGCGTTACTGAGAAACCTTACAACGCCCTCTAGCTTAGCTAGTCTCTCAAGCGTTAAAGGATCTGCAGAAACGTACACCCTTCTCACGGGCCACCTTAACTTAAGCCCCAGACTATTCCTCAGCGCGGCGATAGTTCTGAACACCGTGAAAACCTCGTCAAAAGCCCTCTCCAGATCTAGCCTTACATACTTCTCTTCAACGCCCTCGAGAGTGCTCAAATGTATGCTCTCCTCAAGAGAACCGTCATATTGCCTGAAGAACTTCTGCCAAAGCGCCTCCGACAAACAAGGCATTATAGGAGCCAGCATCTTCAACGCTCTCCTAAGCACGTAGTAGAGGACGGCGTAAACCAGGAACCTATCGCTACTCTCCTCCTCCCACACCCTTCTCCTTATGAGCCTTAGATACCTGTGGCTTAGGTCCTCGACGAAGAAAGAGATGACCTCCCTTACGGCCAAGTGTACGTTATAATCATCTAGCTCACTTAAGTACCGTTTAGCCACGGTATTAACCCGGGAGAGAATCCATAGATCCTCCGCCCTAGCGCTCGGCAACAACCTCTCTAGTTCATGAGTCCTCGGATTAAATTTATCTAACACCATGTACGTGTGGGCGAACCTGAATACATTCCACACGATGTTTACAGACGTGAGCACGTTCTTTATCTCATCCTCGTTATATATGAACGGATCGCCGGGGGGATACGTGCTTAGGATATACAGCCTCAGGACGTCCACACCGTGCCTCTTAAGCGCCTCCTCAGCGTAGACTACGTTGCCTAGATGTTTAGACATCTTACGCCCGTACTTATCGAGTATTAGACCTTGAATTAATATGTTCTTATAGGGAGCTCTGCCAGTAAGTATCACTGAGGTAGTGAGTAACGAGTAGAACCAGCCCCTCGTCTGATCAACACCCTCAGTCACGAAATCGTACGGGAATAACTTACTCAGGAATTCAGCGTTCCTGAGCCCGTCAACACCAGCGAGCCATGCAATACCGCTGTCAATCCACACATCTACAACGAACGGCTCCCTGACCCACTCGCTACAGTCATCAGTTCTTACGTGAACCCTGTCTATCCAGGGCCTGTGCGTTAGCTCGAAGTCGTTGAACTCACCCGCGTCGACGGCTAGGTTTCTTAACTCCGTCAAGCTACTTACGATGAGCAGTTTATTCTGATCATCTCTACACCTCCATATAGGGAGTGGGGTTCCCCAGATACGTGATCTCGACAGCGTCCAGTCTCTAGCGTTAGCAACCCAGTTAGTGAAGCGATCTTTTAACTTAGGCGGGTATATACTCACTTTATTCAGTTCTTCAATTAGCTTGTCTTTCATGTCGGTTATCTTAATGAACCATTGCCTATCAGCCCTATAGATTAAGGGGGTGTGACATCTCCAGCAATGAGGATATGTATGTGTTATAGACCCTGAGTGGAGTAGTAACCCCCTAGACTTCAACAGGTCAATGACGTTCCTTGAGGCTTCATCCACGTTGAGCCCGTTGAAGACCCCTCCCTCGACGTTGAAGACTCCGTTGATCTCTACGTTGCTCGTTATCGGGAGTCCGTTCTTTAAACCTAACTCGAAGTCTTCAGGTCCGTGCCCCGGCGCTATGTGAACAAGCCCTGTGCCCTCGTTAAGTGAGACGAACTCCCCTGTAAACACCCTATGAGCGTTGCTGTGCGTCTTATGTATGGGCACTTCATTAATTAACGGGTGCTCGTACTCCAGCCCCGCAAGCCCGTAGCCCCTGACCCTCTCAACACATTCGGCCTTCACCCCGGTCAACGTAGCGACTTCCTCCACCCTGGACTCCGCCACCCACCAGAACTCACCCCCTACCCCTAGCTTGCAGTAGACCCCCTCAGGATTCACTGCGACAGCTTCGTTATCTATCAACGTCCACGGCGTGGTAGTCCATATAAGTAGATACGTATTATCAGCGTCCTTAACCCTGAACTTAACTATTATCGAAGGTGATTCCTTCTCCTCGTAACCCAGATCCACCTCAGCGTCACTGAGCACGGTCTCGCATCTGGGGCAGAAGGGCAACACTCTGAAGCCTTCGTAAAGCAACCCTTCGTCATAAGCTTTCTTGACCAAGTGCCACACGTGCTCTATGTAGTTGGGTTCCCTAGTCTCATACGCGTTCTCGAGGTCAAGCCATAATGTTATATCTCGTGTGGCGTGAGTCTCCCAGAATTTAAGGTAATAGTTGACTAACTCATTGCACTTCCGTATGAAGTCCTCAGCAGAGATCCTCTCGCCTATCTCTTTCTTATGTTTTATGCCAAGTTTCTTCTCTGTCTCGACTTCTACGGGTAGGCCCTGCTCATCCCAACCTCCTTGAGCCCATACATCACACCCCTTAAGCCTCATGAATTTGAGGACGAAGTCCTTGTAGATCCTACCTCTAAGATGCCCTATATGCGGTACACCGTTTGCTGTAGGGGGTCCCTCCAGAAACGAGAAGACAGGTCTTCCGCCTCTCCAGGCCCTCCACTTCTCAGGCACCTTGCTGACTTCCCAGAACTTCTTAACCTCCTTCTCAATCTCGCTCAACTTCAGGCGTCCCAAATCAATACTAGACACCAACATCACCTACGCTCGTAAATTTATAAACTTTACTGTTTTAAGCGCTTAGCTAGCGCAACATTGACGACGGATGAAGTAATCTAGAGGTTGCTTTCGAATTGTTTAGCTCAGTTATATTGATTTATACATGCTATACCGAGGTATAAGTTTTTATTCTCGCTTACTATAAAATATAGTCTCGGGGTTACGCTAATGCCTAAAGTAATGACTAAGCTAGTCTCATGGAGTGAGATAGTTCATTGGGCTAGAGACCTCTCCAGGAGGGTTGATGAGTCAGGTTATAGACCTGACGTAGTTGTCGCGATCGCTAGGGGAGGGTTCGTGCCGGCGAGGCTTGTGTGCGACTTCTTGATGATAGAGAACTTGATATCCCTTCAATCACAGCACTGGACTGAAGCAGCTAAGGCGGAAGAGAGGGCCGTGATTAAGTACCCATACAAGCTGGATTTAAACGGTGGCAAAGTGCTTATAGTCGATGATATAGTGGATACTGGGGACTCCGTCCTCCTTGCTAAGGATTATATACGTAAGAACTGGAATGTCAGTGATGTTAGGGTGGCAGTGCTTCAGTGGATATCGCCTGTAGCTAAGTTCAAGCCGGACTACTACAGTGTTGAGGTCCGTGAGTGGATCTGGTTCCAATACCCCTGGACCAGGCTGGAGGACACGTTCCAGTTCATTAAGAGGGTCCTCGGTGAGGAAGGTAAGTACAGGAGGTCCTGGACTCTCCAAGAATTAATAGAGAAGTTCAGAGAGTGGTATGAGATAGACGTCGGCGAGGATTATTACAGAGACGCTGTTGAGTGGCTCGTTAGGAGAGGGGTGCTTAAGGCCGAGGGGGCTTCCTACGTGCTTCAAGGTTTTTAAGAGGTTAACTCCCTCAAGCGTTCCTTAGCTATGATCTCTGCCTCCGAGAGAACCTTACTAGCCTCACCGACCTCAGTTAC
>JAWBLQ010000089.1:0-5502 GCA_038830105.1 Zestosphaera sp. | reverse complement strand
TAAATAGATCAACACCCTCGTAAGCCATGGAACCCTCGACAATGACGGCATTCCTCGGTAGCGATAAGGATATAGCCAGACCTAACGTCGATTTTCCAGAGCCTGATTCACCAACAATACAGAGCGACTCACCCCTGCTCACGTTGAGGCTTACGTTCCTTACCGCCTTAACCACGCCTTCAACGGTGTGATAGTGAATCGTTAAGTTACTTATGTTAAGCAGGCTTTCCCTACTCACAGCCTTACACCCTCCTCATACTCAGAAGGTTTCTTAACCTGGGATCCATTAATTCCTTAATAGCGTCTCCCAGCAAGTTAAACCCTAACACCGTTATGACTATGGATAGACCGGGGAAGAGGGATATCCACCACGCCCTACTTATTGTCCGCCAACCACTACTCACGAGCAACCCCCACTCAGGAGTCGGTGGAGGGACACCGACACCCAGGAAACTCAGCGCAGATGCCTCTAAAATCGCTGAACCTATGTCCAGTGTTGCCTGTGTTATGATGGGTGTAAGTGAATTAGGCAGTACGTGCCTGAACATAATCCTTAACTCACCGACTCCAACTACCTTGGCGGCATCAACGTAAGGTAGACTCTTAACACTGTTAACCTGAATGTAGGCCAGCCTCGAGTACCAAGGCCACCAAGACAATGAGAGAGCCAGCACGGTGTTGAGGAGCCCTCTGCCAAAGGTGGCGGCCAGAGCTATAGCTAATAGTAGAGGCGGGAACGCTAGGAACATATCGGTGATGCGCATTAAAGCCGTTCCTGCTTTACCTCCTAAGTAACCAGCTACGAGTCCTACGGGAATACCTATAGCTAGTGAGAGGGCAACGACGCCGACGCCTATCATTAAGGAGAACCTCGTTCCAAGCAACACGCGATTGAATACGTCCCTGCCGTACTCATCGGTGCCAAACAAGTATTCAGGCGAGGGTGGTTGAAACCTCCTACTGATATTGTACGTGAGCCCCCACGCATCCGCTGGCTTAGTTAATATGTAAGGAGCTAGTAACCCTATCACCACAAAGGAAGAAACAAGTATTAGCCCGATTAAGTAGATCGGGCTCCTTCGTATTAAATTCAAATATAGCCTGAACTCAGACATCAAAGCCTCACCCTAGGGTCAAGCCATGCATGCACGAGATCTACAACTAAGTTAATTACTGAATAGAATAGGGCAACCAATATAACCACTCCGATTATCGCCGGGTAGTCATAGCTGAGGAGTGCCATCCCTGCGTAGTACCCAAGACCTGGCCACACGAAGACTAACTCAACCATGAATGCTCCAACTAACGTGTAGCCTAGGGAAAGACCTAGTGAGGCGATAACTGGGACTATGACGTTCCTTAAGGCATACTTGAACACTATCTTTCTCTGCGGTATGCCCCATACCTCTAGGCTTCGTATGTGGTTCTCATTAAGTACCTCAATCATTAACGACCTGCTCATTCTAGAGCTAAGGCTCAGCGGATATATAGAGAGAACGAACGCAGGTAACAGTAAGTGTTTTAAGGCGTCTAGGAATACAGGTAGGTTCCCCTGAGTTAGGGAGTCAACAATGTAAAAGCCGGTCACGGGTTTAAACCCTGTTACGTAGGCTAGATAATCATCAATTCTTTTCCCTGCAGGTAATAGACCTGTCCATACACCCAACGCTGTTTGAAGTATTAACGCTATCCAGAAGACCGGTGTCGACGCACCCAATATTGTTACGAATCTAACGGTTTGATCGCGGAACCTGCCGTACTTGAGAGCTGAATATATGCCTAGAGGGATCCCTACTATGGAAGCCAGTAGGAAGGCCGTGATAACTAACTCCAGCGTTGCAGGTAGGGCTGTAAGCAGGTCATTAAGCACTGGTGACCTAGTTCTCCATGAGACACCCCAATTACCTCTGAAGAAGTCGCTTAAGTAGTAATACAGTTGAGCGTAGATGGGTTCGTTTAAACGTAGTTCCTCTCTAGCTCTTTTAAGCTGCTCTTCAGTTGCGTGAGGACCTGCCCACAGGAGCTCAGGTCTCGCAGGGATTATCCTCGTTATAACGAATGTGATCACTAAGACGCCTAAGATCACGAATATTAACAACAGGAATCTCTTAGCCACGTATTCCCTGGATATAGGCAAATGTGACGCCCTCCAACACCTAGGGTTTCGGTTTAAAAAACGTTTAGATTATTAACCACCTACGCTGAGAACTTGAGCGAACACTACAGTAGGGTATGCGGGGTTGACAGCTTTATCTAAATTCCCTATGCTTGCCTTAGCCACTCTTAAATCTATCATGTCCCATAGAGGAACTCCAGGTACATCATCGTGCAGTATCTTCTGCGCCCTGTAATACAGCTCCAACGCTTTAGCCTCATCAACTCCTTCAAGGACTACAGCCTCCTCAATCAAGGCGTTGAACTCGGCGTTCTCATAGTAACATAGGTTGAATGCCTTGCTCGCGTTATGGAACATGTTATACAGGAATGTAAATGGTGACACTACGTCAGGCCACCAGTAGAAGATCAAGAAGTCTTGAGCGATGTTAGGGTCCTCCCAGCCCTTCTGAGCTAGTGCCCACTGTTCCTCCCAGCTGAGAGGCCTTATCTCTACATTTATCCCTATCTGAGCGAGCGACGCTCTAATTAAATCAGCAGTCCTCGCTTCATATATATCTCCAGCCGTATACGTAAGCACAAGCGTCCTGCCAATCCCACTAGGGTAACCTGCTTGAGCTAACAACTCCCTGGCCAGCTTCAAGTCGTATGTGAAGGTCAAGTTGTCGAAGTGGCCCCACATACCACGCGGGACAGGTCCACTGGCCACTGTAGCCAGTTCATTCCTGGCTACAGTCACTATGTCGTCGTAGGGTACTGCATGTGCTATAGCTCTCCTGACTAAGACGTTATCAAGCGGGGGTTTCTTGACGTTCACTAGCATGAGTAGGTTCTGGAAGCTTGGTTTAAGCAGTACCTGTAGGTTGGGGTTTTTCTGGTGTTGCTCTATGTTCTCTAGAGGCACATACATAGCTATGTCTATATCTCCTGAAAGGATTAACGTCTCTTGAGTTACCGCATCCTTAATCACCTTTATCTTGAAGATGTCAGGTGCCTTATCCGATTTCATAGGGTAATCGGGCAGTTTCCAACCCCACCACTCAGTGAATTTCTCTAGAATCACCTCATTCTCCGGGTCCCACTTAATCATCTTGTACGGTCCTGAGCCCGCATCATTACCGCTGTTAAACCAGTCAGCGACCTTAGGATCTGTCAAGTCTGACGCGCCGGCGTACTCAACTATCTTCGGACTGAATATATACGCAGCGTAGGTGGTGGCGGCGACCTTGTCTAAAGCAGCAGGGTACTTAAGGTGGAAGACCACGGTGTAGTCGTCAGGAGCTTCAATACTCTCAACGGGATCCCAAATGAAGGCAGCTCCCTCGCCTAACGTTATGGTCCTATCTATAGAGGACTTCACGGCGTGTGCCGTGACTGGGGTTCCGTCATGGAATTTAGCGTCACGTCTTATAGTGAACGTCCAGGTAAGTCCGTCTGCACTACTACTATAATTCGTAGCCAGTGCAGGTATGAACTTATCGGATATTGGGTCATACCAGAGGAGAGGCTCGTAAACTAGAGGAAGCCACATAACAGAGTTAGAGAAATCCGTGCTCGGATCCGCTGTAGTCATCTCTGAAAGGGAGGCATAGATGATCATTCTAACAGGCGGTGGCGTTACCGGGGTAGTAGGGGTTGTAGGTGTGGTCGGCGTTATGGGTGTTGTAGGTGTAGTCACAGGCGTCGTTGGGGTTGTTGGCGGACTTGGCAGGCTCGCGATGTAGTAGGCTATAACCCCTACAGCCACTATCAATATCAATGCCACTATTACAACGGTTTTACTTACAGGCATGTAAGGCACCAAAGGATAAATTCATACAATACTTAAAAACCTTACGTTTAACGTGCTTAGTTGTGAAGAACACGCTTAAAAACTTCTGACATATCTAATAAATCGGTTGATCTTAATGTGGTCGATTAAAAGTATTGAGGATGCTAGGAAGCTTGTTCTCGGCGCGACTATCCTCGGTACCGGTGGTGGGGGGGATCCTAGCGAAGGTTTAAGGTTGTTAAGCAAAGCACTGGAGGAGGTTGGTAGCGTGATGATTGTAGGCCTTGACGAACTGCCTGAGGACTCCTTGATGGTGGTGCCTTACTACGTCGGTTCCATAGCGCCTGGGCTGAAGAGTAAAAAACCTGTTAAGGTGTCTGATCCCATATCTAAGGCTGTTGAAACGCTTGAGAGCTTGCTTGGGGTTAAAGCAAGCGCTGTAGTCTCCTCTGAGATGGGGGGTGCTAACACATCCGTTGCCCTAAGCATAGGTGCTAGGCTTAACCTACCTGCGGTCGACGGTGATTTACTAGGTAGGGCAGCGCCTGAGCTACATCAATGCACGGTGCATATCTTCGGAGTTCCTATGTACCCCTCGGCGATAGTCTCCGAGTCGGGGGATGTTGTTATTGTTAAGGAGTACGCTGATATAGATGACTACGAGTCCATAGCACGGTATATGTCGGTGTTAAGCGGTAGGTTTGTGGCTGTCGTAGACACACCGTTATCAAAGAAGACAGCCGAGAAGGTAGTCGTTAAGGAGACCGTGACACTTGCCTACAGGTTAGGTGATGCAGTGTTAAGTGCTAGAGAGGAGAGGGTAAACCCTGTGGAGAGAGTTGCTGAGATTCTTAACGGGTGGGTAGTGTTCAGAGGGGTTGTAGAGAAATACGTATGGCGGAACGAGGGCGGATTCCTTAAGGGTGAGGCCATCCTCAGAGGCGTCGAGAGTTTCACTGGGTTAACTCTGAAATCCTGGATAATGAATGAACACATAATGGTGTGGCTTAATAACGAACCGCTAGTGATGCCGCCCGATCTCTTCACCCTGTTAAGGGATGATGGCGAGCCGGTGACCAATACAGAGTTAAGGGAAGGGATGAGTGTTAACGGCGTGGCTGCTAAAGCACCTGCGATGTGGAGGACCTTAGAAGGACTCAAGTTCTTCGGACCTAGGCACTTTGGCTTTGAATATGACTACGTGCCTGTTGAAGAACTTGTGAAGAGGCTGAGCGTTAGATGAGGGTGTTAGTCGTTAACCCAGTGGGTCACAGCAAGTGGGATGAATCAGACAGGAGGATATACGAGAGCTTTGCATCGGAAGGCACGAACATAGAGGTCACATCACTTTCCAGAGGGCCTGCGTCCGTCGAGACTGCTGAGGCTTATGCTGAAGTAGAGCCTCTAGTAGTCGAGTTGGTTGAGGAGAGGCACAGGGAGTTTAACGCCGTGATAGTGAATTGCTTCCTAGATCCAGGGGTAGCAAAGCTGAGGAGATCCCTCCGTAAAGTCATTGTAGGTCCTGCTGAGGCCTCCCTATCGCTTGCCAGAAATTTAAGTGATAAGCTAGCCGTGATCACTGTCGGCGGTGATGAAGAGACCTTAAACCTTATTAG
>JAWBLQ010000088.1:0-5584 GCA_038830105.1 Zestosphaera sp. | reverse complement strand
CATATCCGCGTTACACATACACATAGATCGCAGAAACTGTTTACTAATACTGACTTTAAGGGGGGATTCAAGACGTATTAAAGATCTCTTAACCCAGATCATCAAGCTCAGAGGAGTTAAGCTAGTAAGATCTATGTTAATGACGCTAGAGGAACTATCTAGTTCTGAACCATTCATTAATGACCGGGATTAAGAGCTTTATTTCCGGTATTATGGCGAATTCCTCTGATTTAATCATGCAACAGTCCTGCTTCCCGCTTATCAGCACTGCCTTAAGCCCAGCGACTAAGGCACCGCCGAAGTCCTCACGCACATTATCACCAACGTGCACAGCCTCACCGGCTCTCAATCCGAAGTGCCTTACTACGTTCATGAAGGCTTCGAACTCAGGTTTCTGATGACCGAGCCTGTCAGAGAAGAAATAGCGATCTATAAAATTACCTAGGCCTGATGTATTGAGGATGGTTTCAGTAAGGGTGGAGTCCCAGAGGAGTACATTACCTAGAACCGCTGTCTTGAGGTTTAATTCCTTGACGAAGCTTAATACCTCTCTAGCGCCGTCAATGACTAGATGTTCTAACTCACCCCTACTGGCTTCACTGAGTAAGTCATCGTGAATCCTTTGGAAATCCCTTAGTGTTATACCTAGTCTATCGCAAAGTCTCTTCCTCGATTCGCTTAGAACCTCGCTAGGCGAGGCTTCATTACCTATCCTTAAGGACTTAACCTCGCTGTGAACAGCCTTAACCACATCTAGGAGAGTGTCTGGAGCTCTATCCCTAACAACGCTATGCAACCTTAACGCAAGTAATTCATGCATATCATCTAAAGATAGTAGAGTGTTCCACACGTCAAATATCACTAGCTTTATCACGACTACACCCCGATAATCAAGAACTAGGCCCTCTTAAAAATTCTCGCCTAGTGTATAGGTAAGGAGTTCTTACACGTCCTGCGGAATGCTGAGGACGTTAAGCACTAAATTCTCTTAAGCGCATCTATGTCGTCCGGGGATAGAGCCCACTCAAACGTTCCAGCTATCTCCTTTAAATGCCCTACGTCCTCGGTCTTGACTACGGCACATACATACGGGTCGTGGAGGAGGTAATTTAACGCTATCTGAACCACAGGCTTACCTAGCTTTGAAGACATCGCAGTGAGCTTAGGGTGTTTGAGAACCTCACCCCTCTCTAAAGGTGTATACGCCTGAACAGTTACTTGGTATTCCCGAGCTACGGGGAGCAAGGACTCCTCAACCTCTTTGTTCAGGACGCTGTAGTGGACTTGATTGAGGACTATATCGGATTTCTTAGCGGAGTTAATTGCTTCTCTTAACTCCCTCTCGCTGAAGTTACTAACCCCTATGTACCTGGTGAGGCCCTCGTCTATAAGAACCTCGAAGTTCTTAATCTGCTCGGATATGCTGAGCAACGCGTGAGGCCAGTGAATTAAGTAGAGGTCAACCTCGCTAACACCTAACCTCTTAAGCGACGCCCTACCGAACTTTAACACTTCATATTTGCTCCTCAAGTGCTCAGGTAGCATTTTAGTTATTAGGAAGACAGACTCTCTACCGACGTGCTTAACCACCATTCCAACTAACTCCTCAACCTTCCCAGACCCGTACATCTCAGCAGTGTCTATAGTGTCCAGACCCAATTCAATCCCCTTAACTAAGGCTATGAACGCCCTGTCCTCGTCCCTTATGCCCCAGGTGCCGAGGGCTATAGCAGATATCGCCTCCCCGGTTTTACCTAAGGGTTTCCTTCTCAGAGTCGATGGCGTGAAACCCATTATCACAACTACCTGTAATAAATTATCTTGCTAAGTAATATTTCTTTTGGGGTGGTTTCTTGAGCGAGGGTAGTGAGATATCCTTAAACGAGTGGAGGGAGAGCCTGGACAGACTTGAGGGTCTGCTTCGCAACATAGCTGAGGAGGTTGGGTTGACTGACGTGATACCTGTCTTAAGTAGGAGAATCCGCAACGCTCAGGAACTCTTCAGCGGTGAGAGAATCAAGTCTTTGGTGATTAAGGACGAGCACGGCATAGCCTTCATATCAGCCAGTGGTGAGGAGCCCAGGAAGCTTATAACGATTAAGACTAAGTCTGAGGTCGTTAAGATCCCTACCTACTTAAGGGACTTCTACATAACTCAGGTAGGACCTTACGGAGTTAAGTGCACCTGCGATGACGCGTTAATAACCTCTTCTAAAGCTGATAAAACCCTGATAAACATAGCCGGGAGCCTAGAGGTAGGGCTAAGTGACTTAAGGACCCTACCCATATCGAGTAAATACGTTATATGTAAACATACCCTGGCCCTCACCTCCTTACTCGCTAGACTAGGGGTTGTGAGGCTGGATGATCCTAGGTTCCTACGCACACTCAAGTTCGGGGTTTTAATCCTTGCTTTAAGAGAAGGTTTAATCACCCCGTACTCTAGGGAGTCAGTTGAACTCGCCCAACTCCTTAACGAGTTAATTCGTAGCGAACTCTAGGCACTCCGTACGTAGCCCTTCTTCTCGAGAACCTCGCTGAAAAGTAGCCATAAAGTAAAGACTCCTAAAGATAACCCTATACCTATAGCTATCCCCCATCCTAACGAGGATTTCATTTCAGGACTTAAACCGGTCAGGTCAACTATCATTGATAACCCGAAGAAGAACAGAAGGATGAACAGGAGGCTCTCAACCTTCTTTTCGAAGACCACAGCCTTACTCAGGATGTCTAGAGCCACCATGAGGATCATTAACATTATCACAATGCTTACGACGCGAGTTACATATATTATCACGTCAGTGTAAGTTCCTGAGGTAGCTAGAGCAAGTAGCCTGATTACTATGGTTAACGCCAGTAAGGCCACACCAACGTCACTGATCATTATAAGTAAAGAGGTTATTGAGATCCTCAAGCCACCGGGTATAATCTCCTTAACTACCTCCTCAAGATTCCCCATCTTAACAACCCACCTAATTAACTTATTGATTAACTTAGCTATCGCCACAGAGGCCAGAACAACTCCTATCGCGATCATTATGTAAGGGATTAGCCTCGCTATGCTTTGAGCGACCTCGTACAGTAGATCAGTTACCTCTACCATAAACTCACCCCACTCTCGAGAGGACTGAGAGTAATTCATATATAAATAATATTAATGTTAAGAGAAACGCCAACGCCACTAACTGAAGGAAGGTCCTGAGTATCTTTCGCGAGGCCTCTACAGTGAATGTATAGCCTAGGAGACTCGCTGAATATATGAGTTTCCCATATCCGTACGCGGTCCTCGGCTGAAGCACTGAGGTCTCAGGAATCGCCAGCGCCACAACGAGTATTGCTAGAAGTTTAAGCGTGGTGGCGACGCTGAAAACCAGGGCAGGTGAATCCGGTAAATACCTCCCAAGAGCTGAGGCTATAAGAAGGCCCACGGCGTTTGACGTAGTCAAGAATGTTGAGGCTTTAACTATTCCTAGTGACTTCACATACGTGGAGTATATTGCAGAAGCTATTAGGTTAGCACCTATGAAGGTGGCTGAAAGCGCTGCTGAAACACCTACATGCAACCAGGGATTACTCAACAAAGGTATTAGCAAGGTAAACAACGCGTTTATTGACATGGCTAACACATACTTCCTGTAACCCCTCCACATATAAGGCCCTATAATGCCCCCTATATTGCCAGTCACGTTTAACAGGGTCGCCATGTAAAGCGGTGACCCCATGGATTTAAGTAGCTGTGGCCATGCCAACCCAAGTAAATTACCGCCGCTAATCATCAACACGAGCATTAGGAAGGTGTTAACCTTCCTAACCTCAACCTCCTCTCGAATCCCCTTAAGATTCTCTGTAAAATCTCTCGGTATCTCGTAGTAAACCAGTGCTATAGTACCTATAAATCCAGCTAACGATGAGGAGATGTAAGCTACATAATATGAAGTTGGGGGATTTAGGAAGGCCGTAACGAACGTAACGTATATGGAGCCCAGGAGAGACGCGGCGGCTCCGATCGCTGATCTAAGGACGCTTATCTCCACGAATTCCTCGAAAGTAAAAACGCTCATTAGCGCCATGTTCAACATGATGCCCACAGGTACGGTTGCCGTTAACGCTATTCCATAAGTGACCACCAAGATGTCGGGATTCCTTATGAAGAACGGGAGTAAAGCGAAGAAGAACCGTTCTAACGCATGAGCTAAGAGTAACTTGGACTTCGTGTTCTTCCTGAGTATATCTGGGTGATTGTAGATCAAGTAGGATGCAAGAACATTCATTAACGCTGCAAGGAAAGTCACTTGAGAGAGACTATCCAAAGTATAGTCTAAGTAGGTAAGCATAGGTACAAAGAGTCCTCTACTCACTGCTACGTACATACTCCCGAAGAAAGCTTCTGTAGCCATTACGACCTTCGCGAGGTTCTTCCTCATAGCGCTTTACTCACTCAATACTCCTAAAATGTTGAGAGATCCTTATAAATAGTATAGATGGTTTTTGAGGTTCAGGTTTCGTTATAGATTATAAAAGAGAATGACGACAGCTGCTATTAAGCTTATGAAGCCTGAAACAGCGGTAACAGGGCATTTAAGGGCTTCAAGCTATTTAACCTCTTCACTCATCTTATAACTCAAGAGGGATATTGTAAATTGAGTCTCCGATACTTATTGCTAATGCTTGTCGCGTGGGTCAGCATTTCTTCATCTTCTGTTTTAGTCCTTCTTTCAGGGAGTACTGCCATCGTGTGTGCCTTCTGGAGGGTCTTCATTACTACTTTAATCATAGGTACCTATGCTATAGTTAATCAGGTGTTAGGACATGGGGATTTCAAGGGCTTAAGATTGTCAACCTTCATCACCGCATTCACAGCAGGCGTCTTGTTAGGTATTCACTTCCTTGTGTGGATGGAGTCTTTATTCCTGATACCAGTCGCTTTATCAACAACCGTGGTGGTTACCTACCCCCTCATAAACGCGCTAGCTGAGGGCATATACTACAGGGTTATACGTAGAGGTGAAGTCGCTGGGCTTATCTTAGCTTTCATAGGGGTCTTCATAGCCACGAGACCCCAAACAGACGCTCACTTCGTAGGTGCCGGAGTAACCTTAGCTACTATAGGCGCCTTATGTGCTGCTGGTTACTTCCACCTAGGTAGGGTCTCTAGATCTAGAGGCGCTTCTTTAACCACTTACACTACGACGGCTTACGCAGCGGCCTCCACAACTATAGGGCTATATTCTCTGTTCACAAAAACATCGCTATTGCCCACAACCACGTCCTCCTGGATTTACATTCTACTACTAGCTCTAATCCCTATGCTGGGTGGGCACACAACCATGAACTACCTGCTAAAACGTATGAAGTCCTACGTAGTCACGTCTATAGCTCTAGGCGAGCCTCCTGGAGCTACTCTGCTAGCATCCGCCCTACTCAAGCAACCAATCCACGTCGAAACCGTTCTGGGCATGATGCTTGCGTTGTCTGGTGTTGCAATGACTGTCTACAGTTCCCTTAGAGCCTCAAGGTAACTGTTTCAGATATGTATGTGAGGAGTGTTTATGAGTTGGTGAGGCCTGGCGACGTTGTTAAGGCT
>JAWBLQ010000087.1:2754-5825 GCA_038830105.1 Zestosphaera sp. | reverse complement strand
GATACCTGACTTAGAGAAACATGTGGAACTCAATTAACACTCGTCACTCTACCTATTTATCAAGAGGGGTCAGGACTTATGAGAATAAAGCTGTTCGGGGTTTTCGCCCACCTAGCAAGGGCCAGTGAACTAACAGTAGAAGTTGAAACGCCGAGACCCGTCAGGGAGGTTCTCAGGGAGGTCATTCCCAGATATGATGAGTTCCCAGACAAGATAATAATGGTTAACGAGAAGCCCGCCAGCGGTGAGGCCCTAGTCAACAACGAGGACGAGATAAAGGTATTACCAGTTTTTAGCGGTGGTTAAATAAATCAAAAATGTTAACTAGGAGATCTCAAGATCTTACTTAATTCCGAGCTCGTTCACCCTCTCGATTATCTTCCTCATTGACTCAACGGCTTTCTCATCGTCGTAGTTGCTAGGGTTCACACATAACGTGTTGAGTCCCTGACCCTCATATCTCCTCCGAGTACTACATGATCTCCCTTGACATATACTTATCTTATGACACATCAGTATCGCCACTCTAAGCTCCTCACGAATGATTGCCCTCACTTTACCTCGCTTGCTGTCTGCGTGACTCACTACGTTCACAACCCCTACTTAGAGATGTGTGTTTAGAGCTACTTCAGGAAGTCCTCCCGCGGCGGGGAGAAAATTTCCACGAGTGTTGTCTTCCCAGGCCCTGGGTTATAAGCCTCATGAGGTTCGTTTGACTTGAAGAGATACGCATCTCCTTCGGAGACCGTTACCTCACCACTAGATGTCTTGAAGATGATCCTCCCCTTGATTATATAGCCTGCCTGCTCATGAACGTGCGAGTGCATAGGTACCCTAGCACCTTCATCGACCTCGAAGTACACTAACATCAAGTTAGCTCCGTGAACGAGAATCTGCCTCTTAACACCGCTCACCGGCTCCTGCAGCTTTACGAGGCATCTTGAAACGTGCATCAAGGTTCTCACACATGAATACCTCTGCAAGGCATTAAATATCTTCCGTTAAGCTTAGGAAGTCATGCAACAACACGAGTGAAACAGCTTATTTGGCTATCCTTGATAGTCTTACGGGGCTTAAGTGCTTACGTGGCTATACGTGGCTGGCTTAGCGACTGCCGCCTGCCTTGCTTGGTCTATAGGAGCTAACGACATGGCTAACTCCACAAGCGTTGTTGTGGGGTCCGGCGTTCTCAGATTTAAGTCCGCGTTCGCTTTATTCGTTGCGTTCCAACTGATTGGCGCACTCGCTCAGGGTTATATGGTCATGAAGACTTTTGGGAAGGGTATCGTGCCAAGCATAGAAGTCGTGGGGGCCGTATCCGCATCCCTAGCCGCGTTCTTGTGGATAACCCTAGCAACGTGGTTAGGAGCGCCTATATCAACTACCCATAGCACTACCGGGGCTGTCATAGGTATCGGCATTGCCTACACGCTCTTCAGCAGTTCAGGCATTGCGATCGACCTCAGTAGGGTTAGAGACATCATTCTAAGCTGGATTACATCACCGATGGCAGCCATGATCCTAACCATCCCAACCTACCGTCTAATCAGAGGACTCCGGTCACGAATCAGGAGTGACGAGAGGTTCTTCAGAGTAATCACCATATGTTTTGCAGCTTTCGCCGCTTACTCCTTCGGCGCTAATGACGTAGCTAACGCAACAGGTGTTTACGTGACTGTGACTTCTAGTAGTTTAGGCCTGCCGGACGAGGAGAGCATGAGGTTCCTCGCGCTCTTTGCGTCTCTCTTCATAGCCCTCGGAGGGTTTACCCTAGGCTATAAGGTAGTCAATACCTTGGCTTTCAAGGTCACTAAACTCGACGTGTCTATGGCTCTCGCGGCAGGATTCGCTAACGCCCTGACTGTGTGGGTCTTTACTACGGCACCCTACCTACTCTTCGGGTATGGGTTACCAATATCTACTACCTATGTCGCGGCAGGGTCTATAGTGGGCGTAGGAATAGCTAAGAGCGGGTTACGAGGCGTTAACTTGAAAACGGTGGTCTTCATAATCACGTCCTGGCTCTTAACGCTTCCGATCACTTCAGGGCTTGCCCTAGGTATTTATTACTTACTACGCACTATTCTGGGGGTGGGTGTTTGACACTCTGGTCATGGGTTTCTAAGAGGAGGCAGTGGGACGTCATTAAGTACTACGTAGAGCACGTGGACAAGATAATAAGCGTTATCGATCACGCGAGAAGAATGATACAGTACTTCATCAAGATGGACTTAGAAGGCGTTAAGAATGAGTGGAGCGAGGTCTTCAGACTTGAGAAGGAAGCCGACGACATTAAGAGAAGGATCCTCTCAGAACTCTCAAGAGAGGTCTTCCACCCAATAGACAGAGAGGAGCTCGTGAGGTTAGTCCTCACGTCAGACGATGTGGCGGCGTACGCTAAGGGCTGGAGCAGGAGACTCTTGTTCATCGACCCAACTAACGTACCGCAAGGCATACTAGCGAAGCTATATAAGATGGCTGAGAACGTCTATCAGTCAACAGTACTTATGAAGAAGTCTGCCGAGAGACTTATAACGAACCCTAAGGAGGTCCTCGAGCTAGCTAACGAGATAGAGAGGCTTGAAGAGGAGACCGACGACATAAGGCACGACGTGTTCAAGGACATACTGAACTACTGCGAGACATCGAAGATATCTCAGTGCATCATGGTTAAGGAGGTAATGGACTCTATAGAAAACTCGTGTGATAAATGCGAAGATGTTGCAGACGTGCTGAGGAGCATAGCGTTGCTGGCTCCTTGATCTAACTAGTCTCAACAGGCTGAATCGAATACTGTAAACTCCATGAGCGGACTCCCTATTCTACAGGGAGACCTTCAGTCGTAGAGTGCCAACGCCAAGAGAATAGTATGTTTACCTAGGTAAGGGTATCACTTAATTAACTCGAGTAATTTACCCGTGAAGAACTCCATTTCACTAGGCTTTCCTATCGTTACTCTGATGTAGTTCCCGAACTCCCTTAATTGCTCAACGTTCTGGAGGCATAAAGTGAGGATTCCTTCATTCCTCAACCTCTCCCACGCGGTCCTACAGGGTTCTTTTAAGTCGATC
>JAWBLQ010000087.1:0-2744 GCA_038830105.1 Zestosphaera sp. | reverse complement strand
GTCATGGTGTCGAGGGCTCTCACACCCGCCTCACGTAGCTTCTTCACAGTGCCTTCTCTAGTCTGAGTTACCTCTCTGACCACGTCCTTCACGTACTGCAGGTCCTTAAGAGCTCCTACAGCTGCTGCCTGGGTAGTTATAGATATCTCGTAGCCTATCATTAAATCAGCCAGCCTCTTCTTAAGTTCTCTACTCACTATCGCGTACCCAAATCTGGCGCCTGCAAGGCTGAAGGCCTTAGAGAAGCTCCTGAGAACGGCGATATTATTGAAGTCCATGACGAGGTCTTTGAAGGTGATCCCTGAGAACTCGTAGTACGTCTCATCTATGAAGAGCGCCTTCGCCCTACTAGCTACGGCCCTCAAGATATCGGGGTCCTCTATTAGGAGATTGCCAGTAGGGTTATTAGGATTAGCAATATAAACTACACGCCCCTCTGAAGTCTTAAGCAACTCATCCGTATCTATGGCGAACGTATCCCTGTCGAGCTTCAAGAACTTTGGGGTGAGACCGTAACTACTTACTAGCCTGTATATCGCGTGGAACGTCGGATGCGTCGTCACGAGATCTAAGCCACCTACCTTAACGTAGGTCAGCATTAACGTGAGCGCTAGCGAGGATCCTGCGAGGGGTTCTAGGAAATCCCTCTCAACACCTACATACCTGCTCAACTCATTCTTTAACTCCTTGTAAAGGGCTTCATCGTAGTACAGGTTTAGGTACTGAGCGTACCTAGACACGTACTCTACGGATTTCCCAGGCGGTGGGTACGGTGATTCGTTCATGTGAAGCCTTAACATCATGTTCTCGCCAATCAATGATTTAACCAGTACTTAATATAACTATCTAGCGGGAGGCACTGTAAGTCTTCACGCCACTGACGTAGGTCTCTAGAACTTTAACGCTTCTTAACTCCCTTACCTCAATGTTAAAGGGGTCTTTATCCACTACAATGAAGTCTGCTAGCTTGCCTTCCTCCAGGCTGCCTAGTATGCTGTCCTCCCCTAGCGCGTAGGCTGAGCCCTGCGTGTAAGCGTGAAGAGCCTCTCCGAGGGAGAGGCTCTCTTGAGGTGTTTGGTGGTAGAGCTCGACCCCGTTGAGCTTCCCCCTAGACACTGCCGCGTAGATGGTCTCCCACGGATTCAGGGGTTCCACGGGGGAGTCCGTGCTGATCGCCATCGGTATGTCAGCGTTCACAATGCTTCTGAAGGGATAGACCCAACTGACTCTCAGGTTACCTACTCTTTTAATCACCCACCAATCAGTTATTATGAAATGCGGCTGTACTACTAGAACGACGCCTAATTCCTTAGCCTTGACGATCTGGTCAGGCCTGATCACTGACGCGTGCTCCACTCGATGCCTATACATGTGAACACTACTTAGTCTGGAGTAGACACGTAGAACCATGTCAATCGCAGCATCGCCTATAGCGTGCACCGCCAACTGAAGTCCTGCCTCTTGAGCCTCCCTAGCCACGTTCTCAAGGCGTTCCTCACTTAAGCTCGGGTACCCACTCTCGCCTGGTGAGTCGCTATAGGGCTTGGTGAGCCATGCAGTCCTAGCTCCAAGAGACCCGTCGGCGAAGACTTTAATACCGCATATCTTGAGGTACTCGTCACCGAATCCATGCCTTAACCCTAACTTCTTAAGAGCCTTCAGCGTCTCTCCCTCCCTGCCCGGGTTTAAGTAGAGTCTCACACGAATCGGCAGTCTGCCTTCAGACCTTAACTCTCCTAAGGCTTGTAGTGAGGCCTCGTCAGCGCTGACGAACCCGATTGTAGTTATCCCTAGAGACGCCGCGTACTCAACCGCGTTACGTAGGGATTCCTTGAGATCCTCCAGTGATACGGTCTCCCTGTACCTGTGTCTAGCGATGTCGAGGGCGTTCTCCCTAACCACCCCTGTAGCCTCACCCCTCTCGTCCCTTAGAACGTCAGGTGAGTTGAAACTGAACAAGTCGGTGATCTCCATGGCCTTAGTGTTAAGCACTGCGGCATGACCGCAGACGCGCGTCAGCATGACAGGCCTATCGCTGACAACTTCATCCAGGTCCCAGCGGGTAGGCCACCTGCCCTCACGGAAGAGTTCCTGATCCCATCCATGCCCGATAACCCATGAACTTCTCCCCTCAGCTAGTGATCCAAGCCTCTCTTTAAGTTCCTTAATACTTCTAACACCTCTTAGATCGATCGTATTGAGATGCATTCCAACCCCGTCCAGGTGTACGTGAGCGTCTATGAAGCCCGGCAAGACCGTTCCGCCTTTCAAATCAAGGGAGTAGCATTTAAGGAGCTCAACTATCCCTAACGCACCTGACTTACTGCCGGTGTAAATCACTTTACCGCCGGAAACCACTAAGGCCTCGCAAGTCCTCAGGGGATTGAAGGAGACGTATATCTTACCGTTAATTAACGCGAGACACACCCGTAACTTCACCAAATATGAGAATTAGGGGGAGATAAAAACGCGGGATTGTCTTGGACGTACCTCGCATCTCTTTAGCGACGTAGACGGTAGGCTTCAAGCCTCCGGCACTAAATCAAGATAGACATAATGAAATACACGACCAGAGAAATGGCTAAAGCTACTAACAGCAGGTACAGTACAGTTGCGACCGTGAACTTAACGCTCTTGCTCTCTTGGTAAATAACAGCAAGAGTGGCTACACACGGAACGTAAAGCATCATGAAGGTCAGTATAGCTACTCCCTGAGCCGTACTCAAGTTCAGAGCGATTAACGC
>JAWBLQ010000086.1:0-5955 GCA_038830105.1 Zestosphaera sp. | reverse complement strand
TGCATCCTAGTCGCCAGGCCAACTATATCACTCCTACCCAGGACCAGCACTGGGACTTGCTTAGAGTTCTTCGGAAGGAGTATCCACTCACCTGCGTTCTTCGCTAGGTCCTCTGCTACTCTCTTGTTGACGGTAATCCCTACACCCAGGCTTAAATCAAACACAATGGTATAGCCGTTAACCATAATAAACGGTGCTGCAGGAGATCCACACTTCCTGCACTTAACAGAGTTCTCACCGATTTCATCTATATAGAACTCAGGCCACGGCTCGTTACATGACGGGCATTTCTTCATAACGTACGGATCTCCAACATAACTCCCAGCCCTGGTCTTATCAACGCCTGATGAAGTAGCCTTGGACAGAACCTCAATACTCATGACGCGAAGTACTAAAGCATCACCAACACTGGCGTCCTCAACAGCTACTGGGACGTTAACTTCGTGACCGCCTCGGATGTTAGGCGTTATCATAGGTCCCCAGCAACCCGGGGCAGTGACGAAGATCACCCTCCCGCCGTCAGCAACGGGCCCGATCATCTTTGTGTGAGGGCCTATAATACCGTTAGTCTGAATGTCGTTGTAAATCTCCTCCTCAACACTCATAACAACCACCTATAATAAGACGTAAGTAAGGTATTTATGTAGTTTTAAACTTGAGAAACGAACTAGAGGGGTTTAAGAGCTGTTTTAGCAACCGCGTCAATTATCTTGACGTATCCTGTACACCTACAGAGATTACCCTCAAGGTGTTTCTTGATATCCTCAAGAGTCCTAACCTTACCCTTAGTTACCGCGGCGTAGGCTGTGAGCAGGAATCCTGGTGTACAGAACCCGCATTGAATAGCGCCCTCCTTAATGAAGTTATCAACCAACTTCATGAACTTCGGGTCGCTCTCAAGCCCTTCTACAGTGACTATGTCAGCACCCTCAACCTGCGGCATTAATATTAAGCAGGAGGTTACAGGTTCTCCATTCAGTAGTATTGTGCAAGACCCACATTCACCTCTCTCACACCCTCTCTTAACGCTCTTAACACCTAACCTCAACCGCAGAGTATCGAGAAGTACTTCGTTAGGCATTACATCAACCTCCACTTCCCTTCCATTCAACTTAAACCTAGTTAACACGGCGTCAATCACCTCCAGCCTCCTTTAATCTAGTTAGCGCCTTAGTAAGGACCTCCTTAACTAAAACCTTAGAGACGTGCCTTCTGTACCCGGCTGAAGCTCTTACATCACTTATAGGCGATATATCGTTAACGACGAGCTCAGCCGCCTCCTCAATTATCCCCCCTCTTATTTCTTTACCTTTTAGGAAGGACTCAACGCTTCTAGCCCTGACCGGCGTCGGGGCAACTGAGTTAAGCGCCAGTCTGACCTCGTTAAACCTCCCGTCACTCGTTTTGAGGACCGTTGCTGAAGACACTACCGATAACGTGAAGGAGTTCCTCCTGCCTATCTTGAGGTATGAGTAACCCTTGGCGAAATCCTCGTCATACGGTATCTCTACTTCATAGAGTAACTCGGTTGCACGCATAACAGTCTTTCTCGGACCTAAGAAGAACTCGGTGAGCGGGATACTCCTGAATCCTTCTAGGCTTGTTAGTCTTGCTTTTGCTTCGTGTACTAGGAGTGGTGGGGCTGAGTCGGCCGCGGGCGACGCATTACATAAATTACCACCGATAGTAGCCATATTCCTTATTTGCCACGAACCTAGTTCGGAAAGCGCCTCAGCAAGTACGGGTATCTTCCTCCTGACGATCGATGACTCTACTATCTCCTGGATCCTGGTTAATGCACCTATACGGATTCTATCACCTTCGTCAAGAATGAAACGTAACTCCTTAACCCCAGTGATGTCGAGAACTACCTTAGGTTTGTATCTACCAACCTTCATGTCGACTACCAGATCAGTGCCTCCTGCAAGGACCTTCGTATCTTCCTTCCTGCTCAGGATCTGCAGGGCCTCTTCAAGACCTGAGACACGGAGGTACTCTATCTCAGGCATTCTATAGAACATCTCCTATCACCTAACCCACCTTACCTAGGGTCTTAAGCACGTTCTCAGGGGTCAGAGGGAGTGTGGTTATGTTAACGCCTAACGCATTTGCAACTGCGTTCGCTAGCGTAGCGGGCATCGGTATCAAGGCCATCTCCCCGACACCCTTAGCCCCGAACGGCCCATACTTGAAGAGATCCTCCACGTAGATAGGCTTAGCTATCTCAGGGACGTCCCTGATCGACGGTATGACGTAGTCAGTTAAGTCGGGGTTAAGAATTCTTCCTTTACTGTCGAAGATCAGTTGCTCCATAAGCACGTAGCCCATCCCCTGGACAACAGCTCCCTCAACCTGACCCTCAACTTGTTGTGGGTTAATTATTTTCCCAGCCGCTAGGGCCGGCCATACTTTAAACACCCTTACATGCCCGGTCCATGTATCTACCTCAACCTCGCTCACGATGGTTATGTAGCTGTACGCTGGGTAAGCGAATCCCTGACCGAGCAAGTCATCGAACTTACCCTTAGGTAGGAAGAAGTACCCAGTAGCGCTTAACTCAACCCCTCTGGAGATCGCCTCCTTGATTAAGTCCCCCCAAGTCACATACCTCGTCGGGTCACTCCTGACTCGGGCTTTCTCATCCCTGATTATCACTTCACCAGGTTCCACGCCCAGCATCGACGCCGCTAGGGAAGCTAGCCTCTCCCTTAACTTAGTTGCCGCTACTAAGACGCCTATCCCCCCTATGCTGGTGCCTCTCGACGCGTGTGTTGCTCCGGAATCAGGAGCGTCTGTACCTCCGAAAACCACCTTGACGTGCTCTGGGAGGACCCCAAGAACCTCGCAAACAATCTGCACGTGGGAAGAAGTCGGCGAGCCCTGACCTATCTCGGTTATGCCTGTGAACACGGCTACGGAGCCGTCCTTCTCCACTTTTATGTATGAGTTAGACCAATCAGGGACCCCTCTGGAGGTGCTTATGCCGTGCCATGCAACACCTATACCTATACCCCTCTTAAACCTATCACTAACCTCGTTAAACTTCCTGTACTCCTCACGTTTCCTCCTCCACTCAGACGCTTCGACCAGTCTCCTTACTGCATCACCAACACCCACGGAGTGATCAAGTAATTGACCGGTCATCGTATGCTTACCCGGCTCCAGGATGTTCTTTAACCTCAGCTCGATTGGGTCTACACCCAGCTTTTCAGCTAGCTGGTCCATCTGCCTCTCAACAGCGAACTGTATCGACGCGTTGCCGAACGCCCTGAAGGAGCCTTCGTAGACCTTGTTCGTGTATACTGCATAGCCGTCGACTTTAGCGTTAGGCACTTCATAGGGCCCTGATGCATGCATGGTAGCTCTCCACAGTATGAAAGGAGATCTATTAGCGTACGCACCAGAATCGTGAATTATCGTAACGTCAACTGCCTGAAGCCTGCCTTCATCGTCGGCACCGCTCCTGTACCTTATTATGGCAGCCTCTCTCTTCGGATGTATGAGAATCGACTCGTCTCTGCTGTACAATATGAAAGCGGGTCTTCCAGTAAGGTGTGCCACTAGAGCCGCTTTAGCAGCTGCTAGAGGTCCCTCGTCATCCTTGCCCCCGAAACCACCGCCAACGTATGGGACTACCACCTTCACATAGCTCGAGGGAACCCCCAGCACCTTAGCCGTTATGTCTCTAGCTAGATGTGGGTATTGAATACCCCCTATCACTGTCATCCTACCCTCCAGGTCAGGGATGGCTAGAGCCGCCTCAGTCTCTAGATACACATGGTCTTGATGATGCGTTCTATACTCGTTCTCAATAATCACGTCGGACTTACTGAAGCCCTCGACTACGTCGCCCTTCCTAACTTTAGTCCTGAACGCGATGTTAGAGCCTAACTCCTCATGAATCAGGAGATCTGTCCTCTCCATAGCTTCTAACGGATCTAGAATACACGGCAGTGGCTCGTAAGACACTTTAACGTCCTCAGCGATTTTCAGGGCTTTATCATAGTCTGCAGCGGCAACTAATGCAACCACCTCGCCAACGTATCTGACTTTCCCCTCAGCTAGCAGAGGTTGATCGGGTAACGCGTAACCAACCTGGTTAATACCTGGTATATCACTGGCTGTAAACACTCCTTGAAAGCCTGAAACACCCGTAGCGCTGGAGTGGTCCACGCGCTTAATAAGCGCGTGAGGCTCTGAGCTAATTACCTGCTTTATAAAGAGGACGTCGCTTGTCAAGTAATCCTCCGTGAATCTAGCCTTACCCAGGGCCTTGCTTAACGAGTCGATCCTTACAACACCCTTACCCACAACTAGGAATTCCCTTGACTCGAGCCACTTATTGATTAACGTTTGAGGATCTTCAAACGGAGTTGACATAGTTCAGCACGACCACATATATCTAGCGGAATTAATTATAAAGTTTTTTACTTTGCCAGCCACCCTGCTAGGAAAAACGAGCAAAAACCACGTTCTCAGGAGCTCCTCTTAATCCAGTGCCCTTTAGGCTTCCTGTCAAGGACCTCGTCTCTCAGGATCAAATGCCCTCTGAGCACTACGTGTTTTATCCTGCCGCGTAACTCCCAGCCGAGATATGGTGTTACTTTGCTCTTGTAACGCAACCACTCCTCAGTAACTCTTGTACGTTCTTCAGGATTAACGATCACTAGATCCCCATCGCTGCCAACCCTCAAGACCCCCTTACGAGGCCAGAGTCCAAAGTACTTAGCCGGGTTCTCGGATATCAACCTAGGCAGGGCTGTTAAAGGTATCTCACCTCTTAAAGCTAGATCGAGAACGACTGGGAGGAATGTTTGGACGTTCGGAAATCCGGCAGCCGCATCCCATACATTTCTGTATTTCTCCTCCTTGCTGTGCGGCGCATGGTCAGACCCTAACGTGGTAATCACGCCGCTCCTAACCGCCCTCATTAACGACTCTCTATGCGTCCTACCCCTTATAGGGGGGTTGACTTTAATTAACGTGCCGTACTTTGCGTAATCCTCGTTGCTGAAGGTCAGGTAATGTGAGCACACCTCCCCAGTCACTTTAACACCCTCATCTAATGCTCTCTTGATGAGCTCCACGCCCTCGCTGGACGATATGTGAAGGACATGCACTCTACCGTCTGTCCTCCTGGAGAGTGTTAAGAGCTTAGTTATTGCCAGCTCCTCAACTATAGGAGGTCTAGAATCTTCATGGGCTTGAGGATCAGACCTCCCTGAAGACTTAACCTTATTTGTGAAGTAATCTATCAAAGACCTATCCTCGGCGTGGAAAGCTATTGTGACCCCGATTCTGGACGACTTGCTGAGTATCTCATATAGAGAACCTTCACTAGGTGACGGTATATTCCCTGTTGTGGGTCCGAGGAAGACCTTGAAACCTACCGCGCCTGCGTTAAGCATGTCCTCTAATTCATGGACGTTCGAGTCATGTAGTACACCGTATAAAGCGAAATCCACCCAGGCTTTACTCTTGAGGAGCATGGCTTTATCAACTAACTTACGGGAATCATCGACAGGTGGTAATGTGTTAGGTTGCTCAATCACTGTGGTAACGCCTCCGACAGCTGCTGCCATGGAACCGTGTGTGAAGTCGTCCTTATACTCCAGACCGGGCTCCCTCATGTGAGCGTGCTCGTCCACAACACCTGGAAACACCAGTAAGTTATCAACGTTGAGAACCTCTTCAACCCCTTCAGTGCTTAAATCACTTCCAATCGCCGTTATCTTACCCTCAACCACCTTAACATCCGCCTTAAGGAGGCCCTCAGGAGTGACTATCAAGCCGTCTTTAACTAGGAGACTACCGCCATAACTCAATAGGATTCCCTCTTCATTAATTTTTGAGGAGGTTTTTAAGCGTGCTCGCAACTCGGCTATTCACAACTTATAATCCGGTGTTTCCTCCTTAAGGGAGGATGTGATCATGCAAAGCTTTTATTTAAGAAGC
>JAWBLQ010000085.1:0-6018 GCA_038830105.1 Zestosphaera sp. | reverse complement strand
GCGGACACGGAGTTTTAGGATTAAGTAATGAGCGTGAGTAATCGTGGAGATAACTAGGGCGTTAAGGAGGAGTGTTTGGGTATACCACCTTAACAGCGGCTCTTGCAACGCGTGTGATATAGAGGTACTGGACGTTCTGACACCGTACTTCGACGTGGAAAGACTAGGTATAAAACTGGTGGCCTCGCCGAGACACGCGGACGTAGTGCTCTTCACAGGCCCCATCACCCGAGAATCACTGCCTAAAGTCGTTAGAGCGTTAAGAGCCATGCCAAGGCCTAGGTTGGTTCTAGCTTTAGGCTCCTGCGCAGTCGGCGGTGGTATATGGTGGGACACCTACGCGACGCTGGGTGGCTTTGAGAGACTGAAGGAAATACTAAAAAGTAGTAACGTTGAAGTAGATAGAGTAGTCTACGTCCCAGGATGCCCGGTTAGACCTGAAGCAATAATACATGGAATGTCCGTACTCCTAGGTCTTAGGAAGCAGGAGGGCGATAAAGCAACGGGAGTTCACCCTCACGAGGAGTAAGGCCTGTCATCGAATAATAGATTACACAAGCATAACTGCTAGAGAGTGGTGAAAAACAAGAATGTTAAGTTAAGTCTTTAATCTTTGTACTACACACACCTGAGCGTTAAACACGTGTAATACTTAGTTCAGACTCAAAAATGAGATATGTAAGGTTTAAGTCACGTGGGAAGGCCTAACGCTCTTCTCTTTCTGTCTATGTGTTCAAGCATCAATCCTGCAGCCTTCCTCGGATCGGGTTCTACGACGAACCTAGCACCAACGAACCCCTCTAAATCCTCTGTGAGGAGCTTTGTCACTGCTTCACTTCCGAGCACAGGCGGTATCACGCCTAAATGAACGTTGACCCCCTGCGTTACGAACCAAGTTCCTATAGAAACGGCCTTGCTACTCATGGGTTCAGGCGCTGATCCGAAGACCGGCAAATCTGGTATGTCTACTCCTAAGGCATCGGCCACGGCGTTCAGTACCACCAGGATTCTCGAGTTATCTACGCAGCTACCCATATGCAGGCACGGAGGTATCTTCAACGCCTCAAGTATCCTCCTCAGCCTGGTGCCAGCTAGAGACTGAGCCTCTAGCGTCATGAGGCCTGCCTTAGCGGCCGCTATAGCCCAACAACCCGTCCCCACTACCAAGACGTCATTAGCTATGAGCTCCTTAGCTATCTCCACGTGACCCATGTCGTGAGGCACCTTCGGATTATTGCAACCAACTATACCCACGATGCCACGTATGTCGCCTCTCTTCACAGCGTCTAGTAGCGGTGCTAGAGTACCGCCTAAGGCCTCAAGTATGGCCTCCACAGAGAACCCTGCTATCACTTTAGACTTTATGTCCGGTATATAGACTTTCTCTCTAACCCTTCTACTAAAGTTCTCTACAGCTAACCGTAACAGGTTCCTAGCTACCTCATCAGCACCCTCAGCCTTCCACTCCATGTGAATGGCTCCAGGGATCTTAGCTGTGGGCATGGTTGTTACGAGTCTTGTGTGGAAACACCCAGCTATATCTGCTAGAGAGGGCATCACGCATTGGTAGTCAACGACCATCGCCTCGACAGCGCCAGTAGCTAACGCTAACTCCTGGTGAAGTAGGTTACCGGCAGGAGGTATTCCCATCCTCATGAGCACCTCGTTAGCCGTGCAACATATACCGCACACGTTAATGCCCCTAGCCCCAACACTCCTAGCCTGCTTAAGCATTTCCTCACTCCTAGCTAGCTCAACGACCTTCATCGAGAGCAACGGGTTATGCCCGTGCACTACGACATTAACTTCATCAGGCTTCAATACGCCTAAGTTAGCGTAGCTCTCAACGGGTTTAGGCGTGCCGAACATGACGTCCTGGATCTCTGTAGCCGTCAGCATCGCGTAGCAGTCGGCCAGAGCGGTTCTTAAGCCGTGAAGCAGTAAGTTTCTATAGTCTGCATCCACCCCCACATGTATTCTATGTAGCGCTTCAAAGGCCTCACGCCACACAGACCTAGGCGTTATACCTAGTCTATCAAACACCCTCCTGCGTTTCTCGATGGAATACGCCTTAAGCATGTTTAGAGGCTCCTCGGTAATCCTCGTTAAGTCCTCCTCAACTCGCTTAACGACTTCAATGGCTAGGTCAATCGCCGGCCTGGTCTCAGCGTCAGGTACGCCAAGCCTCGTAGCGACTGCTCTCAGCTTCTTTTCATCAGCTATCCTGTAAGGGAAGGACACACCTTCAGACTCATGCCTAGCTACCTCCTTGAAAGTCTCTAGTGCGTGGAAGGCGTGCTCACCGTGAGCTGCCTCACCGTTAGCTATGTGAAACAACACCCTCCTAGCCACCATCGTGTTAGCGTCAGCACCGCATATCCCCTTAGTAGGACCCACTCCGTAGGGGTCTATCCTACACGGTCCCATCATGCAGAACCAGCAACACAACCCCAGCAAGCCAAAGCCGCATTGCGGTTGCATACGCTCATACCTATGGTAGACCGTCTCTATACCTAGCTCCTCAGCTCGTCTTATCATTATTTGAGCAGCTCTATCAACGGACTTCTCCTCGGGTTTCTTAATCGGAACGACCATCATATCACCCCGAAGCATACGTACCGTACATAATCAACCCACTCCCCGGAGTCCCCGTCAAGCCCGTCACGAATTCCCGAGCCTTCCTCTCATGAATCTCACGTGCTATGTCCTCCACCTTACCGTACTTAAGGGCTTTAGTAGGGCATGCGTCAACACATGCTGGGAGGAGCCCCCTCCTAGTCCTATCAACACAGAAGTCGCACTTAGCTATGACCTTCTCAGCAAAGTCAAGGGTTATAGCGCCGTAGGGGCAAGCCAGGATACATCCTTTACACCCTATACAGATCTCCTTCCGCAGGAGGACAGGACCCTCAACGGTCTTCATGAGAGCCTCAGTAGGACACACTTCAACACACGGAGGCTTCTCACAGTGCATACATCGCACTGGTACGTTGTAGCCCATGGCAAGGACTACCTTGACTCTGGGGATAGGCTTAGGAGTCTCGCGGGGCGCGGTGTATATGTTCTTCGTAAGCGAGTGCTCTGTTGCGCATGCCAGGTAACAGGATAAACAGCCGACACAATGTTCTATATCAACATATATAATTTCTTCAGTAACCGTTATGTCACCTCAATATTTTAATTAGATATAATATTTTTATCTTTTTCGGTACATCTAAACACCTGATTAAGTACGTCTCACATAGTCCTGAACATGCTTAACCTCGAGTAATATCCTCACTTATGAGGTCACATAGCTTCTCTAGAGACCTCGTAAACACTGTGTCCTCGTTATAATCTATTATCGCTATTCCTAATTTCTCCGCCTCAACTACGTTAACGTCGAATGGAATGACTGCCTTGACCTCTACCCCCATTTCTTCAGCTCTCCTAGAGAACTCCTCTGCCTCGCGCTCGTTCATCACCTTATTCAAGACGCCCCAGACATTCTTTATCCCTAACTCCCTAGCGTAGTTTGAGCTCCTCCTAGCGGTCTCCAACGATTTATATGTAGGCTCCATAATAACCAGCAACACATCCACACCCCTAGCTGTGGCTCTGCCGAAGTGTTCTAGCCCTGCCTCCATGTCCATCACGATCACCTCACCTCTTTTCAGTATGACGTGATCGATGAGCGCCTTGATTAAGGCGTTCTGAGGGCACAAGCATCCCGCGCCTGCGCTAGGCATCCCTACAGCGAGTAGTCTAACCCCATCAGGACCGATGATAGAGAACTTATCCGGTATATCGTCAACTTTAGGCGTGAGGGAGAAGAACACCCCCCACCCCCCTAACTTAGCACCGGTCCTCTCCTCAACTAGGTTCTCATCGTTGACCACGGGCTTGAGCGCGATCTCCGCTCCCACGCCTAGGGTCATGTGTAGATTGGGGTTAGAATCAACGTCTATCGCCAAGACCTTGAAGCCCTTCCTGACCAGGAGCCTGGCAAGAGTCCCGGCAATTAATGTCTTACCAACTCCTCCCTTACCACAGACAGCTATTTTCAATCCTCTTCCAACCACTAAACCCCGATGAGCGTTAGCGCTTAAATTTATAAATTCTCACGAGACCCTAAAACCAGGGTATCTAACGTGTGTGAATACAAAGTATTATTGAACGGTGAGCTAGTCTTGGATGAGGTCATATACGCTAGGGTTGAAGGCGGTAGAGTGATCTTGAGGAACGTGCTTGGAGAGAGCAGAGTCCTCGATAACTGCGTGATAGTTGAAGTAAACGTGAAGGAGACGAAACTAGTCCTCTCAAGAACGGGAGTGTTAGGGTAGCTACCGCCGGAACCTGAGCTGACCTAATAAGAAGCTCTAACATGTTTAGACATGGTTGTGAGTATGTGAGGCTGTTTTTCCTTTGATTCTTTCTAGAGACGTTTATAACTTTGAAGTCATTCACGTTGTTGACGGGACAAGATGTGGGAGTCATGCTCTAAGACCTCCGAAACTCAACCTATATAGGGGGCCTCGTAGTGTGAGGCTCGATAGCAGACCACGAACCTACATCGACCCTGTGAGGTACGGGCAAGATGAGAGTCCCTAGACGTGACCGCAAGCAAACACTAAATAATCAGAGCGTCATCGAGAGATAAAGAGTTACGAACGTTTTTAAGTTTATTTAGGTAGTATCTGTTAGGTGATTTGATTGAGTCACGTAGTGCTTAATTTTCTCTACAGGTTAAGGATGTACGCTACTGGACGTGTTAAGGGACGTGGTCTCCCTCAAAACTTATTAAGGGTGGTAGTTAGTATACCCGATTACTTCGAAAGGTTATGGAGTTACACGTACAGGAAGGTCTTAGATGATGTTAAAGTACTTCCACTACGTAGCCGAGATATAGAAAGCAGTCTCTCATATAAACTCGTCGGTACCGCGGTCACCCCACCAGCTCTTTACCATCCGATGGAGGAGGTTAAGTCCTTCTTTAAGGAAGGCACTATACAGAGATCCGTTAAGTATTCCAACCTTGCGGAGTCGCTGATAGTTAACACAACATTGCTAGTCTCTTCCTCCCTACAGGAACTCCAGAGATCCTTAGAAAGATCTATACTAACATCCTCACTCTTAGCCGGGTTCCTAGTCACGATAGCGCTTCTATTTCTAGTGCTCTACCTCACTTAGGGGTGGTGTCTTGAGCAACGCTCTCAGCCGTTACGCGGACCTGGTTAACGAGATGACAAAGGCCGGTGCCAACGTAGAGCTTGCGGAGGAGGACGTAATCTGGCTTGGTGTGGAGCGTGGGAATTTAAAGAAAGTAGCCAGGATCCTCTACGATCTAGGGGCTTACTTCAGAACCTGCGTGGGTAGCGATGAGATTCTACTGACCGGCAACCTAGCTCTATACCACGTGTTCGGTTTCGACGAGAAGGGTTTGAATGTAGTGTTGAAGACCTCTATTCCCGGGACTATTCCTATAACCCCCTCAATAGCTTCTGACGTTCCAGCGGCTGATTGGTGTGAGCTTGAGGCGCGGGACCTTCTCGGGATAGAGTTCGAAGGCAGAGAGACACGTAGGTTGGTTCTGCCTGAAGACTGGCCTGAGGGAGTATATCCGTTTAGGAAGTACTTCAAATACAGTAGTAGACCTCCCTCAGAAGGTTTGCCTGAACTCCCAGTGGAAGCGGGCCTCCCCGTAGGGCCCTATCACCCAGCCCTCCACGAGCCTGAGTATTTTGAAATATATGGTGAGGGTGAGGTAGTCAGGGACGTTGCTTACAGGGGCTTCCACGTGCATAGAGGGATTGAGAAGCTTGCTGAGTCAGAGCGGATGGTCTACGAAGATATACTCTTCCTGGCTGAAAGAATATGCGGGATATGTGGATTTGTACATTCATGCTGTTACGCTCTAGTAGTGGAGAAAGCAGCTGGGATAGAGGTTCCTGAGAGGGCTGAGTTCATAAGGTCTCTACTCCTGGAGATTGAAAGGATCCATAGTCACTTGCTCTGGATAGGTGTCGTAGCTCACGTGCT
>JAWBLQ010000084.1:0-6183 GCA_038830105.1 Zestosphaera sp. | reverse complement strand
CAATCTCCTCGAGGTCTTTAGAGGCTTCTGTCCTGGCTAGGACTAGAGTCCTGTCAGGCCTTAGTAATTCGATAGCGTCTGGCAGGGTCGGTAGGACTACTAACGACCTTCCTTTCCTAAACGCGTACTTACTGACTTCAGGAATCCCGGTCTGCGCAGCCATCCCAGAAACCCTCGACAACACTAAGCTGGTCTTCAACCCGTTCACACTGTAGACCAGCCTAGCCACGTCCACAAGCCTTTGAGGGGACGAAACACTGTTCAACACTACTATTAACTCCACACCTACATCACCCACCAATATGTCTAAGTATCTCTAAAGCTATAACTCTAGCTAGTGGTGGCGGGACCGCCTCACCGACCTGATTGTACTGTTGCTCCCTACCACCTAAGAACACGTGGTCGTCTGTGAAACCCATTAACCTAGCCTGCTCTCTGACGGTCAGCAACCTGTTCTCGTATGGGTGGATAAACCTTGAGGAGCCTAACACTGTGGGAGCTATCCTGTAGGGATGTAGTCTAATGAGGTTAGGTAGTGCATAACCGCCTGCACCCTCATACCTGACCACGGAACCACCCCACTTAAGTCTAGACGCTCTCTTCAGCTTAGACTTACTAAGGCCTGGAGGTGGTTCGTGGTTAGGTATTACAGGTTCGGGTGATGGCTCCGGGAGGTCTGAGATAGCCTCCCAAGCGGTAATCAACCTACCGTTCCTAGGAGGGCTTAGCCTTAAATTCGATATGAAAACCCTGAGCCTCCGTGACGGTGTGCCGTAATCCTCAGCCCTCAACATGTTGAAGTACACGTTATAGCCGGCCCTGCCGAACTCCTCCTTAAGAACGCTCCTTAAATCCCCCTCAATCATCGCTGGCACGTTCTCCAGAACGAAGTACTCAGGACTCAAACATTCAAGAAACCTGATGTACTCGAGGACGAGTTGCCCTTGCTCATCCTTATACAGCCTGTCTAGCGGGTCCTTCATCCTGTCCGGGTTAGATCCTGTGAAGGGCTCGCAAGGCGGTGAACCTATCAGAACGTCCACTTTAATGCCTTGGATTAACCAGCGTACATGCTCACACCTAACGTCACGTATGTCCTCGACTATCGTCAGAGCTCTAGGATAGTTCGCCACGTACGTCCTGGCCGCTGCGTCGTCAACCTCAACAGCGAGAACCGAGTTAAAACCTACTTCGTGAAAGCCTCTAGTGAACCCTCCCCCACCTGCGAAGAGATCAACCAGTGAGTTCCTTTTCCTCATCAAGAATTTCCTCTTCCAGCCTCGATATGACACTCTCTAAATACTCCTTAACAGGGGTGTTATCCTCAACCCTTAATTCAGCACCACACTTAGGACACCTGAAATCATTCTCGTATGCCTCGTCGAAAGTCAGCCTAACACCGTCGCTATCACAGATGAAGAACGTGTTGTCGCTCTCATAACCAAGCCTGATCCTCAGCTTACTTAAGACCTCCTTCTTCCTCTGGAGGAGGATCTGATTAAGCCTCCCAGCGTCTACAAACCACTGGTAGATAAACCTGCCGTCCTCAGTGCTCTGCTTCCTCCTGTACGTGACAACCCCTAACGAGTGTAGTTCGTAGAGAACTCTCCTAACCTCCTGGTCATTCAGGCCTGTCTCTAACATTATGTCTGTGTCCATCAGCTCCCTATTGTGTTTAACTAGAACCTCGAAGACCCTCCTGCCGGACACACCGACGTACTCCTCGATAAACCTAGATAGGTCCTCTACCTTACCAGCTTTACCCACTATTAATCACCTTCCTCCCTTGAACCGACAGGCCTACATAATATACAATATCGGAGAAAATAAGGTGAGACTATTCTCCCGAGGGTAGGGATTAGAGTTACAGCCGAAGACCTCTCCCTAAGGGCTGGGGTCAGGAGGGTGTGAATCCTCTCTTGAGAGAGTGTGTGAGGGTCTCACTAATCACGTGCTTAAGTTCTTCCACGCCGTAACCTGTAAGCGCTGAAATCCTCACTACACGCCAGCTCCACAGGTACTTCAGCGATACGTATTCCATGACCATTCTCTCCACTAGATCCACGTTCCTGCAGATATCCACTTTATTCAAGGCGATCACGAGAGGTTTTCCAAAGTAACCTATGCGGGTGAGTATGTCTAGAGACGCCCCTGCCTTCATCTTAACCACTTCCGGCAGTTCCGAGGAGTCCAGCACTAACACTGTGAAGTCCGAGTAGGATATCTCCTCCAGCGTGGCGTAGAAGGCCTCCACGACTTCATGAGGTAGATCTCTCACAAAACCTACTGTATCTATGAACATGATCTTCATACCGTCCACGGATGCAGCCCCTACCTTAGGCGATACTGTGGTGAACATCTCAGGCCCTACAGGTTTTTTCAATCCAGTTAGGACGTTGAATAGGGTTGTCTTCCCCGCGTTAGCGTAGCCGGAGATGGCTATCTGCGGGAAGCCCTTAGAAGTCCTTAAATCCCTCTCCCTCTTTCTCCTAGCCCTCAAGACGCTTAACTCCTTCTCAATCCTTGCGAGCCTCCTCCTCATGTGATTATAGTATGTCTCCGTAGCGTACTCGCCCGGCCCCATGAAGCCGGGTAATTCACCTAGCTTAGCCTTCCGGATCCACTCCTTAACGATGGGTAACTGATGTGCTATCCCTGCCATCTCTATTTGCAACTTAGCTTCCCTAGAGCCGGCGTGATCCGCGAATATCTCAAGAACCATGAGTATCTTATCCTTGACCTCTAGTCTGAACTCTCTAGTCAGGTTAACCACCTGCCTGGGGTGAAGGGTCTCGTAGACGTACATCGCGTTAACGCTTAACTCACCTGAGTTTAGGAAGTCCTTAAGCTCCTTCATTAACCTGGGATTCAGGAAGTAGTTTCTGTCAGGTCTGTAGTTATCACGTAACTCAACGGTCTTAACAATGCTTAAGCGTAGGGTGTCGGCTAGTGACAGAGCTTCACCTACGTCATCCCCCCTAGATATAAGTAAGGCCCTCCTGGTCAACCCGGTTACTCCTTCCCCTCCTTCCTTCTTAAGACCATCATATCCCCTAACGTCAGGTTCGTATCGACCCTCCTGCCTGCCTTAACGAGATCGGTGCTTGAGTCAGCCACGGGCTCGAGTAACTGAATCTTAAGAGTGTTCTCCAGTCTACGAGCTAACTCTAGTGAGGGCACGAGACGTCCAGACTCTATCCTCTTAATCACGTTCTCACTCTCCTTAACGGCCTCCGCCAGGACCTTCTGAGTCCAGCCAAGCCTCTCTCTAGCCTTCCTAATCCTCTCACTAAAGTCAGGAACCACCTCGTACTCCTCAATAATCTTACCACCACTTGTACCAGTCTTCCCCAACGCCTGCCGAGCGGCAGGCGGTTTACCGGGCTGGGCTTTCTGAGCATGTTGAGCATGCTCCCTTAACTCAGTACTGACGACCTTCTTAGAGGTCTTAACAAAGCATGAAGGACACAGAATAAGCCTAGTCCCCTCAACATACACTACCTTAGCCTCCCTCCTCCTTACAGGCCTGCCACACATCTCACAGTAAGTCACGTCGCTACTCATCAATCAACCCTGACATTTAACTCGCTAAGCACTTTATTAAGCACAATCAGTCACCTTAACCTCGTTAAGCAAGACCTCTTGAACACGCACTCAACACACCTCCCCTGAGAGCAGAACACCTTACTGTGGAGGTAAACTATCGTTTGAAACCAGCCGTTCAAACCACCTAACCTCCGCCTTAGAGACTCTTCAAGACATTTATCGCTCCTAGGGCATTCCCCACAAGAGTACCTCATACAGTACTCCTTCACCGGCTGTTTGTAGTTAGTGGTTAAGGCGTTAAGCACACTGAACCTCCTGAGGAACTTAAGCAGGTTCACGTCAATAGGTGCGTAGGAGGTCGCCAGCCTGACGAACAACATGTACGCGTAGAGGGTCTTTGAACCAATTCCCCGGCACTGAAGAAGTATCCTCGAGCTCTCTGGATCCTCAGTTAACTCGCTTCTGAACCTTGCATAGCATTTGAGGATATCAGGTAACTCGAGGACCTGGTAGCTATTGCCCACACGCCCGGCTAAGTATCGCCGGTCAATCCACGCCAGCGCCTCGAGCGAAGGTGAAGTCTCGAGCAGTTTCCTAGCCCATGGGACAGCGTTCTTATGGTAATCAGTATTGCGTGAGAGAGATATTACCGACAGCAACTCCACGTCATCAACAGGTGAGACAGATATACCGACATCACTGTACAGCAACGTTAAGGAGTCTACCACCTCCCTGAGGTCCTCTGATACGTTGCGCGAGTACGTCTCTACATCGTACCAGGAACCGCTTAAGTAACCCGCGTACTCGATACACTTGCTTGAATCGCTAGACGCGTATAACCTAGCATCATCGAGCATCAGTATTAAGTCCCTACAGTACCCGTATTTCTTGAGAGCTTTACGTCCGTCCTTAGACACTGTGAAAAGCGGTAGCGTGAACGACGGGAGTAGGGTGGTTGTAAGACCTGCTTTACGCACGTCCCTGAAAACCTTAACAAGTGATTTAACCATACGACGCATCTCTGTAGAGACTAGCTTATAGATCACTTCTCAGTCAGCGATCTTAAGCCGTGGGATGCCATGATAAGTAGCTCCATGATTCTGTACGCCTCGAGCGGATCTCGCGCCTCATACACTACCGTTAAACCGTCAACCCTCTTGACCTGTGGTAGGTATTCCGCTATGTCTGCAAATCCGCTCTCGTGGAATGAGATCCTAACCTTGACTGGAGTCTCAATATTAAGCGTCTTCACAGATCCTTCAGCATAGCTCCTCACAGCGTTCTTAACACCTAACTCAACTTCCCGGAGGACCCTGCTTAAAGCCGGGCTAATTGAGGAGTACCTGCTGAGCGATCTCTTCATAGGCACGAACGTGACCCATGGTGTATGCCTCGTGATCTCTTCCTTAAGCCTCTCATCCCCTGCCAGGAAGACTACCGGGATGCCTAAGTAACCTAGTGCTGAAGCGTTGATTAGGAACTCGCTGAACCTAACCTCGTTGAACTCAACGGACCTGATAACAGCCCCGCTGTATGTGTGGTCGAAAGTAGCTCTAAGGGTTCCGTAACCTGCGTGATATCCGATCATTAACGCTACATCGCTTCCTTCAGCACCGGCGATCATCGATGTAGATCTAGGATAACCCCTAACAACGGTTACGTAGTCAGGCAACTCCTCAACCTTAACGTTAACCATTTCCCCGTGGCTGTCAGCAACAACGACCTCCGTGAAACCGCTTTCCCTCAACACATCACAGACCTTAATAACTGTCTTGGTTGCTATAACCCTAGCTTCCTCCCATAAAGACCTGCCTGGAGCTAGGTGAAGACGACTCACAACGTGGGGCATACCTTCCATGTCGACGGAGATGAAAGCACGCCTACTCGGACCGCTCAAGAATACCCACCAAAGAAATCGATCGTTAAGCTTTAAAAACTCAAAATAATAACCCCCGCAACCCTCAAACCAAGGTGTGACGACGGTTTCAGGACATAGAGTTTATTACTACTGAAAGTCACGCCCTAAAAGAGCAGGGAATGAAGGTTTGTAAGTTCCGTTCCTTCAATGTGATGGAGTCTGCTACGTACTTCACGCTAGCTAGCGGTCTCTAAAGCCTTTGAAATCGTCCTGAAACCCAGTAACCTCCAGTAAGTTACCAGTAGTTACGGGGAGTGCTTTAGACCTGCCTAACCTCCTCACTCAACCTCTCAATAGCATTCCTCCTAGAGAAGACCTTCGTAGGGCAGGTAATGTGTTAATTCCATTGTCCGCGTCACTGACAGTAACTCCGAGCTTAGACAAGTCTTTACATCAATTGCCTTAACTTTAGTGACTGCTTATGCTCTGCTCGTATAGGCCTTGGTCGCATAGGGCTCTGCGCGAGGTCATGGATAGCTGTATAAGGAAGCTCTATCAATATTTAGGGTGTCTAGAGACTCTTCTTAAACCCCATGAGATCTCGAGAGATGCAAAAGACTAAACGAAGTAATAGTAACAACTCGCATAAGAGCTGCCTCCGAGAAGCGTGTCAGCGGTGATGTTGTATAAATCCAGCCCTGAAAAAGGACGTAACTTAACGCAATATTTAAAGACGACTGAAGTAAGTTGATATGGTGCTAGAGAACGCCGCAAGAGAG
>JAWBLQ010000083.1:0-6219 GCA_038830105.1 Zestosphaera sp. | reverse complement strand
AAGAGGTCCTCGCGGCTTCAGGGGCTTCCAGCCGCGGGCTCGGGTGTGTTGACTCTCTGGAGGGTTTCGAGAGTGTTAAGTACGCGGTGAGGCGTTCGATAACGGAGGGAGGCGACTTCAGAGGGGCTTTGACTCGATTAACACCTAGTCAGAGGGAAGCCCTCATCAAACACTACTCAGACCCTCACACGCTTGAGTTCCTGCTTATAACTCTACCTATTAACTCATGCCACAGCGTCCTGAGGTCAATGCCCTCCTCAACCGATACTTTTCTACACTACCTCACGGTTAAGGAGTGGGAGTTCCAGGTTCTCTCATACGTATTTTACCTGATATATATCGGGTACCCAGCCGATATGATTCGGGATGAAGTGGAGAGGTGGTTAAGGCTCTATGAGTCGCTTCCCAAGTAGGAAGGATATAGTGGTGATGGGTGAGTTAGGTTTTATAGAGGGCTTCAAGCTGGCTGGTGTTAAGAGGTTAGTGGAGGTTTCCGACGTTAAGGATTTTGGTGAGGTTAAGCGGAGGCTTGGCGACGCGTTAATGAGGCTTTACGAGGACCCGTCCGTTGGCGTGATAATAATACAGCAGAAGTTCAGAGACTTGATCATCGATAAAGTGGAGAAGGCCGGTAGGGAGCCGTTGGTTGTCTTCATACCTAGTCTCAAGGAGGCGCCTCAAGTGAATGTAAGGGATTATTACTCACGTGTAATTAAATCCTACGTAGGTATTAGTATTGAGGTGTGAGGGGTGGTTAAAGGGAGGTTAATGAGGATCTCAGGGCCTCTAGTAATTGCTGAGGGTATGGAGGGCTCGATGGTTTACGAGGTTGTCCTGGTTGGTGAGGAGAGGCTCATAGGCGAGGTAATAGGTCTTCAGGGCGGCAGGGCGTTCATTCAGGTCTACGAAGATACTTCAGGACTTCAGGTAGGGGAGCCTGTTGAAGGCACGGGAAGCCTCCTCTCAGCCGAACTCGGTCCAGGAATCGTGGGTAAGGTGTACGACGGACTTCAGAGGCCTCTCTCAATAATCGGCGAGCTCTCAGGAGCCTTCATAGGAAGGGGTGTTAAGCTTCCGGCACTGCCTAGAGATGTTAAGTGGTTGTTCAGGAGATCAGATCATAAGGTCGGTGATAAAGTCCAGGAGGGTGACATCCTCGGGTACGTTCAGGAAACCCCCATCCTACAGCATAAGATCATGGTCCCTCCCGGGTTCTCGGGAACGCTTAAGGAGCTCGCTCAGGACGGAGACTACACAGTGAGCGACGTCATCGCTATTCTGGACGTAGGGGGCGGGGGGTTGAAGGAAGTGAAGCTGATGAGTAAGTGGCCGATACGTAAGCCCAGGCCCTACAGTCGCCGCCTAGAGCCTGTGGAGCCTCTCATAACAGGGACCAGGGTTTTAGACATGATGTTCCCCGTGGCTAGGGGTGGTAAGGCAGCAGTGCCCGGCGGCTTCGGTAGTGGGAAGTGCGTGTTGCCGGGGACGCCAGTACTCCTGGCCGATTGGAGTGTGAGACCCATTGACGAGCTATACAGGGAGGCTGAAGGCAGGAGGCTAAGGCTTAATGAGTACGAGGAGGTAGTTGAACTTGATAAACCACTGTACGTAGTGGGATTCGACGGCGTGAGGCTGAAGATTGTTAGAGCGACACACATATACAGAGGCTACACGGACTCGATAATTGAGTTGAGAACCTCCTCAGGCAGGATACTAAGGACTACCCCAGAACATAAACTACCTGTGTTCGACCCTCGCGATGCTGTTAAGTACGTGAGAGCGAGAGACATAAGCCCGGGCATGCGTGTAATAGTGCCTAAACGAATACCCTCAGCTAGTGGGTACAGAGGCATGCCTATAGAGGGGTTAGCGCGGTACCCTGAGATATTCAGCCGGGATCGCGAGTATAACGATAAAGTCAGGGAGTTCTTGAGGGGATTGAGTAAGGAGGAATTAGAGAGATTAAGCCGGGAGTCAGGTGTGTCAGTGAATACGTTGAGAGACTTAATTAATGGGCGTAGGGAGAGCGTGCCGTTGAGGCTCGTGAGCTCCCTTAGGAAGGGGGTCACTGATTTAGGGCTACCTAAGGCTCTAGGTGTGCGGGGGAGTAGAGTGACTGTGAGGATGCCTGAGAGGATTGATGAAGAACTCGCTGAACTCCTCGGGCTGGTAATATCTAGCGGCTTAATCGCGGGCAATAAGGTGGTGTTTCTTAACGACTCTAAGGAGTTGAGAGCTAGGTTCAATGAATTACTCTGCAGGGTGTTCAACGTTAAAGGTCGGGAAAAAACGTTCAACACTTCTTACGGCGTTGAAGTCCGCTCGTCACTGCTTGTCAAGTTATTTAAGGTCCTCGGCGTTCCTGGAGACCGTGAGTCGAGGGAAGCGTTAGTGCCTGAGGTGATAATGAAGGCTAACGAGGACGTTACAGCGGCATTTATTAGAGGGCTCTACTTAGGTGGTGGGCGCTTCAGCCAGGATTGGTTAGAGTTCTCGTCAACGTCGTCTAAGTTAGTGCAGGGCCTCGCTTACCTCATGACGAAGTTGGGGGTGAGGTATTCAGTAGGTGTTGATGATGAAGATAGGTACTGCAGATTGTATGTGGTGGGATTGAGCGAGCTGAGGAAGTTCTTCAACGCCGTGTTATCAGGTACGGGCGGTGATCTACGTAGTCTTAGAGACGTTAGTAGCTTACTTACGTACGTGGAGTCTGAGGATGAGAGGAGCACTTCTAGGGAGGCGATATACATGGCTCCAGAGCTCTTGCAGCTCATGTACAGGGTGTTATCCGAGGGAGGGTTTAAGACTGGGGACATACGCGTGGGGAATCAGACATACGGGGGTTGGGAGACTGGCTACGGTCAGGTGTTAAGGCCTGTAGATGTCGCGGCTGAGGAGCTAGGGGGTGGTGAGGTGTTAGCTCTCCTCGATAGGTTAGGGTGGGTGACGAGCATGCTTGAATATGTGGCGTTAGATGAGGTCAAGGACGTTAGGGTGGTTGACTATGAAGGCGAGGTCTACGACCTCGTTGTTGAGGAGGTGCATAACTTCGTTGGCGGCTACGTGCCTGTAATATACCACAATACAGTCTTACTCCACACGTTGACTAAGTGGAGCAGAACACAGGTGAACATCTTCGTCGGGTGTGGTGAGAGGGGTAATGAGATGGCGGATGCTCTCCATAGCTTCAGGAGGCTGACGGACCCTGCCTCCGGGAGACCGCTGTCGGAGAAGGCGGTCTTCATAGCTAACACTTCAAACATGCCTGTAGCTGCTAGGGAGACGAGCGTCTTCCTAGGCGTTACTATGGGTGAGTACTTCAGGGACATGGGTTATGACGTGCTCATGGTTGCTGACTCGACTTCGCGTTGGGCTGAAGCCATGAGGGAGATAAGCGCTAGGCTTGAGGAGATGCCGGGTGACGAGGGTTTCCCAGCGTACTTAGGATCTCGGTTGGCTGAGTTCTACGAGAGGGCTGGGAGAGTTGTGACGCTGGGTAATCCTGAGAGGACGGGGTCTTTAACGTTGTTAGGGGCTGTGTCACCGCCCGGCGCTGACTTCAGCGAGCCGGTCACCACGAACACGCTTAGGTATATAGGAGCCCTCCTAGCGCTGGACGTCTCGCTGGCTAACAGAAGGCACTTCCCAGCGATCAGCTGGTTACTGAGTTACTCTCAGTACGTTGAGACCGTGGCCACGTGGTGGAGGCGTGACTTCGGTGAGTGGCTTAAGCTACGTAACGAGGCTTTGAGGATTCTTCAGAGGGAGTCGGAGTTAATGGAGTTAGTGAGGCTGGTCGGGCCTGAGGCCTTACCAGACCCGGACAAGCTACTTCTAGACGCGGCTAAGATGATCAGGGAGGACTTCCTGCAGCAGAGCGCCTACCATTCTGTAGATGCTTACAGCTCGCCTGAGAAGACTGTTCTCATGCTTGACGTGATAATTAAGTTCTACGAGGATGCGGCTAGGGCTCTGAGCGAGGGTGTCCCGCTAAGCAAGGTTAGGGAGGCTCCGGTGATCACGCGCATCGCCAGGATGAAGGAAGTCCGTAACGAGGAGTTCAGGAAGGTCTACGAGGAGCTGGTTAAGGAGGTCAAGAGTTATTTTGAATCTGTGAGGGGTGGTTAAGACGGTTCTAAGACTAGGTGTGAAGGAGGTTAAGAGGGCGCTGAGCGCTAGGGGGTCTCTACTCCTCATTAAATCTGTGGAGGGGATTAAGTTCGGGGAGGTTGTTGAGGTACTCCTCCCAAGCGGGGAGTACAGAGTAGGCCAGGTGATTGACGTGGGTAAGGATGTATGTGTTCTTCAAGTCTTCGGGGGTGTCAGCGAGGTGAACGTTGACGCGATTAAGGTTAGGTTTAAGGGGGAGACGCTTAAGATGCCTGTCTCCCTAGACATGTTCGGGAGGGTTTTCGACGGCCTGGGGAACCCGCTTGACGGCGGTCCCAGAGTAGTGCCTGAGGAGTGGATGGACGTGAACGGCGCTCCCTTGAACCCCGCTATGAGGGAGCCGCCTTCGGAATTCATAGAGACCGGCGTCTCGGCGATCGACGCACTTTTCTCTATAGTGAGGGGTCAGAAGCTACCTATATTTAGCGGGGCTGGATTGCCTCATAACAGGATAGCTGCTCAAGTAGTCAGGCAGGCTGCGGTCAGGGGTAGGGAGGAGAGGTTCGCGGTGGTCTTCGCAGCTATAGGGGTTACTCATGAGGAGGCTTACTTCTTCATAGAGTCGCTGAAGAAGGCTAAGAGCGTGGAGAACGTGATTTCCTTCATTAACACGGCTTCCTCCCCCGTGATCGAGAGGATTGCAGTCCCTCGCGTAGCTTTAACAACTGCTGAGTTCCTCGCCTGGAAGCACGACATGCACGTGTTAACGATAATGAGCGATATGACGAATTACGCGGAGGCCCTGCGTGAGCTTTCAGCGGCTAGGGAGGAAGTGCCTGGGAGGAGGGGGTACCCAGGTTACATGTACACTGACCTCGCCACCATATATGAGAGGGCTGGTAGGGTGACTGGCAGGAAAGGCTCGGTGACTCAGATGCCCATACTCACCATGCCTGACGATGACATAACGCATCCGATACCGGACTTAACGGGCTACATAACGGAGGGTCAGATAGTCCTCTCGAGGGATATGTTCAGGAAGGGAGTCTACCCGCCGATCGACGTCCTGCTCTCCCTGTCAAGGCTGATGAAGGACGGTATAGGGCCTGGGAAGACTAGAGAGGATCACTACCAGGTCTTCATGCAGTTAATCGCCTCGTATACTGAGGGCCAGTACTTGAGGGAGCTCTCCGCCATAGTCGGTGCTGAGTCCCTCAGCGAGAGAGATAGGAAGTACCTAGGCTTCGCAGACCTGTTTGAGAGGAGGTTCATTAATCAAGGGGAGTTCGAGAGGAGGGATATAGACACCACACTCAACCTTGCTTGGGATGTACTCTCAACACTCCCTGAGGAGGAGCTGAAGCTGGTAAGCCTAGAGAACATTAAGAAGTACCACCCTAAGTACAGTGTACAGGCGGTGGAGGGCGGTGTCGCAACAGATACTCAGGTTAGCCAGACCGACTAAGATAGAGTTCATACGGCTTAGGCGTAGGTTAACCACGGCTAGACGCCTACATAAAGTACTTAGGGATAGACTCCTCATCCTTACTCAGGAGTTAGTCTCCCTATATAGAGAAGCTGTAGAATCAAGAATAAGAATAAACGAGGAGATAGTGAGGTGTGAGGCAGAGCTTATGAGGACATCATCCTACACTCTCCCCTGGGTGCTCGAGGAACTCTCCAACGTGAGGGTACTAACATCAAGCGTCATCGTAGGCTCAAGAGTCGTCGCCGGCGTGAGACTACCCCTACTAGAGTACGAGGCTAAGACCGGGGAATACGAACACGGTGCCTACCCACTCACGTTAGAGGAGGTGAGCAAGTGCTACGAGGAGGTGTTGAAGGAAGTCCTCAGGCTTGCCGAGACAGAAGCCTCGATGTTCGAGGTTGGTAAGGAGGTTCAGAAAACGAAGAGAAAAGTGAACGCCCTAGAGAACATAATAATACCTAGACTGAGATCAACTATAAAATACCTAAGGATGAAGTTCGAAGAGAGGGAGAGAGAGGATAAGGTAAGAAGGAAACGTATAAAACAAATACTAGAACGTAAGGGAGTTATGTCGCAGTAGATCCTGTGTGCCTTGACTCTATCGTAAGTCCTGCAGTGGT
>JAWBLQ010000082.1:1027-6374 GCA_038830105.1 Zestosphaera sp. | reverse complement strand
TATCATGATATTGACTAGGTAGATTAAGGTTAGGGCTAGGATTAACTCGTAATTCCGGGTGAGGAGTGCTGATATTATGAGTGATGCAGCCAATAATCTGAGGAGTAACGCCACCGAGGTTAGCCTTCTCCCGAATTCATCAGGCAGAGCGATTAAGGCCAGAGTAGCCAGCAGTTTAGAGACGCCGTAAATCATTAAGATCGATTCGTTATTCAGGCTCAGCACCTTGATAAGTATGAAGGTCAGTGGCGTGAAGAGGTAGGAGTTACCTAGCCTGAAAGAGGATGTCGAGACCAGCACATCGCCCAGCGTTAAAGATACTCTAGACCTCCACACCTGGGAGAACAGCTTTGCCTTAGCTGGTATGTAGAGGGGTTCATAACCGAAGGAATTCAATATACTCACAGACTCAAGTGATGTGTTAAGGCTCTTCTCCGTTCTGTAGAGGGATCGAGAGAAAGTGAACCTACTGCTAGGCGTTAAGAAGAATAGTGAAGCCGCTATGACGCCGGAGACTGTGAAGAGCCAGGGTGTTAAATCAGCGACTAATCGATGCAGAGTTACCCAGGACACCAAGTACATAATCACCCCCTCAAGGAAGAGGGATGCCTGGAGGTATCTCTTGTTAACAGTGTTCCACTCCTCGCTCTCCACGTTGTCTAATATAGAGTTAGAGACGGCACTCCTCGCAAAAGCAACGCTCAAAGAATGCATTACTTGAGAGATGAAGAGATAGTGGAGTCCTTTAAGAACTAAGAGGGTATATATGAAAACTTCTATAGTCCCTAAGGAGGCTAGCATGAGATATCTAGAGCCCTTACTCTCGGCAACTCTTGAAGCCATCCTAGATACTACTACGTAGACAAGTATCCATAAGCTAGAGAGTATGCCTAACGTCACAGCGTCAACGCTGTAATAGTTAATGGCTATTAAGTCAACCAGTAAGTCCATGAGCCCGAGCAACGCCATGTACACGGCAGAAAACAGTAACCACAATACCTAGGATCCCCCTACAAGACTAAGGAGGGGATCTTCTTTTAAGCACTGCCCTCTCTCGTTTAATCTCTTTTAAACCCCGGCCGAATAATGTAATCAGTGTAGTATCATGGTAGATCTTTCCCTAATCCTGCCTGGACTGATGTTAGGAGACCCTGTTGAGCTAAGTATTAGGCTGATTTTTATGGTGTGGGGCTTCGTACTGCTTTACTTAGGCCTTAGAAAGATCGAGCCTCTTTTAATGTTACCCCTCGGGGTAGGGATGATTCTCGCTAACGCGCCGGCGTTACACTTAGCTAGATACGCTTGTGAGGTGCTCTCAGCGACGGAGTTCAACGTTAGCAATTTAGGCGGTTTGTCAGGGCTGGCTAACGTCATCACTTTAGGCGACGTAGTTAAGGTCTGTACCCCGGAATCAACAGCCCTTCTCTCATGGATATATCATCTAATAGTGAGGACTGAGATAGGTCCTATACTAATATTCGTCGGTATAGGAGCTATATCGGATTTCAGACCGCTTCTCTCATATCCTGTCGGGGCGTTGATAGGTTCGGCGGCTCAACTAGGTATCACGGTCGTCACGTTAATAGCGTTCTCGTCAGGGTTCTTCAGTCTCCCGGAGTCTATGGCTATAGGGGTGGTTGGTGGCGCCGACGGCCCGACAACTATATACACTGCTACTAACATAGCGCCTAACTTAATAGGGCCTCTGACCATAGCTGTCTACAGTTACATAGCCCTAGTGCCGATCATCCAGCCGCCGATAGTTAGGGTTTTAGTCCCCCGTAGTATTAGGGGAATGAAGATGCCTAAGCCAAGGGAGGTGTCTTCTAAGGAGATAATAACCTTCTGGATTATCGTTACCTTAGTAATTTCTTTCTTAGTACCAGCTGCGTTGCCTTTAGTGATAGCTCTCGCCCTCGGCAATATTGTTAGAGAATCAGGTATAAGTGAGGTCATAGCCAGGTACGGGAAGACTATAGCTGATCCTCTCTTAGACACAGCAACTATACTTACCATGATTGGCGTCGGTTCCACGTTATCATACGACTTCCTTAGCCAGTACGTTACGGTAGGGACGCCTGAAGCCTACCTTACCTTCATAGGTAAGGCCTTCATTATATTGGGGTTTGGATTAGTCGCGTTCTCAGTCTCGACCGTGGGTGGCATTGCCTTCGCCTGGGCCCTTAATATCTTAACCAAAGGTAAGGTCAACCCAGTTATCGGGTGTGCAGGGGTTTCAGCAGTGCCGATATCGGCAAGAGTGGCTCAACGGGAGGCTCAGTCCGTGGACCCCACGACATACGTGCTCTTCCACGCGCTAGCGCCTAACGTAGCTGGGGTTATAGGGACCGCTATAGTTGCCGGGTACTACATATCTTTCACCAGGAATTTCTACGTACCATAATACTTCTACAGATCATGCTCAAGAGCTGCAAAGCTTATTTTCCTTCAACACGTTTAATCTACTGTGAAGTAGCTATGACGTCTCTGGTGGGTAGGGATATAGTTTCTGCATTCGATTTCGAGAGAGCCGATCTACTCAGGCTCTTTAAGTTAGCTGACGGGCTTAGAGAGGAGATAGAGGTTAGGGGGACTCTGGATTACGGTAGAGGTAAGGTAATGATCACAGCGTTCTTCGAGCCGAGCACTAGGACTAAGATAAGCTTTCAGTTCGCGATGGTTAGGTTGGGCGGGGTTGTCATTGATTTCATTGAGGAGGTCTCAAGCCTTAAGAAAGGTGAAACCGAGGAAGACACCATGCGCATCCTTGACGGTTACGGTCCTGACGTGATTGTGATTAGACACAGCAGGCCATTCTTTCCTCACAGCGTTAAGGATTTTGTTAAGGCGCCTATATTAAGTGGTGGCGACGGCACTAACGAACACCCTACACAGGCTTTACTAGATGTCTACACTATATGGAGGGGGTTTGGAAGAGTTGACGGGCTCACCGTTGGTGTAATGGGCGATCTAAAGTACGGCAGGACAATACCCTCTCTTTCATACATGTTAACCAGGTTTAACGACATTACCGTATATTACATAGCACCCAAGCAACTCCAAGTTAGAGAGGAGGTACTTAAGAAAGTTGAGGGGAGGCTTGAGTATCACATGGTTGAGAACGTCGAGGATATCATAGAGAAACTAGACGTCCTCTACGTAACAAGACTGCAGAAGGAGAGGTTTGAGGATCCTCAGGAGTATGAGAGACTTAAGGGTACCTACGTAATATCGAGAAGCCTTCTAGAGAGGCATGGAAAGATCCCTGTAATAATGCACCCACTACCCAGAGTATGGGAGATAACCACAGACGTAGACAGCCTGCCTCAGGCCAAGTACTTCGAGCAAGCGAAGAATGGCATGTACGTAAGAGCCGCGTTACTTAAGGAGGTCTTAGGAGTCTAAACCTAGTTTTCACTTGAATAGTTTTCTAATAATTCCTCATTTAACTTCGTCCTAATGCGTGAGGGTTTTGCCGCTTAACCTCTTAGGACCCCATATCTTCAGTACTGCAACCGTAGAGATTATGTTGAGGATCAGTAGGTAGAGACCTCCTAACGCTGTTTCAAGAGCTGGGAATATCACGAGCGAGAGATTGTTCATTGTATGGAAAAGCATTACAGCTAAGATACTGCCGCCAGTATTGTTGTATATCCAGGTAAAGAGTACTGAACCACAGAGTATTAAGATCATGAAGCCCCAGATCGGGGTCTGGGACTGGATCGACCCAGGTATGAAGAACAGCGGCAGATGCCAAAAACCCCATGTAAGCCCGAGTAACAGGCTTGAAGGAAGTGCGTCCCATCTGGCTTGTAATCTGTCTAGAGCGTATCCTCTCCAACCCCACTCCTCTTGGAATGGCCCCCCTAGGAAAAATATGTAGGCAAACATGATAGCAATCATAGGAATATCGTACAGCGTAGGCAGTTCAGGCAGTGTTTCACCACTAAGCACCGCCAGTAAAAGAGCACCGCCAGTCATAGCAGGGAAAAGAAGGAAAATCGGGATAAACCACACCTTCCTGAAACCGTAATCCACCCCTCTCTTTAGTAGGGTCTTCACCCCAACAACTCCCTCGTTAAAGTAAGTTAGAGAAAACGCTGAGACAAGCGGGCCGAAAGCAGCAGGGTTTAAAGGACTCAACAGAAAATCAGCTAAAATCGAGGGTACTGGTAATACGCCTCTTGAAACCAGAGCTTGAGGCACCCAAAATAACCACGAGAAAGCAAAGGCCATTAGAAAATAAAGCAAGAGGTTTTTATTTTCAGGTTTATATCGTTTCACTTTCAAACATCTCTTTAATATCTTTAGGATAGGGTTATTAAGCTATTAATAGGTTATAATCTAGGCATGACCACACCCAATCCAGTCGTAGTATAGATCAAGCGGTGATATAGTACCTGCACATATAATGGTAATCCGAAGAATCATAATAACCTTTCTGAACTCACGTAAGCCCTCTACATAGGTAGATCTCCTCTGCATTAGGATAATAGCCTCCTGAAGTCAATAAATCTAGGTGGGTGAGACGTTCAAATACTTAATAACTGTGTCGGGTGAGATGCCTATTAAGTCTTGGCGCAGTAGACCTAGGTTCTACAAGACGCTAGTAAGTAACTTAAGCGAAGCGCTAGAGAGGAGAGGCTCTCCTAAACCTAAGCACTCCATCAGGATTATCAATGCTAAGATAGTTCTAGAATCCGAAGTAGACGCCTTAGAGGATCTGAGTAGAGTATTCGGCGTGGCCAGAGTTGCTGAGGTCGAGGTGATAGATTTTAGTGATCTAAAGGAGTTAATAGGCAAGGTAGGTGAACTCACTACCAAGCTTGTAACGAATAAGAAGTTCGCCGTCAGGGTTAAGCGTAGCGGCATTCACAGCTTCACGTCTATTGACGTTGCAAAGGAATTAGGTGCCTATCTAAAGCCGTATTCAGCTGGAGTTGATTTAGAGAACCCTGACGTTGAGATTATTCTTGAGGTGAGGGGTTCCAAGGCTTACCTATACAGAAGGAGTATTAAGGGTGTTGGTGGGCTTCCGATAGGTACGGAGGGCCATGCGCTATCTTTATTCTCTGGAGGCATAGATTCGCCTGTGGCCGCCTGGCTTACTGCCAAGAGAGGGGTTAAAGTTGACTACCTGCATTTCTTCATGGGCTCGCCTAAATCAACTAGTCTGGCTTTCACAGTAGCTAGAACCCTTACCTCAATGTGGTTCTACGGACATAGACCTAAACTATATGTTATAGACTTAACAGAGGTTCTTAATCAGATCAGGGAGAAGGTCACGTGGGAGTTCAGGCAGATAGTTCTGAGAACCCTCATGTACCTAATAAGTGCAGAGGTGGCT
>JAWBLQ010000082.1:0-1017 GCA_038830105.1 Zestosphaera sp. | reverse complement strand
AACGCATTGATTACTGGGGAGTCCGTCGGCCAGACGTCAAGCCAGACACTAGCTAACTTAAGCGCTGCGCAAGCCGTTGCGAACATGCAAATACCGATTCTGAGACCTCTGATCGGGTTCGATAAAGAAGAGGTGGTTAACCTCGCTAGGACTATAGGTACTTACGAGGTCTCATGCAGAGTTGGCGAGCCATGTGCTATAGCCCCCTCACGCGTCAGGACTAAAGTCTCTAACGAGGAATTACGTACGGAGGTCGATAAGATCCCTAAGGAGATAATAGCTAAGACCATCGACTCTCTTAAGATCTTAGACGTCCTCACATCAAGTCTCAATGAAGCGCTACCAGATAACCTAGTAATTATAGATTTCATACCTGAGGACGCTGTGGTAATTGACCTGCGCGATAAGGATGAATACCTCGAGTGGCACTACCCAGGAGCTCTACATCACGAAGATGTAGACGTGGAGTCTATGAAAGACAGGACAATAGTTCTCTACTGCTGGAGAGGCAGTAAAAGCTACGTAGAGGCGAGCAAGCTACGTGCTAGGGGGTTCAAGGCGTATTCATTCGCTGACGGCGTGGATGGACTTAAGAATGATCTTGAGGTAGGTGTAAGAACTTCATGCGGATATCCAGGAAACCAATGATCCTTACTTTAGGGCTGCGTGATATCAAATCACTCAACTTAACTACAATGTCCTCCACATACTTCTTCACAACTACACAGGAACTCCAATACCCTCCACTACAGTACAGAGTGACCTCTAAAGCATCTCCTTTAATCTTCATTTCCAGGTCCTCAATACACTGATTCATTAGCATGTCTGAGGCGATAGACAAGTCATTAAATAGCCTGAGCACCTCTGACTCGTCACTACCAGCGTTAACCAAGCGTCTTGGCTTTCTAGATACTATTAGCTTACCTCTGAACGTGCACTTCACGGTTGGTTGCGTTGATACGTATGTTGACAGCCTGCTTAACAACGCCTCGATTAAGACCTCCTGCCGTATATTCG
>JAWBLQ010000081.1:0-6406 GCA_038830105.1 Zestosphaera sp. | reverse complement strand
AGTCTATTTCGTCGAAGAATATTATTGATGGTGCTACTTGTCTTGCTCTTCTGTATATTTCTCTTATTGCTTTCTCTGATTCCCCTACCCATTTACTTAGTATTTCAGGTCCTTTAACTGCTATGAAGTTAGCTCCAGACTCAGTAGCAACAGCCTTAGCGAGCAGAGTCTTACCACAGCCTGGAGGCCCGTAAAGAAGAATACCCCTAGGAGGTCTCACCCCCATATTCTCGAAGACCTGGGGGGCTTTAAGAGGCCACTCCACCGCCTCCTGAAGCTGTTGTTTAACGTCCTCCAAACCACCTACATCAGACCACCTGACCTCAGGGATCTCCACAAACACCTCGCGCAGGAGGGTTGGGTGGACTATCTTCAGTGCTTCCATGAAGTCGCTCTTCATGACGACCAGCCTCTTAAGTGTTTCAGGGGGTATGGGCTTATTCAAATCGATCTGCTCGCCTCTCATGAACCGCCTTAAGGCGGACATAGCGGCCTCCTTAACTAAGGCGGTGAGGTCAGCACCCGTGGATCCATGTGTTATGCCTGCCAGTTCGTCCAGGTTCACGTCCTCCGCCAGAGGCACGTTCCTCGTGTGGACTTCCAGGATAGCCCTCCGAGCTCTCTTATCAGGCGGCGGTATTTCTATTTCTCTGTCGAATCTGCCTGGTCTTCTCAGTGCTGGGTCTACTGCTTCTATCCTGTTCGTAGCCCCTATGACAACTATCTTACCTCTCTCCTGAAGCCCGTCCATTAGTGTTAGTAGTTGTGCTACTACTCTTTTTTCTACTTCTCCTATTACTTCTTCTCTTTTTGGTGCTATTGAGTCTATTTCGTCTATGAATATTATTGCTGGTGCGTTCTTCCTAGCTTCCTCGAATATCTCTCTCAACCTCTGCTCAGACTCACCATAATACTTACTCATAATCTCAGGACCGTTAATAGCTATGAAGTAAGCGCCTATCTCGTTAGCCAAGGCTTTCGCGAGCAGAGTCTTACCGACGCCTGGAGGCCCGTAAAGGAGGACACCCTTAGGAGGCTCAATCCCGAGGTGTTTAAAGAGCTCCGGATGCCTCATCGGTAACTCTACTATCTCCCTAACCCTCTCTTTAACCTCCTCCAGATCGCCTATGTCCTCCCAAGTAATCCTAGGCACAGTTCTCCTGACGGCCTCCTCCTTAACCGGTTCCTCCCTCAACTCGAGATAAGTATCTGCGTCAATATAGACGACTTGCTGTGGCTGCGTGGCAATTACCACGAACTTTATAGGCTCTGGAAGGAAGTAATAAGTTATGAAGAGCACCTCACCCCTCTTAACAGGCTTATAGAGTAGTTGCTCCTTAACGTAGTCAACGAAACCCCTATCCCACCTCATCGGTATGGTGGGGGCAAGCGACACCTTCGAGCCCTTAACCACGTTAATCCTCCTAACACGTACGAAGTCCCCTACACCAACGCCAAGCGCCTCGCGCGTGTAGCCGTCTATCCTTATAACGTAATCATCCTCATCCCTTATCGAGGGAAGGACCTGCAGTACTGTAGAGCCCTTATCAGACTCTATCTCTACGTAATCCCCTGAGGACACCTCAAGCTGATTCATGACTCTTCTCGGGAGTCTGCCGATCTTACGCCCTACATCCCTAGCACCGGCAGTCTCAACCCGTAACTCAACAGAATCCTTACCCACCGTTACTGATCCCCTTATGAATTGAATCGTCTCCTAAGTTAAAAACGTTGATTAGAACTGTAAGAGAGGCCTACATCATGTGTCCTGGCATCTCTCTAGGACGTCTCTACAATATTTCGCCGTCCTCTCGATAAGCTCCCTGTAACACCCTAGGTAGTTCTCAGGCTTCAGAACCTCGTCAAGTTCCTCAGAGCTCAACATCTTAGAGAGCGTTGCGTCTCTCAGCACCGCCTCCTTAAGAGACTCACCCCGCCTCATACCACGAATTAACTCAACGAGCTTTCCATGAGCCTCATGCCTGGGCATGCCCTTCATCACTAATCTAATAACGACGGCTTCAGACATTATGACGTCCTTAGTTAACTCGAGATTCCTTCTAGCGGCTTGAGGGTCTACCTGCATCACCTTAAGGAGCTTGAGGAAGTCCTCGAGCATCTGATCCATCGTTAGGAAGGCGTGAGGCACTAGGAATCTCTCGCTGCTGCTGTTGGTTAAATCCCTCTCATGCATTAAAGGTATGTTCTCTAGAGCAACCACTATTAAGGACCTCATCACTTTAGCCAATCCTGACACCCTCTCAGCAATCACTGGGTTCCTCTTGTGAGGCATAGTGCTACTCCCGACCCTCGGTCCCGCCTCGAATACCTCACCAATCTCCGTCCTGGATAACTCCCTAACCTCAAGGGCGAACCTATCCAACTGCGAAGCTAACACTGCCAGGGCGCTAATTAACTCGCCGAACCCGTCTCTAGGTGCTACCTGAGTGGCGATGACGTGTGGCTCTAAATTTAACTCGCTAGAAACAACCTTCTCGACATAAAGACCTCTAGCACCCCACGCAGCCATAGTGCCGACGGCGCCTGAGATCTTAGCCCTAACAACCCTCCCTTCAAGCCCGCATAGCCTCTCGTAGCTCCTGCTTAACTCGTAGACGTAATTAGCGAACTTAAACCCCGCCGTCATGGGGACAGCGTGCTGGCCGTGAGTCCTGCCAACCATCAACACATCCTTATACTTCATTGATAGATCCACTAACTCCTCTAGAACAAGCCTTAACTTCCTCCTAACTATCCTAAGCGCCTCTCTAATCAGTAGAGCCCAGGCCGTATCAACCACGTCATAACTCGTGGCGCCTAGATGGACATAACTACCACACTCACCACATCTCTCTCCCAATACGTACGTGAGTGCGGCTATCTCATGTCCCAAGGCAACTTCTCTAGAGTATACTTCACTAGCTTTCAGGTTCTTAGAGCACTCCTCCAAAGCCTCGGGACAGTGCTTCGGTGCTAACCCAGCCTCAGCCAATCCCTTAACTAAGGCCCTCTCCACACTCACGTACGTCCCTACTAAACTCTCTACAGTGAAGAGCCTCCTCATATCCTCAGAGCCGTACCTCCACTCAAACGGGCATACCGCACTTAACTCGTCCATCCAGACCACCTAACACAAATACATCACACACCCAGCCCTTAAGCATCTCCTCACCCACTAGTTAATACACATACCAATAAGCTTACATCCTGTCGAGAACGTCCATCCCAGCGATCTCCATGAAGTTGCGTAACACTACCGAAGTACCGTACGTTATGGCCACCTTAAGTGCTCTGTAACCCTCGTCAGGCTCCTTAGCTATAGGCTCTACATCGTAGAACTTATTAAAGATCGTGGCCAGGTTATTTACGTATGCGACTAGATCCTCAGGCTGTCCACTCACTAAGACCTCAGCCACTACCTCCGGGAACTTGCTTAGCTCAAATAACAAAGTCTTGATGGGTTCCTTATTAGCCTTTGAAAGATCCAGCCCTCCCTCAGGAAGAACCCCGACCCTCTCCAAGACTGACTTAGCCCTAACGTACGTGTATTGTATGTAGGGTCCTGAGTTCTGCTTTAAGTCAAGGGCCTTCTTCAAATCAAGGACCAAGGTTTTAGACGGGGAGACTGACAGGATCATATACTTGACAGCGGATCTAGCTATCTTGAGGGCCTGATCCTCTGAAATCTCAGCGTCTCTTTCGCTCATGATAGTCTTAACCATCTCGACTAACTTATTAAGCAGTTCATCCACAGTCACGTACCTACCCCTCCTCCCGGACATCGAGGTTCCAGGCAGGTTAACCATTTCATAGGAGTAGTGAATCAAGTTCTCAGCCTCTCTAGAGAAACCCAACGCTTGTAAAGCCAGCCTTAACTGAGCCTGACTAAGCGTCTGCTCCACAGCAATCACGTTAATGACCTTATCAGCAGAGTACTCCCTGAACTTCTTCAACGTATAAGCTATGTCTCTAGTGGTGTAGAGTGTTGACCCATCGCTTCTCCTGAGTATTAACGGAGGGACTTCAAGGGATTTAGGGACCTTCAGACGTTCCCTCAGCGAGGGATCATTAGTCAAGTCATCGAAGAAAAGCGCCGGCGCACCCTTATGAAGCCTGTAATACCTGCTCTCAAGAGCCTTCTCAACAACGTAATCCACCTCACTACCCCAAACTAAGTCGCTCTCCCAATCCCATACATCCATACCGACGTTCAACTTATTGAGAGTCTCTCGGATCCCCTCAAGAACCTTGCTACACACCTCCCTAGCGAACATGAAGTCCTTGATCCCCTTCTCATACCCTCTTAGGATCTCCATGACTTTAGACTCTGGATCCTCGTCATCAGCTATCCGCTCGGAAAGGACGCTGACCTCATTAGGTATGAGGTCAGCTATCCTGGCTAGGTCGCCTATCAAGGAGTCTAACTCACCCCTGATCTCGTTAAGTCTGTTCAAGTCACTTGAGCCCTCAGCCTTGCTTAACGCCTTCTTAAGTCTCATTATGTCTATTATAGTTGTTGTCGCGGCGTATATCAACCCTAAGTAGTGGTCAGGCTTCATATGCGGGGGGGTTGCTGGAAGCCCTAACTTAAAGTACCCGTAAGCTAGGTAAGCGGACTGAAGCCCGACGTCATTCACATAATACCTCCTCTGAACTTCATTACCCACGAACTTGTACAACCTGTATAGAAAATCTCCAAGCACTGCGTTCCTACCTGAACCCACGTGTAGGGGGTGCACAGGATTAGCTGATATATACTCAACCACAACCCTCTCGCTCTTGAGACCCTCAGGAACACCGTACTTCAAGCCCGACGTGAGGATGGAGTTGAGAACGCGTGCACCGAACACAGAGTAATCCACGAAGATATTGACGTAACCGCCAATAACCTCAACCCTCTCAACCACGTCTAGAGCCTTCAAGGATTCTGTGAGTCTAGGGAGCAACTCGTCCAGGGAGGCATTACACAGTTTCGAGAGCCTGGTAGCGGGCACACTTAGATCGCCGAACTCTCTCCTTGGAGGTTCCTCAATGAGGCTCTCTAAGTTACCACGTAACTCAGTGTTAAGGCATAAGCCCTCAAGGGCTTTATTAAGTGCGGTGCTCACGGACTGCTTCAGGTCTGTGAACGGATTACCCAACCACATTCTCTTTCATCTAAACACCAATTCACTGGCTAATTAAAAAATGGAGGTGATATCCCGGAAGTCAACCGGTAGGAGTCCGCCGGCAGAGACGTACCAATCGTACCTCTCCTCCAGGTAGAGGACGAATATGAGGCACCCGTCAAATTTACCGTCTCGATCGCATTTAGTGGTCTTCACGTTCTTTAACTGCTTTATAAAGCAATTAGCTGTCTTCTTATCGTAGTAAGGACATATTTTATGGTATTTCTTAGCGGATCTAGTCATCCTCTCTACCCACTTCCTCTTAGGATCCTCTCTCTCAGCCCTAGCGGTTATTGATGTCATGTCTGCAACCCCTCTCTCATCGCCTGCTGAACACATAAACATAACCCCAATAATCCAAATCAACATTAGGATTTATATAATAGGTCGGGATCTGGTCCGCACGCGTCAACTCATTATTAATATTTCACTCTAAACCTGCTATCACAAATCTGCCGTCGTTCATGACGTAGGCCTTGCCATCGTTCACTAGTTTTATCAGCGCCTTCCTTATCTTGTCCTCGCTTGCGAGGCCTGAGAGGTACGTGTGGAGTTCCTTAACGGACATAGGTCGTTCTCTAAGTAAGTTCTTCAGGATCTCGAGTAACTGCTCCTCGTTAGGGGCTTTGAACACGACTATATCGGAATCCTCGTAGACAACTTTAAGACCTAGCTTTCTGTTCACGTTACTCCCGTTGTCAGTTGACACTACATCCACCACATGAAATTACATTATTTCACAGCTTTTAAGCGCTCTAGGCAAGTATCTAATAGACTGAGGTCGTTCATGATATGTCGTGTCCCTGGTATAAGGACGGGCTTTGTTCATCACCCAAACTTGAACATCCATCAAGCGATCCAGTCTCTCTAGTGACCTGCCTCGGGGGGTCGAATGAGTACGGTAACTGCAAGTACTTCTCCGAGAAGGCGTTGAGCAGACCCGCACCAGTGTCCTCAGTAGCTAAGTTTGGCAAGGCGCTCCTCATGATACACGCACTGAACGACGAGCCGAAGTTCGGGTGTGAATTCTTCGAGGCAGAGATTCATGAAGGCTATTACCTAGCCGGGTGCCTCGTCCTCAAGAGATACTTAACAAAATTCGAGGCGGCTGAATGCGAGAAACACTGGGGAGGCTGTCCCTACAGGAGGATGGAACTAGCGTTAACCCTTAAACGTGCTTAATGCTTGAACCCTCCTCAAAAGCTTGGTAGCTCTCCAGCAGATCACCTCACCTCACT
>JAWBLQ010000080.1:0-6429 GCA_038830105.1 Zestosphaera sp. | reverse complement strand
GTGTTGATGAGGAATCCCTAGATAAGGGTGATGAGTTTATTACTAGCGTAAGTGTTGTAGAAGAGGCAACTCTCTTAAGTAGGGAGGGTTTAGTGAATGCAATGCACGATCCAACAGAGGGAGGTATCTTAGGCGGGCTTGCTGAAATGGCTTACGCGTCTAACAAACTGATTAAAGTTTACTTAGACAAGATCCCTGTTCATCAGGTAACCGCGGAGGTTACTAAAGCTCTTAAAATAGATCCTCTGAGGATGCTCTCTTCAGGGGCTCTGCTCGCTTCAATTCCAAGGGAGAAGGTCGAGGACGCTGTGTCCCTACTCGAGAAGCACGGCATAAGAGCCTCCGTAATCGGTGAGGCTCTTTCAAGAGACCCTGGAGCCCCACTTCTTGAGGTAGTTGAGGAAGGCGTCATTAAAGACCTTATCTACACACCGTATGTTGAGGACGAGGTCATTAAGTTATGGCGTCTGGCGCCACGCTAAGATGTAGTGTGAGGAATGCTACACCTAAAGACATAGACTCAATCACTAGAGTGGAGAGGAGGTCCTTCAAGCATCCCTACCCCAAGATAATCTTCATGTCGGCGCTCTTCCTACACCCGGAGTTGTTCCTAGTAGTTGACTGTGATGGTAAGGTAGTTGGATACATCACGGGCTTCGTGACGAGCGATAATTACTGCCATATCGCATCGATAGCTGTGGATCCTAACTTCCGTAGGATGGGTTTAGGGAGTAGATTGATCGAAGTGTTTGAGGGTAGGTGTGTGGGGATGGGCGTTGAGCGTGTGAGGCTTGAAGTTTCCGTCCTTAATGAGGAGGCTTTAAAACTCTACAGGAAGCTGGGTTACGAGGTTGTTGAGAGGATACCTAATTACTATCCGGACTCTGACGCGTATCTGATGTCGAAGCATCTAAGGAAGTCGAGGAAACCTACAGGGACTTCTTAACGATCTCCTCTACCGACGGCAGTGAGTAAATCCTAACTATCTCCATATATCTAGGTAGGTTCTTTACTATTGAGTCGTCGGTCTCCGAGATCTTGACGGGCTTAGAGTTAATCAACACCCTCACCTCTTTCTCCCTAGAGACCACAGGGACTGACTCCGTGTATGTTCTAAATGAGTGCGTGTCTACACCTCTCAACAGGAGTGATCTATTTACCTTATTTAGTTTCTCTATCTCAGATGGCGTGACTCCTGCCTCCTGCTTAAAGCTTATGTGATTGTACACAGCTCTATACCCTCCCCTGTTAGTGTAGGATTTAATTAGCTCCTGTAGGATTTCACTACCTAGTTTCTTAGCTAGGACCACGTTTATGACACCTCCTATGAGGAAGTCATCCCAGGCGCTTATGGTACCGTCCCTTACGGACTTTCTAATACCCTCGAGAGATGTGAAGGGGTCTAGCAGGCTCTTGACCTCCCTCTCAAGCATCATCAACTCGTATATAGACGCTAACAAGAGCTGGTAGCCAGTTATGGTTTTATGATAGTAGACGGCTCTGTACATGTGAAGTCTGGACACGTAGAATGACTCTACCGCCTGGATGGCTTTAGGATGAACAGCTATGTTACCTTCGTCATCTAGGGTTAACGTTTGTATTATCCTCTCCAGATCTATTAGACCGTACCTAACTCCAGTGTGTAAAGCGTCTCGAGGCAAGTAGTCAAGCCTGTCAACATCTAAATCGCCGCTCAGGAGACTGACGAAACCACTGTTCTCATGCTCTCCAGTCACTATCTTAGCCACTTCATTTGGGGAAAGACCGTAATCCGAGAGCGTCTCTCTGATATGGGGTTCCTCCGTTATTAACATATGGCTTAACTCCTCGTGGTTCACGCCAAAGCTCGTATAGAACACGTACTCAAGCGCGTGTGAGTAGGGTGTATGACCTATGTCATGAAGCAACGCTGAAACCCTGAGTAAGTCCCTCTCATCTCTCTCAAGTAATCCATCAGAGATCAGCTTGTCAGTCACTCTCTCCGCCAACCGCATAACACCCAGCGTGTGGGAGAACCTTGTGTGAACAGCGCCAGGAAAGACATACCAAGCCTGAGATAACTGTTTAATCCTCCTCAACCTTTGCAACGGTGGTGTGTCAACCAGATTCCTGGTAAGGGGATCCAGGACTATATAACCATGAATCTCGTCGAACACGTATTTCTTAGCTGGTGAGACGCTCAACCCACACCTCCTAACTAGATCTCATGACTCGAATTAATAAAAAGGATGCGAGCTGTTTATTTCTGAGCCCAACTTCTGAAGGATGTCAGAGAGCGAAATAAGCGTCTAAAACTTTCGTTCACTCCCGCGTGACTCATGATCGTGATTCCCGCGCAGGATCGTAAAAACCATTAAGACGAACAGTACTTAACCTCCCGAGACTTTCAACGAGAGATTTACGAGATCCGTAAATACCTAAATTCATTAAAAAGCAAATAACTTGTCATAGGCTATCGATCAATACTACCTGATTAAAAACACTGAGGTGTTTGAGTTCACGATCACTGATAGAGCCACGGACCCTAAGGCAAGGTCTGGATTAAGGGTCCTCCCGCGTGCCGTTATTATGACTAGGTCGTAATGCTCCTCAAACATCTCTCCCACGATTGTTGTTGCAATGGAGGTATCCGGGTAATTAGGCCTCTTTACCTTAACCTCTATGTTAACGCCTCTCTCAGACGCGATCTCCTTAACTTTCCTACTTACCTCGTCGGCGTTAGGTATAGATGGGTCCTCAACTATAAGAATAGTCAGTTTTGAGCCGTATCTCAACGCGAAGTCAAGCCCTACTTCAAGCGCTCTATAACACATGGCGGATCCGTCAACTGGGATGAGGATCTTCCTGAAGAGGTAGCTTACGACGTACGTTGGTTCAGGGCGATAACTCACTATAACCACCTCTTAATACCCAGGCTCTCATCCGTTAGCTTAATGGACTCCTCGGCTTTCTCAGTGATCTTCATGATCGCACGTACGGCATCTATGTTTTCAGGAACAACTATAGCCTCTTGATGGACCGCGTAGGTCAACATAACTTCGTCACCTCTGACATATACGCTATCACTCCACACGACGTTCTCGAATATATCTCCATAAGGCCTCCCGATATCACGAGCTAGTTCCCTTAACTCGGCAGTAGACTTGACTAACCCCCCGTCTATCAGGAGTATCCGAGGGGTGTTGGCTAGGGAGTCAAGAACCTTGTCTAGTGAGACGTTTCTCTCCATAGTAAAGCGTAGTATGTGTACGTGTGCTAACGTCGTTGGAGCGACCACGGCGTAAGTCACTATGTCTAAGCCGCTAATCACAGTATTCACGTCTAGAGCGTGATGAGACGGCGGCTTAGGCGGGTCAAGTATTAACCCCTCCACAGGCCCTTTCTTCACTTCTTTTAAATCTGCCGCTCTCCTAATGATAAAGCCTCTCACATTCTTCACTCTATCCACTCTAGACATCGCGTGTATCACTCTAAGGAGCCCAGTGGTATTGCACGACACTACTCTAACGTAATTCTTACCTAAAGCATCCCGGTAATTTACTAGTGAATTAAAACTCACTTCAGCAATGCCTGGCTCCTCACCCCCTTGGAATATCGCTTTACGTGAGAATCCCTCATATAGTGCCTTGTTAGTCATGCCGACGTCGCCGGGGGTCGCGTCAATGATCACGTCTACAGCGGTCATCAAATCCTCTAGCACTCCCTGAACAGCGATACCACGTGAATGAAACTCCTTTAAGCTATTCCTCAACGTGTATATCTTGTAGCCTCTCTTAACAGCTGAGAGCGTCTCCCAATTAGGTCTCGTCTTGACGATGCCTACTAACTCCATGTCAGGTTGCTGCGTTATCGCCCAAGCAACCCTCTTACCTATAGTTCCGTATCCGTTAACACCTACCCTTACCTTCATACAGAACCACCAGTTAAAAACTTCCTGTAGGAGAGCTCAAGAGCTTTTAAGGCGGGGAGAGACTCCCCTGACAACGCTATTAGAAGGGCGCCGCCTCCTGTTGAGATGTGGAGGCCTCCCTCCTTCCTTGCAGGGATTTCGTCAAGCATTGAGCCCAGGTGCCCACCACCCACCATCACGTACGCGTTACTTTCAAAAGCTGCCCTAAGGAGCTCTAGGGTTCCGGATCTGAACCTAGAGTCCTCGACATACCCTGCAGGCCCTCTCATGACCACTACTGAAGCCTCCCTAATCATCTCAGAGTACATGAGCGCCGTATACGAACCGATATCAACTGGTACGCCATCAGCCGTGTTTATGGGTTCCTCGACAACTCTCCCGTCCTCCTTAATCACCTTCACGTCGTAAGGCGTGTCCACCGGCGCCCCGGATAAAACCACTCTACGTGCTAAGGGAATCAACGTGGTGAGCCCCCTCTCATCAAGGAACTTCAATAGTGACTTCCCCGCTCTGCCGCCCTTAGCCACATGAAACGTTAGACCGACAAGCCCTGTGGTCAATATCCTATCAGCCGCCCTCCTCTTAGTCAGGAACTCCACGATCTTAATAGTGTCCCTGACCTTAGCGCCCCCTAAGACGAAGAGCTTCGGCGTCTCGCTACTTGAGAGCGACCTCTCCAAAGCGTTGAGCTCATGCTTCATAACGTAACCCATCAGGGACGGGAGTGTCATAGGAAACCCAACTATTGAGGGCTGGGACCTATGTGCTGTGGCAAAAGCGTCGAATACAAAGTAATCAAAGAACGGCGAGAGCCTCCTGACTAGGTAGGTCTTAGCCTGCTTCTCGGGCTCTGCCTCAATCAACTCCTCTGAAACTATCCTCACATTATCTAAGAGTAAAATCTCACCTCCCTTAAGGTCTTTCACAGCCTTGAGTGCAGCAGGACCTATAACGTCATCAATGAACTTAACGTCAATACCAAGTATCTCCTTGAGTTTCTCGAAGTGTGTCTCGAGAGTGATGAAGTCGTTATCTCCCGGCCTGCCTTGATGAGTAATCACGACTGTGGCGGCTTCCGCGTTTACCAGTTTCATCAGGGTTGGTTTATGCGCCTTTATCCTAGAGTCATCAATTATCCTCCCGTCCTTGTCTACAGGCGAGTTGAAGTCTACTCTAACGAGGACTTTCTTCCCGGCTAATTCAACGTCATCAATTACAGGGAGCTGTAATACCCCCAAAACGTATATCCCCTACGACTCTCACGAGCAACCTTATAAGTATTACTAAGTAAGAAACTCCCTTCATGACGCTCACGAGGCTGATGATTTAAGCCTCACGTGATTTTCCTGATTAAGAGTTTCTCATCACTTGCGTTGAGCATCTCATCGATGGTTAGTGAATGTATTTTAACGGGGAACGCGTATTTCACCAACCTCGTCCTATCAAGGTAGATGTTTCTCCACGTCTTTATTAAGCCCCCTGACTTAAGCTCTTCGAGGAAGAGGCTCAGGCTGAAGATAGATCCAGGTGGTATTAGAGCCTGTGTGACTAAGACGCTGTCAGGGATGTTGATGTATGCGTCTAGAAAATAGGGGTGGGCGCTCAGCACCCTAGAGATCCTTAGTAAATCTATCGGGTTACCGACAACCACGCTTAAGGTTTTAATGGGCGTGTCTAGGGTGACCTCCTCTAACTTAAGTCTAACCCCCTTTATCACACCTCTATCCTTGACGTGATTATTGTAATGTCTCAACACTAGAATGTAGTTAACAGTTTTATCAGGGTAGAGTTCCTCCTTAAGTTTCCTGGCTATATACTTCACGGAGTTGAAGGGATTGATCTCCAGCTCCCTTACAAGGTATAGGTCGATCTCATCATACTTAACTCTCTCAGGCAGGGTTTCTCTAGGCAGTGACTCCCTTGAGTATGATTTTATACGTGTGACTAGTCGCTCCCACTCAGGCAGGAATCTCCTAGAGTTCACGTCGTAATATTCCCTAAGGCTTGGTTTACTGTGTATGGTTATGGGTAGTATGTAGACCTCCCTCGCCTCAACTCCTAGCTTCGCGTAGAGTGAGTTCAGGAACGACTCAACAAGACCTCTAGGCACTAGGTACCTGAGATACGACCCCCATGGCAGTATAGGGGAGTATTCCCGTAGCATGCATTTCGGGACTTCCTGAAGCCCAAGGAGTCTGTCAAAGATTAAGATAACCTCCACCATCCCCATGCGAGTAACATCTACAAGTCCTTGAAGAACCAATCCCCTCTGTTTTAGAGCCTTCATCAACTTCCACACGGTAGATGTGTGGAGATCCATCAAGTCAGCTATGTCGGATATCTCTGGAATGTACTCAAAGCTTTGCAGGTGGTCTATGAAGTCTATGAGTGATGGATTAAGGTACTTACTCGGTGTGAGGGAGTGAGTCTCAACACCAGACAGTGTAATTAAAGAATCAAAGGATCCGCACAACACCTGTAACCCTCAAATAAAAATCGTTAAACATACTTAAAAATCT
>JAWBLQ010000079.1:0-6530 GCA_038830105.1 Zestosphaera sp. | reverse complement strand
GTCTTAAACCGCTGGCAGTGCCTCAGGACGTAGCTATAATGGCGGCTATGATGGGGGCTGAGGTCTGGATAGCGCATCCGCCTGGATTCGAGTTAATGGAGAACATCATGGAGGCTGTGAGGGGGCTGGCTGATCGTTACGGCGGTTCCGTCAGAGTGACCAGCGATATGAAGGAGGCGTTTGATGGAGCTACCTTCGTGTATCCGAAGGCGTGGAGTCCTAAGGCATTCTTCCCGCCCTTCAGCGTTGATGCTAAAGTACATAAGGAGGAAGCCATGGAATATCAGAGCAAGTTTAGGGGTTGGATAGTCACTAGAGAGCTCCTTGAGGAGGCTGGACGTCCGTATTACATGCACTGCGGTCCTGCTGACAGAGGGCAGGAGGTAACGGATGAAGTACTTGACACTTACGAGAAGTCTCTCTACTTCGAGGAAGCCGAGAATCGGTTGCACGTGCAGAAGGCAGTGATGAGCATGGTGATGGGTAGCAGGTACGAGTAGGTGGTCACGTTCATGACTAGGGACGAGAGATACATACTAGTGGCGTTAGGGGGGAACGCATTCCAAACTAAAGGCGATAAAGGGACTCCTGAGGATTACTGGAAGAATGCCTACAAGGCGGCCGAGACTATAGTTAGGATAGTTAAGGAGGGGTATAGAGTCGTCGTCACTCACGGCAACGGGCCTCAAGTAGGGATTATAATGGAGTGGATGGAAAGGTCGAAAGATAAGATACCCCCTCTTACTATGGATATAGCTGGCGCCATGACTCAAGGCTGGTTAGGCTATCTCTTAACACAAACCATAAACAACCTCCTCGTCAAGGAAGGGCTCAGAACGTCGGTTAAGGGAGCTGTCTCAGTGGTTAACCAGGTAGAGGTTAGAAAGGATGACCCGGCCTGGAGCAACCCCACTAAATACGTAGGTAGTTGGTACACTGAGGAAGAAGCTAAGAAGCTGGTTGCGGAGAAGAACTGGATTTTAAAGCCTGACCCTAGGGGCGGTTACAGGAGGGTAGTGCCATCCCCTAACCCATTCAACAACGTTGAGGTTGAGGCAATTAAAAGACTGGTTGATGACGGCTGGATAGTAGTGGCTTCTGGTGGCGGCGGTATACCGGTAGTCAGGAATTCTGATGAAACCTTGCAGGGCGTTGAGGCGGTTATTGATAAGGATCTAGCTGGCGAGGTCCTGGCAACAGCCCTGGGGGTGGGGACCTTCGCAATTCTGACAGACGTGAACGGCGTTTACGTGAATTTCAATAAGCCAGAGCAGAGAAAGCTTGATGTAGTCATGGTTTCCGAGCTAGAGAAGTACTATAGGGAGGGTCATTTCGCACCGGGGTCGATGGGGCCTAAAGTATTGGCTGCAATCAGATTCATAAAGAGCGGTGGTAAGAGAGCAACCATAGGACACCTATACGAAGGTTACGAGGTTGTTAAGGGTAAGTCAGGCACGACCGTCCTCTCTATCTAAAGGTCCTGAAATTATTTTAGCGTTTTTGTAATTAGTTTAAGAATCTGGAACAACCAAGCCTGAATTCCTTAATGTTATATTTTTAATGAACCAAGCAAACATATAAATCCAGGTAGGAGATAGTTAAAGTGGTGTGTTTCTGAGTTGGAAGAGGTGGATCTACTGATTAACGAGGCTTTGATAGTCACTATGAACTCCTGGAGGGGTGTTATCCCGCGGGGTTTCGTCGCTGTTAGAGAGGGCAAGATAGTTGACGTGGGTGTGGGCGACGGGAGGTCTTCATACAGAGCTAGTGAGTATGTTGAGCTAAGAGGGAGTGTCGTGACCCCTGGCTTCGTATGTGCGCACACGCACTTCTACGGGCTCCTCCTTACAGGCTCGCCCTGGTTCAGCATTATTGAGGGACCCTCTGATTTCCAGCAGAACCTGCAGAGGGTTTGGTGGGCTCTTGACGAATCCCTCACATATGAAGACGTTTACGCGAGTGCGTTGATCGGTTCAATGCTCTTGGCGAGAACTGGGACCACGTTCTTCAAGGACCTGCTAGACGCGCCTAACATAATTCAGAACTCCCTCGATTACGTTGAGAAGGGCGTTAGTGAGGTTGGTTTAAGGGGGTTAGCTGGCTTTTCAGTTACTCAAAGGAGAGGTTTAAGGGAGGGGTATGAAGGGTTAGCTGAGAACGAGAGGTTTGTCCGTAAAACACAAGGGATTACAGACGGTGTTAAAGGCATCTTCACTCTTCACGCCCCCTTCACAGTTACTGACGATGTCTTACTTAAGAGTAAGGAGCTTGCCGATAAGTATGGAACCATATACGCCATGCACGTGGAAGAGGGCCTCATAGATGTTTACCATAGTATAGAGCGCTACGGGAAGAGACCTGTTGAGAGGCTACGTGATATTGGTTTCCTATCCCCGAGGTTCCTAGCTATTCACGGTGTCCAGGTGAATGACGATGAGTTAGTGATTCTGAAGCGACATGACGTTAAGATAGCTCATAACGCGATGAGTAACATGATAAACGGGGTAGGGGTGCCTCCGATCCCCAGGATGCTGGACATGGGCTTAACCGTGGGTATAGGGAACGACGGGTACGTTATGGACGTCTTCGAGAACATGAGATCTACGTTCCTGGTACATAAAGTCGTGTATAAAGACCCAAGACTGGTGAGCCTCTTGAAGGTGGTTGAGATGGCCACTATAGACGCGGCTAAGGCCCTTAACGTCCATGACAGAGTGGGTTCCATAGAGCCTGGCAAGGATGCCGACATAACTATAATAGTTCCTGAGTTCACTCACACTCCTCTAGATGAGAGGACTGTGTACGGGCACCTCGTTAACACGTTCAACGGCAGAGACGTGTGGGGGGTGCTTGTGAGGGGTAAATGGGTTACTAAGGAGAGACGCCTAGTCAGCGTTGACGTCGACAAGGTCGCTGAGTACGTTGGCAAAGTCGTCAATAGGCTGTGGGATAGAATGCTCTCTGCAGGGGTGAAGTATAGAGTTGAGTGGCTTAGGCAGTGATTTATTAGGTGATGTTAATGAATGTTGATATATCTGTTGAGATAGCTGGCCTTAGGTTCAGGAACCCAGTACTAAACTCAGCATGTCCAGTCTCGAGAGACGGTAAAGCTATCGAGTTACTGGCTGAGGGAGGTGTAGGAGGGCTGGTCACCAAGACCATCAGCGTTAGGGCGGCGAAGGTCCCGAGGCCGCATATGGGCGTTATAAATAAGGGGTTCATAGGGCTCATCTCACCTAAGTATGAGGACGAGGGTTTAGTGCCTAATGTAATTAGGGTTAGAGGCGCGTACTACGGCTTTCTTAACGCCGAGCTCTGGTCTGATCTACCGCCTGAGCAATGGTTTAACGTAGAGTTACCGTATGCCAAGGAAGTAGCTAGGAGGCACGGTATACCCTTAATAGTTAGTCTAGGTTACTGGGCACGTGAGCTCAGGGAGTTAGGGCCGAAAGCCGTTAGATCGGGAGCTCAAGGTATAGAGTTCTCAACACATTACGTCGGGTATGACTATAGACCCGTTGTTGAGTCTGCTGAAGCGCTTAAGGAGGTTGTGGGGGTTCCTGTATTCCCTAAGTTAAGCCCTCATCTAACAGGTCTTAAGGAGATGATCAGGGATCTTGAGAAGGTTGGTGTGGACGGTGTTGTTGCTATTAACACTATAGGGCCTGCGCTTCACATAGACGTAGAGACAGGGAGACCCTTAATGGGAGGGCCGGAGGGTCACGGGTGGCTTTCAGGACCAGCTATAAAACCCGTGGGGCTTGCCGTAGTGGCTGAGATAGCGAAGATGAGTAAGTTACCTGTGATAGGTGTTGGAGGGGTCTCACAGCCCGAGGACGTCATAGAGTACGTAATGGCTGGGGCGATGGCTGTTCAGGTATGCACTCAAGCAATAGTCGAGGGTCCTCAGGTATTCCGCAGGCTAACTGAGGGGGTTATCAAGTGGTTAGTGGAACACGGATACTCAAGCATTGATGACGTCAGGGGTGCAGCTCTAAAACATCTAAAGCCTGATTTATCGGGCTGGTATGAAGTAAAGAACCCTATAGTGTCTGAAGATAAATGTGTGGCTTGCGGACTTTGTGAACAATCATGCACGTACGACGCGGTGCACGTATCTCTTAAGGAGAGGGTTGCAGTTATTAATGTGGATAAGTGCTACGGGTGTGGGGTCTGCACCACCGTGTGTCCAACTAGGGCGATATACTTCCCGCAGGAATACTGGGAACGCTGAATAGAAGCGCTTCAGGTCTCTAGTCGGTTTTGTTAATAGACCGCTCTAACCACACTTAATAGGAGATACAAATAATGATCCTTGACTAGTTAAATAGGGGTGTTTAAATGGCGAAATATGTGAGAAACCTAAGATGCTCTCGTTGCGGGAGTGAATACGATTATAGAAGCAAGCCATCGCTATGCCTTAAGAATGACTTGGGAAGGCTGGATATTAACTATGACTACGAGTCGTTGAAGGAATTCTACACGAGAGAGTACGTCAACGGAAAACCACTCACGAGCCAGTGGAAGTACTTCGACCTACTACTGCCGGAGAGCAGTGAGAACGTAGTTACCCTTAATGAGGGTGCTACACCGTTGATTAAAGCACAGAGGCTAGCTGAGAGGCTCGGTCTGAGGAGGTTATGGATAAAGGATGAGACGAGGAACCCGACTGCGTCATACAAGGACCGCGGCATGTCCGTGGCGGTTAGCGTTGCTAAGGAGTTCGGTTACAGGAAGCTCGTCACGGCATCCTCAGGCAATGCTGCAGTTGCACTATCAGCGTACGCGGCTAGAGCTGGGATGGAGGTCTATGCATTCGTTATAGAGCAGGCCAGCTACAGCAAGGTGGCTCAGTTACTCTTCTACGGCGCTAAAGTAGTTAGGGTGAGGGGGTTAGGCAGGGAGGACCCCACAGTTAAGATGATGAGGCTAACCTACGAGAAGTTCGGTTTCTTCCCTTCACCAAGCTTCGGCCCATTCAACCCATACCAGATAGAAGGGTCGAAAACGATCTCGTACGAGATGATCGAGCAGTTGCAGTGGAGGGTGGCTGACTGGGTCTTCATTCCAGTCGGGGCTGCCTCCCTACTAACAGGCGTCTGGAAGGGTTTCAGAGATTACGTTGAGTTAGGGTTGATTAACGAATACCCTCGGCTTTTCGCCGTTCAGTCAACAGGCAATCCACCCTTTGTTAGGGCATTTAAAGAGGGTCAAGACCCCTTAAACATAAGGCCGTGGGACCACCCACACACCATAGCCTGGGGGCTTGAGGATCCCTATCCATGGGATGGTGATGCAGGGCTTGCCGCGCTCCGCATAACCAAGGGTAACGCTGATGAGGTTGAGGACACGCTCATAGTCGAAGCCATGAAGTTACTTGCCAGTAGTGAAGGCATATTTGCTGAGCCTTCAGGCGTAGCCTCCTTAGCAGGTTTAATGAAAGCGCTTCAGGCAGGCCTCATAGATAAAGACGAAGAGGTCGTCGTCTTAATAACTGGTCACGGACTCAAGGATCCAGACGTTGTTAAGGAGGTTGTAGGCGATGCTCCAACTATAAACCCAGATCTTGAAGAGCTAAGAGTAGCACTCCTTAAGAAGTACGGAGCAACTCTTTGACATACTCCTATTTGCTGTTTTGGTGGTAATGAGGTCTTGTGTTCGTGAGTCTCGGAGGAGATCCTCAAGCAGTGGGGGATAAGAATAACCCGTACGCAACTAACATCAGTCTTCACCCTTACCACCTCATTGCCTATGAGTAGGACACACATCTCACTCTACTCGTTAAGCAGTAGAGCGCTGGACTGACCTTAAGCCCATTACCCTATCCCTCGTAAGGTAAACCACAACAAGCGAACCACTCTGAAGAGAGCCTTACCCTTCAGGGCGGAGAGGAGGTCAGATGTTAACTCAAGAGATTCCCGTATGAGGATTGTTTTTAAATCTTTACACTACTAATATTAGTTTAGACGAGGTTTCAGTATTTGAGCGACAACATAGCGGTTCCAGAATTAACGCTGAGAATAAACGAGCATGGAGGTATAGTGATAGGGAGTTCTCTAGTTATCGACGGTCATGAGGACACACAAGCAAGGGTGGTTACTCACATTCACAGCGATCATACTGTTGGGTTAGTGAACTCATTGCGACGTAGACGAAGAATCATAGGCACCCCACTCACTCTTGAGTGGCTTTCCCTCATAAACGAGTTTACAGTCCCGTCGTTGCTTAATCCGCTGGAATATGGTCAGAGGTTTAGGTTAGGGGAGCTTAACGTAGTTCTTGAGAAGGCGATTCATATACCCGGGACGGCTCAGGTGTTAGTCGAGCGTGATGACGGAACCACTATAGGGTACACCAGCGACTTCAAGAAGGTTGGTAGAGGGACAGAGATTCTACAACCTGATATACTGGTCATTGACGCGGTCTACGGTCATCCATCATACGTGAGAGAGTTTGACGAATTCATCGAGACCGTTCTCGCGGATTTAGTTAACGAGTTACTTAGCAGAGGGCCTGTACACATATACGCT
>JAWBLQ010000078.1:0-6566 GCA_038830105.1 Zestosphaera sp. | reverse complement strand
AGACCTTCCACACTACTGGCAACCAGGTGTAGGGGAGGGACTCTCAGAAGCCCTTAAGGAGCAGTTCAGACCACTCACAGAGCTGTATAACACTACAGACCTGACGTCACTTACGTCGTTAACTTTATCCATATTCATGAATAACTTGAGAGTCGCACTACTTAATCTAGTTCTAGGTGTCTCTATAATAGGCCCTACCGGTGTGCTGATGGTGAACGGGTACGTCGTTGGAGTCGTCCTCTCAAGCCGAGCCGACTTAATCAGCGGTGTTGCTTTAATCCTCCCACACGGGTTGGTTGAGATACCGACGTTGATTTACTCAGCCGCCCTCGGAACACACCTAGGCATAACGATACTGTCGAACGTGTTCAGAAATCCCGTCACAATTAAGAAAGTCTTCAGGGAAGTCATGACTAAGATACCCATCCTGGCACTGCTCCTGCTCGTCGCAGCGCTGATAGAGGTGTTCGTGACCATGCTCGTAGTAGCGCCTGTGGTCGGGTCTTTATAGCTCTGAAACCAAAAATATTAAGGAATGATGTGAGTCATGCCATCTGAGTGAATGATGGGCTTCGAGGGTATCTGACGCATTTAAATTAATTAATCCTGAGGTGTTTTTACCCTGGTGGTTGACGTGAAAATAAGGCCCTACATACTCTTAAACTTATTTGGGTTAAGTGAGAAGGACGTTGCTGAGGCCCTCCAAACCGTGGAGAAACATAAGGACCTAGACGGGATCTACGTAGGCGGGGGTGTGAGCGTGGTTAGTGAGGAGCTTAAGCACTTGATCGCCAAACTCGCTGAACTAGTTCCTCAAGCCTACCTCGTGTTAAACGCTAAAACCTCTGAGGCTCTAGAGAGCCTACGTCTCTTGGCGGGGTCACTACAGAACGTCGAGATCGTCACGATAGTTAACGACCTAAATGTCTTGAGGTCTGTGGAACTTGGAAGACTACAAGCAGGGTTCGAAGTTCTGAACCCATACCCAAACCTAGGTAAGCTAGCCGCTCTAGGTATTAAGTACCTGGCAATACCTTCAGCCCTCATACGGAGTAGAGTTGTTAGGGAGGCTGAAGCGAGGGACGTAAAGATCATAGCACTCAACGTTAACTCCCCTGAAAACTACTTAAAATCGAAAAGCCTTAAGGTCTTCGCAGTTGTCACTGAGAAACCAACTATAAGAAGGGAGGCTGAGGACATAGGGTTTTAAACCCGACGCATTTCATTAACATGCATAACTCCATAGTAATGTTATGTAGCTCCTGCGGAGGTAAGGGTGACTCTCGTCAAGCTTGACAGGTATCCAGAGAATAATGACCATGTGTAGGTCTAGATGAGTATACGTTAGTTTCAGTTGTTAAACAGTCAGAAATGCCTGAAGCGTTGTTACTGGAGGCCCGCTCTCTTAAGGAGGTGTTAAGTACTCCGGCCTTATGTAAAGCCTTATTAAGGCGTCGCTTAATTCCGGGTACTTGACTTCCAGACATACTAAGGAAGCAGGGGGTAGGTAGATCCTAAACCCGTTAAGCAACTCCTGAACTACATCTTCAAGGCTTGGCGAGTGTCCGACAATCATTATGACGTCATCCTTGCCAGCGTTCAGAGAGGCTAGTAGAGTCCTTAACTCCTCAAGCCTGAAGATCTCAGGCACTAGCTCGCGCCGTGTTTGAACCTCTACGCCGCCTATGGCTCTGGACACGAGCTCCGCAGTCTGTAGCGCCCTCCTCAGCGGGCTGGAGACCACGTATCTAGGCCTTAAGTTAAGGACTCGAATAGTTCTGAGTACCTCTTCACGACCCTCGAGGGTGAGTTCCCTCTCGTCGTCCGACATCCCTGGCTTTTTAGGTTCTGCCTTCCCGTGACGCATTAACGCAAGTAGCACTGAAGCCACCGTTATTAGATTGAGGTGTTAGTTAATTAGTCGTGCGTCGTTGTGAATCACTCTACGGTCTAAGATACTGGATGTGTTCTTCCCAGGTAATGTGATGTTGAAACACCTATCTCCTCCTGTAGCTCTCCAAGTACTTATCTATTTCCTCGTATGTACTGCCGTCAAGCAACCCGTCCTTGTGGAGCGTTTCGAAGAGTTGATGCGCTGTCATTACGTAGTGATACTTCATCCCGAGTCTCTCCACTCTCTCGCCAGCGCCCTGCTCCCTGTCTACGATTACTAACGCGCCCGCCGGGGTGGCTCCGGAAGTCTTTAGTATTTCATAAGTCTTAACTATAGAGTCACCGGTGGTCGCCACGTCGTCGACTATTAGAGAGGGTCTGCCCTCTACATCACCCTCAACCTGGCTAAGCGTTCCGTGATCCTTCCTCTCAAGTCTCACGTAGGCCATTGGCTTGTGGGTTGCGGCTGCTATGAACGCTGCCAGAGCTACTCCAGATGTAGCCACGCCGACTAGGACCTCATAGAGGCTTAAGTCAACCTTCTTGGCGACCTCCTTAATTATCAGTTTCATGACTTTAGGGTAGCTGTAAATCCTCCTCATGTCTATGTAGAAGGGTGAGGTGATGCCTGAGCTTAGCGTGAAGGAACCCAGTCTAACCACTCCAACTTTATAAAGCTCGTGTATTAACTCCTGCATCGCTTAACCCTCCTCACCTGCTCTGAGACAATAGTCTCTAGCGCTCCCCTAGGGTCAGGTGAGTTCGTCACTGCCCTCCCAACTATCTCGTAATCAGCCCCGGCGCATATGGCGCTCCCTGGCTCAGCTCCTTGAGCACCGACGCCCGGCGAGAATATCAGCAACCTATCCCCGGCTAGATCCCTGACAAGCCTGATCACCTCAGTCCTGGTCGCCGGGGCTACTACACCCCATACCCCCAGATCCAACGCCTCCTCAACTAACTCGTTTAAGTGTTTGTCAATGAACTGCACCGACCCCGGGTGGCTCATCGAGACCAGCAGTATAGGCTTTATCCCTACCTCCTTCGACTTCTGGACTAACTTGTCAAGAGCCCCCTCCCTACCGACGAACGCGTGAGCTATCACAGAATTAACACCCGACTCAGCAAGCTCTTCAATGACGTACTCCATCACGTCACCTATATCAGCTAACTTCAGGTCTGCTATCAGCAGACCATCTACGGTGCTGAAGAGATCCCTCAACTTGCCTACGCCAGTCCTCAAGAGTAGTGGAAGGCCGACCTTAAAGGCCGGGATTAAGTCCTTAAGAAGGGAGACACGCTCACTAACCCACGTCTCAGGACTCCTCCTAGGTGGAGGATCTAACGCGACCACTACCTTACTCAAATGCCCACTAAAGTAACTATGACGAGGTTATTAAGCTTTCACCGCGTACACGAGAGCGAGGAGCTCTCCAAGGCGGAAAGGCTTTCAGTCACCTCCCTCTCTTAAGCCTCCCGAAAGCTGATAATTCGCTGAAGCAACTAAGACGGCGCCGCTAAGGTGTGAAGAAACCATGAACGTGAGGAAGCGAAGAAACTCTAGATAGGATGTCGTATGGGATCTGATTGAAAACAAGGAAAATAACCGTAAAATTTATTAACCCTCCTATAAATAGCTCCGGTGGTGATAATACATGCTAGATAAACGTGGTATAAATAAATTTCACACTATAATAATTGCTGTAGTTGTTCTTATAGTAGCTATTGCTATGGTTATATACTTCACTTATCCCTCACCACCAATCACAACTACAACCCCAACAAGCCCCACTACCTCGCCGATCGTGACGACCACTCCTGCGGGGGAGAGAGTTCTTCTAGTCGCGTACTCTGGAGATATACATACTCTGGATCCTCTTATGGCTATGGACACTGATTCTGATGAGGTTATAGCGAACTTATACGATACCTTAGTTGAGTATCCTATTGAGGAGTTACCTGACGGTAGGTTAATAGCTAATTACTCGAGATTCGTTCCCGGCTTGGCTGAAAGATTTGAAGTTTCGCCTGATTACAGAGAGTTCACTTTCTATCTAAGGAAGGGCGTTAAGTTTCATAGCGGTAATGAGGTAAATGCCACAGCCGTAAAGTACACATTTGACAGACTGAAGGAGTATGGCTGGGCAGGTATTTATGGAAGCATAGAGAGGGTTGAGATAGTTGGTAAGTACGTCGTTAGGATTACTCTTAAGCAGTCAGACCCGTTATTCCTACACTACGTAGCTCTCTACAGTAGCGCGATCCTCGATCCAGACGTTGTTGATAAACACGGCGGTCCTGACCCCTCGGTAAACACGTGGTTAGCTTCTAATGAGGCTGGGAGCGGGCCCTTCATTCTTGAGGAATTAAAGCCGGGGGAGAGGATAGTCTTAAGGGCTTTTAAGGAGTACTGGAGAGGCACGCCTAAGATAGATAAGGTGATCATCCAGATTATATCTGACGTCTCAGTCATAGAGATGAAGTTAGTTAGAGGAGAGCTTCAAGGTCCTATAGAGTCACCCTACCACATACCCTTCAAGGATGTTGAGTATATGTTAGCGCAGAAAGGCGTAAAGGCTGTTCAATTTGTTAACCCTGCTGAGGTTTACTACATAGGTCTGAATACGCAGACTCCTCCGTTGAATGACGTTAAGGTCAGGCAGGCGATAGCCTATGCCGTGCCGTACGAGGACGTAATAAGAGTTGTAGCTCATGGAGTGGCTGTTAGAGCGAGATCGATGCTGGGTCCTGGGATGATGGGCTATAACTCAACTCTATGGCCTTACGAGTACAACCTGACTCGAGCGAGGGAACTCTTAGCTGAATCAGGATATCCAGGAGGCTTCAAGCTAGTGGCTTACACAGCCACAGGCGAGGAAAACTGGGCGATGACTCTACAGATACTGCAGGAATCCTTCAGAAAGATAGGTATAGAATTGGAAATTAGGACAGTCTCAGCCCCGACGTTCTGGGATCTCCTGTGGGGCGGTAAAGTACCGCTCTTCATAATGTCCTGGCCTTCATTCGTTGTAGACCCTACATATCATTTAAAGTTCCTACTGTCTTCAGAGGCTATGGGTCCAGGTGGTAACTGGGCGTTCTATAATAATAGTCGCGTGGATGAGTTACTAGTAAAGGCGTATTTTGAGACCGATGTGAGTAAGAGGGTGCAGTTGATTCAGGAGTTACAGAGGATAATCGCTGAGGATGTTCCCTACATCCCTATATGGCACGCTAAATTCACGTACTTCATGAGCGAAGGAGTTAGCGGATTTATATACTTCCCAGACACGCTAACACGGTACTACTATATAGACGTAGCTCCTTAAACTGGGGACATTAATGATGAGGGATTGCATAATTAAATCATTGTTACCAGCTAAAATAGCAGCCACCTTAGAAGACCTATCGGGTTTAGGTGAGAGAGTAGCCGGGAGCGAGGCGGAGAGGAGAGCCAGTACACTTATAGAGAACGATATGCGTTCTCTGGGACTTGACGATGTAGTGGTGGAGGAGTTCAACGTAAGTTTATGGCATCCTAGGCATTCCTCCTTAGAGGTGGTAGGCTGTTCTGGAGGCGTGAGGATCCAGCCCTCTGCGGTCGCTCCAAATCCGTATTCGAGCGGTGAATGTGAAGCAGAGGTAATCTACATACCGGGGGGTGGGGTGTGCGAGGATGTGTGGAGGGACAGGAATGTTGAGGGTAAGGTAGCCCTTACTGAATGGCCTTGCGGGACAAGTGTATACAACATCAAGTACACGGTTATAAATGCTCAAAAATACGGTGCATGCGGGCTGATAGTTTATGACTGTGTATTTGGAGGATTCCTTAGGAAGATTGTCGTAGCTGGTAATTACGCGAGGTTAGGTGAGCTAGCCTATTCATTCAGGCATGGGGGAACGCCGGATGAGAACGTGGTTCCCATACCAGTTATTTCTATAACTCGGGAGGATGGTTTCAAATTATTGCAGGAAATAAATTCAGGTAATAAGCTTCACGCTAGAATTAGCGTTGATGCTAGGGTAGTGCCTGACGCGGTAGATAGGAACGTTATAGGAATGCTTTACGGTAAGAAGGACTATGAGTGGGTCACGGTTGGTGCTCATTATGATAGTTGGTTTCAGGGGGCTAGCGATAACAGCGTAAGCGTCGCGTTGCTCGTGGAACTAGCTAGAGCGTTTAGCAGTGAAAGAAAAGGTAATTTAGATTTAAAGAGGTCGTTGGTATTCATAGCATACGGGGCAGAGGAATCCGGGGGCATTAATTTTGAGCCATGGTATTGGATAAGAGGCTCGAGAGCATTCGTGGAGAGGCATCTCGACGAGGTAGTCTTTAACTACAACTTAGATGCTGTGATAGCGCCGCTGAACATCCATAAAATACGCATTAATACGATGGGGTATGAAACACTTAAGTTCTTTCTGAAGAGATTTGAAGGCAGTGAATTACATAGTAGGTACGAGATAACGATAACGCCTTTCAAGAATGCTTTCTATATGAGCGGCAGTGATCACTACCCATATATAGTTAGAGGAATACCCATAGCTACGCTACATAACGGAGACCTAGGACATTACTACCACACAAACAAGGACGTCCCTGAACTGTTAATACCTATCATAAATAATCAGCTACCTGATGTGGCAACCCTAATTACCGACCCCTTACTAGC
>JAWBLQ010000077.1:5960-6580 GCA_038830105.1 Zestosphaera sp. | reverse complement strand
GTGTTGTTGGCTCTTAGTTGGCGGCGGAGCCTTCAGCTCGGTCTTTAATGTTACGGGGGGAAAAGTCCTAGTCACTAACGCGTTGCTGAGTCTACCAGTTGCTAGACTTCTTGTGCCATTAACAGGGTTCTTAATAATATTCGTTCTAGGAATGTTTGTAGACCCAGGCGCGATCACGATACTCGTCGCTCCTCTCCTAGATGCAGCTATAAAGGCTCTTGGTTTAAGTCCTCTGTGGTGGGGCGTGATCTTCGTCGCACTCTTAGTTACCTCCTACATAACACCTCCTGTAGGTCTAGGACTCTACTACTTCAAGGGCATAGTAGGTGATAGTGTCAGCACGACGGACGTATACAAGGCAGTATGGCCCTTTGTATTATTACAAATTGTTGCTATATTAGTGGTGTTTATATGGCCCGATATAGTGCTGTGGATAACATAATTATTTGTTCGTTGCTGGATTTCATGTCTATACTAACCTAGTAGGACTAGAATAATTTTTATCTATGCTCCCATTCTAACATCTTTTTAAGCCCCACCCTAATCTCCGCACTCCATCTTAGCTTCCCTACAGCTTAGATTACGATTCCTATCCAGAAATAGTGAAGAGGGCTCGAAAA
>JAWBLQ010000077.1:0-5950 GCA_038830105.1 Zestosphaera sp. | reverse complement strand
CTAGAGATGTAAAAGGTCATTTTAGAAACACAGCTTACCAGCCCGTGTAGAGTGGTTGACGTCTACATCTTTAGACTCTCGGCAAATCGTAGCACCTTCGACCAATACTCAGCTTGTTTATTCTCGAGCTAGTAGACAGATTCGATAGTGTAGCTTACGGTATAACTTACTGTTGATACACGCCCCTACACAGGTCGTAGTTTACTGTTCTACTGTCCAATCTTTTAATAATTCATGCCAGCTACATGCTGTTTAAACATTCATTTCCTCGTCCTTTACTGCGAGTTCTCACTTTTTAATACTCGCAGTTATCCTTACATACTTTAAAATTCACTCCGGCAACACTAGCTCAGCTACCTGTGAAATCGTAACTTAAAGTCTCTTCAGGGCGAGGACGGAAGCGTTAGGGACTCAGCGCTACAGTGGGACATCATTATTCAGTCCGCCCGTCGTCAACCTCACAGCCCCTATATACTTTAGGGTGTTACTGAGATATTAAGGTGCTTTCCCCGTAGTCATTCGTGTCCTTATTCCTGCCTATGGGATTAGCTCTCCTTAGTAATGAAGTGAACTAGAGTATTTGAATGCTGGGTCTGAGAGGTAGGGCGCTCTTCTTCTTCCCGTTGAAATCTGGGGCACTCTCGTCATCCGCCCTATATACTTCTCTTATCCTCACTCCTGCCTCCTCCTCAACGTATTTCCTAGAGCGGGTGAGAACCTCATACTCATCCACGGATCCAGTCCTGGTTATGGCGTCCAGCAATCCTGGAGGTAGAGACATGATTAGATCCACCATGGTTTTAGCGATCTTGAGCGCCTGCCTCGGCTCAGTAACCTTGTTAGTTATTAGGTACTTTACAACGTCACTCATCCTACCACCTTCACGTAAGATCTTGAGGACCTCAATCAAGTGTGTGTAGCTTGATTTAGGCGCTACGTAGACGATCACCTCACCGCCTTTAACAACCTTCAGCAGGTTCTTCAGATCCTCTACGAATCTCTCCAAGAACACGTAGTCCAGCTCTACAGCCTCATTAATCAATGACCTCAATTCATTGCTTGAGGGCAGTGTCTTGACGGTCAGGAGCCCCTCCCCACCCGCTTTATGCCATAGCTCCTCGGTTATGAAGGGCGTTATCAAATGCATCAATTTAAGCCATGAAGTGATTAAATCCCTCAACACTTTAGAAGGTCTATCAACCATCCTCAAATACCTTGTTATGTCTTGATGTATATTGTAGAAGATCCTGAGGCTTGCCGCCCTAACTTTAACGTTGCTCAGGTCCTCGTACGCCCCTAACGCGTTGCTGGCAAACCTCGAAAGAAGCCATCTCTCCGGCAACCCAATTTCATCGCTTAACCCCCCTGACTTGAGAACCTCAAGCACTAAGTCGTGAATAGCCTTCAGCTTAACCCTCAATGCGTCGAGGGTTTCGATGTCTAGGTTTAAATCGCTCTCGACCTCAGCCCCGGAGGCTATAGCGAGTCTTATCACGTCTGGCGAGTAATTACTGATTAACCAGTGAAGCGGGAATATATTCCCTCTAGACTTAGCCATCTTCTCACCCTGTATGAGGACCCATCCATTAGCCACGATTTGCCTAGGCCATAACTCCTCGGGGAATATGGCGGTGTGATTAAATATGAAGAAAGTCAAGTGATTCGGTATTAAATCCTTACCGCTATGACGTGAGTCCAGAGGGTACCAGTAGAGGAACTCGCTTCTCAAGCCCTCCAAGACCTCAGGTTCAATCCCCAGTCGCTCGCTCAACCCTCCCACATCACCTGAACCCAGCAACACGTAATCCCAGAACTCGTACGTCAGCTTCTCAGGAGGTATTCCATACTCTCTTATTTTATGTATGACCGTGTAGAAAGCCATGTATATCGTGGAGTCACTTAAAGACTCAATAATCCAGCCAGGAGCCCAAGGCAACTCAGTCCCTAAACCCCTGCTCCTCGTGCATGCCTTCTCCTTAAGCCATTGAACGGTGTTTAAGAACTGAGTCCTCGCCTCCTCAGGAACTATCCTCATCCCGGCCAACGCCTTAAGCGTTAACTCCTTCCACCTCAGGTCACCGTAGTTAATGAACCACTGATCCTCAACGACTTTGACAACTACCTCGGTACCGCACCTGCAGTAGACAGGAGCGTTCATGACTTCATACATCGAGTCGCCGGATCCTTTACTCGTGAGGAAGGTCTTAATCCTCTCGCGAGCATCCCTCACAGAGGCTCCAGAGACCTCACTGACTATGAACTCTCTAACGCCTTCTAGGACTTCAGTTTCTATGAGCTTATCGAGGTCTAGACGCATAACCCCTGAGTCATACTCAGCTCTGTAGATCTCTTTAGTGGCTTCGTCAAGGAGATCGCGATCCTCCTGCGACTTAACTCCCAGCCTCTCCACAACGTCTCTAGCGGGTACGTCGCTGTAACCCTCCACAGTTATTAAGGGTATGGGTTCTAAAGACCCCCAAGACCTCTTCACGTCACTGAACACGTAGTCCCTTAACGCCGCGTAGTCGTAGGGGGCGTGTGCCGGCACGCTCATGACGACGCCTGTTCCGAACTTAGGGCTTACGAACGAGGCCTCGATGACCGGGACTACACGCCCGGTGATGGGGTTCACAGCTTGCTTACCGATCAGCTCAACCCCGTCCACCTCTCGAAGCACCTTAACACCTCTCTGGAATCCCAGCTTCTTGACTGCCTCACAGGAGGCGACCCACGTCTCCTCCCCGCCAGAGGTCCTCACGTAGGATACGCAGTATCTGACGTCCGGATTCACCCACAGGTTAGTCACGCCCAGAACGGTTTCAGGTCTTAAGGTGGCGACAACGTAATTCAGGCCGTCAAGACCCTTAAACTTTATTATGTAGAGCTCGTCTATTTCAGGTTCTACGTCGTCCTTCGTGTCGTGCATGCCTACAGGCATGTTGTGGTGAGGGCACCAGCCAACCGGGTGAGACCCCCTAGTAAGGTACCCAGACTCAAGAAGCTTCCTGAACTGCCAGTGGATGAACGACTTAAACTCCGGGTCTATTGTGGTGAATTCCCTCCTCCAGTCTATGGAAAGACCGTACAATCTCATAGCTTCCTTGGAAATCTCGTGGAAGAACTTGGCCACGGACACGGGGTCCCTCAGCTTAGAGAGCCCCTCCTCGTCAACCTGAAAGATTCTGGCCAGGTTACCTATGTACTCCTCACTACCTGTGGCTAGTCCCTCCGCAAGGGCCAGGATCGGCGTTCCTGTGTAGTGAAAGCCCATGGGAAATAACACGTTATATCCCAACCCCCTCATAAACCTAGCTAGAATGTCTGGGATCAGGTAGGTCCTCGCATGCCCTACGTGAGCAGGTCCGTTAGGATACATGAAAGCCCCTGTTAGGAAGTACTTAGGAACCCCCTCCCTTGGATCGGCTTTATAGACCTCCCTCTCAAACCATATCGCGGACCACTTACGAGCCACGTCAACGAGGTACTTAGTGAAGTCCTCTGACTCCTCCCTACTCGTGTTTCTCTCACCTAATAACTAACTAAGACACTGAGTTATAAATGAACACCGCTACTTAACTGACATATTATTAGCTCTGAGTGGTTAAATTACGTGGGACCGAGTTTGGGCGTTAATTTAAGAGAGCTAATCGAGGAGTCCCCCGCCGTTAAAGTGATTAGCGATTTAAGGGAGTTGAGGGGTAGGACGGTTGCTATCGACGGGTACAACGCGCTTTACCAATTCCTTGCAGCGATAAGACAGCCTGATGGGACGCCGTTAATGGATGGTAGGGGTCGTGTGACAAGTCATTTAAGCGGGCTCTTCTACAGAACCATCAACTTGATTGAATCAGGGCTTAGGCCTGTCTATGTCTTCGACGGGAAGCCGCCAGAGTTAAAGGCCAGGGAGATAGCTGAGAGGGTTGCTTTCAGGGAGGAGTCTCTTAGGAAGTACGAGGCCGCTATAGCTGAGGGCAGGATTGAGGAGGCGCGGAAGTACGCGCAAGCTACAGGGAGGCTGACTACTGAGATGGTTGACACATCTAAGAAGTTGTTGGACGCGATGGGCGTACCGTACGTTAACGCGCCGTCGGAGGGCGAGGCTCAGGTGGCGTACATGGCGAGGAAAGGTGACGTGTGGGCTTCGGTCTCCCAAGACTACGACTCGTTGCTCTTCAACACGCCCAGGCTCTTAAGGAACGTGACCATCAGCGGTAAGCGTAAGTTACCAGGTAAAGACGTCTATATCGATATAAAGCCTGAACTGGTGGAGCTAGACCAGCTTCTTAAGTTCTTAGGCATAACACGTGAGCAACTTATAGATATAGCCATACTGCTGGGAACGGACTTTAACCCTGAGGGGGTTAAGGGTGTGGGTCCTAAAACTGCTCTTAAATTAGTAAAAACCCACGGCGACCTGGAGAAAGCCCTCAAGACACTACCTAACGCTAAGGTAGAGTTCAACTACGAGGATATTAGGAGGATATTCATTAACCCGCCAGTCACGGATGCCTACACGATCGCGTGGAGGGAGCCGGATGTTGAAACCGTGAAGAAGATACTGGTTGACGAGCACGACTTCTCAGAAGACAGGGTAAGTAGCGCTGTAGAGAGGTTGAGGAAAGCCTATAAAGAGAGCGTGAAAACCCCGCCTAGAGGGCTTGATGCTTGGTTCAAGAAATAACGCGTCGTGTATGAAGCTCTTGTGCTTCAAGGCGGGGAGGCTGGAGGACAGTCACGCTCTTCAGGAAATAGTAACCGAAGCCATGTTGAGGGTATCTCACTAAATCAGCTGTATTAACGTAAATACCCCCGGTCCTGAAGAGCCTTGACGAAACAACGAACGTCTCGAACTCACCACCCTCGCCAACGACGCTGATGGAGGCTTCCCTAACATCTTTTAAGAAGGCTTTAACACGTCCTCGGGAAACTAGAGAGCCTAACCAATTAAGATCTAATCCGTAAGCCTGAATCGCTGTGACAATAAAACTCAGCTCCTCTACCTCCTCAATAAGGAGTGTCTCTTGATCACGGCCCCAAAGCGGCGTCACGTGCTTCAGTCCTAGTTCCTCAGCGATTAAATCGACTCTCTCCTTCTGATACCTAGAAGCCACTGCGCCTGAGACTAGGTGATCATACCTTGAGTCCAGGTTAAGACGTCTCAAGAACGAGATGGTCTCAACCACCTCACGCTCCTTAACACCGCTAACCTCGACAATCACCTTCTTAACGCCGATTAAATCAGCGTGGATTTGAGACAACCCTATATTAACTGTGTGGAAGAGCCATGAATCACTCAGCTTAGGGATAACAATAATCAACAAGTCTACGTAAGTCCCCTGCTTCAGTGATTCGATTAACGCAAAGTGGGAGTCCTTACCACCCGTGTATAAAGCTACCCCCTTCCTCACTTGACATTCCTCGACCTTCCTGCAATCTTGACGATCGTGTTGACCACCGCGGAGAGGCATCTATCTCCGTCAGCCCCGTAACACATACCTAGAAGTAGGAGGTCGCCGTTCTTAACACCGTAGCTCTCAGCCAGACGATCCAATACCTCGACACGCGCCTCCTCAACCCCGATAGGCGTCGGTAGGTATAGACCCCCACTCAAGCATACGACTATCAACGCGCCGTCGGCGCCCTCCTTAACCACTAAGTCCCTGAAGACTATCACACCCCCGACCTTAACTAGGTAGGAGTAACCGCCGCTGAAGATAACTCCGGAGACTCTGCAGTCCCTGCAGACCTCACTTAACTCGACGTTGGGGATGAGCTTGATGAACTCCTTAAGCCTGACGACTAACCCCCTACCAGCCTCGGTCAACCTGGTTCCTTGAGGTCTTGACGTCTCCACTAAACCCGCCTTCTTTAGCCTGTTGATGAGGGTCTTAACACTGGCCTCACCCAGCTTCAGCTGCCTCATCAACGCGTGTCTACCCGTCGAGGCCTG
>JAWBLQ010000076.1:0-6609 GCA_038830105.1 Zestosphaera sp. | reverse complement strand
ACGTTTCTTGAATCGCTAATGCCCTCGAAGGAGGAGTAAGTTCAGATTCTAGAGAAGACTGTAGAGAAAGGAAGCCAACTCGGGGGGTACTCCTTTAACGTCATCTCTCTTGGGGATCAGGATATAATCTATGTTAAGCTTGTTAGCGGCCTCACAATCGGTGAAGTGGTCACCGAAGAACAAAACCCCCTTAGGGTCGGTTCTCAGGAGTCTAATAGCTTCCTTTAATTGTTCCACACGAGAAGTTGAGACCTCTCTAGTGACAACGAGATCTACGTAACAGAGACAACCAAGCCTTTCCAACACTAGTCGAGCTGTTTCCTCATCCCTTAACGTAACAACAGCTATTGAGTAGCCTGAGTTTTTAAGGTCTTTTATTAGAGTCGTTAATCGGGGATCGCGTTCAACGCTTAATGCCGACCTCAACTCCTCTTCTTTAACTAGCTCTTCAGCTAAATGCACTCTATCCTGAGGCAACACATTACTGTGCCGACTCAAGTATTCCGCTATCGGGTAAGGAGGCAAGTCTAAACCTAGAATCTCTCTCAGTTTCTTTCTAATTAAACTCCAGTCGATACCTGTCCTTACCATCGTACCGTCTATGTCCAGTATCAATGCCTCGTAGCGTTTCCTCAATTTCAACCCTCAGCACTTACTAAAATACTCCTTAACCAAATATAGCGCTTTCTTTAAGTAACTTACCTTCATCAAACCTCTCGAGTCTGAGCTCCTTGGTCTCGGCTAGTTTAGGTCTGCCGCTGAGCATCATAGAGGTGATCTCCTCACCTATTATCGGAGCCATCATATAACCGTGACCACTGAACCCGGTTGCTATTAAGACGTTATCATAGCCTGGGAGAACACCTACTATAGGGTGGTGATCAGGCGTCACCTCATAGTAACCTATCCACACTCTCAATAACTCGGCACTGAGTATTTGAGGAAAGTATCTTGACATTATAGTTATGGCTTTCCTCAGGTAGCCGTACCTCAGTGAAGTGTCATCTTCAGGAACTGGGAACTCCGTTCCTATTAGGACGCTTCCTGTCTCATGTTGAACCACGTACGAACCTGACTCTTTATGTATCACTAAGGGTCTCAGGAAGGGATAGTATTTATCGGTAACTAAGAGATGATGTGGATCGTTCTTTACTGGTATTTCAACGCCTAAACCTCTTGAGAGGTCCTTGCTCCAGACTCCAGCAGCTATTAAGACGTAGTCACCCACTCTAATCTCATGAGACTCATCAATAACTAGAGAACACGCCTTGCCACCGCTCGCTCTAATCTCTCTCACGAACGTGTATTCATGTATGTTAACCCCCAACTCTATTAATTTCTTCCTCACCGCCCACACGAACTTAATCGGTGAGGACTTACCAGCGGTCGGATCGTATAACGCAGCTAATACGTTGCTTCGCGCGAGAGGTACTAACTCGCTTACCTCCTCAGCTGAGAGCATGTGAGTTGGCACGCCTAAGCTGTTCTGGTATGCGACTAGCTTCCTGTGAGACTCAACAAGCTCTTCAGTGGTCAATAACCATAGGTATCCGTCCTGGATGAACTCCAGGTCTTCAACCTCTTCTTTAAGTTTAAGCCAGTTCCTTATTGACTCCCTCATGAGAGCTATGTGAACGTTCGACGCAAATGATGACCTAACACCCCCGGCACATCTACCAGTACTACCGAAGCCTAGGTACTTCCTTTCGAAGACGTGAATCCCTCTAACACCCTCCTTAGCTAGATAGTAAGCTGTCATCAACCCTGTAGACCCACCACCTACTATAGCTACGTTAACTTGCTCCACGGATTGACTCACCCCTCCTTAAAAATATAGAGGTACACTGGTTTGGTAGGAGGTCTTGAGAGAGGCACCTTTAACTCGACATCAGACTTGTTCCTCACAGGCTCCCCGAAGAGCTGTTGATACATCCTCAGCAACGTATTTATGCAGTAACGCCCACCGCAGGGTCCCATCCCTAGTCTGAGTCTCCTTTTAAGGGTCTCGATATCTTTGATTCCCTCCTCCTTAACTACTCTCTCAACTTCCTCCAGAGTGACTTCCTCACATATGCAGAGGATCTTCGTCACTGTTTAATCACCCTTATGGCCCTCACGTTCATGACTAGGTTCTTAGGCACTGCAACTGTAGTCACCCAGGATCCCGTAAGCCTATCTCTGTAGGTCTTCACCACCCTCCCCATCCCTATCTCACCGCCTTCACGATCTAGCACCACTACAGCGTCTCCTTGAGATGGCGGGGGAATTAACTCGTACGGGAGCGTCACGTGACCGTCATCCCCATCCCCAGACACGTCCACGACGAATACCGCTAGACCCGGACATCGACCAACACATACACCGCAGCCAGTGCATCTCTCGAAATTCACTTTAGGTAAATCAGTTATCTTATCTTTAGAAACTGCGTTGAACGGACATGAGAACACGCACACGTCACATGGGATTTCCTCAACGCATTCATATATAGCTACAGGCCCTCTGCGTAACCTCACGTCACTTGGGACATACCCCATCTCAACCAGGGTTTTTAAATCCACCACCCCGGTCTCCTTGAAGTCCATCGTCTAGATCGCCTCACGAAATAAGGGAGAGTTGCCACCCCCTCCTGACCTTCTCACTCACCGGTGCTGATCTGTACTCCTGAAGCATCTGCAGATACTTCTCCCTACTCCTGATGAACTCCTCCTTCTCACCGTAAGCCTTAATTAATATTGAATACCCAGCAATCCACCCCTCTATGAACGCTGTAGTTGCCTCCTCGATGGCGGCTATGTCACCGGCTATAAAGACATTCTCCACCGACGTCTCCATATATCGAGTCCTTAGGGGAACCAGCCCGCCTAAGTCCGGTATGTACTTCATCGCAACTCCGAACTGCCTCACTAACTCGGTGTTCGGCGTTAGCCCAACTGCTAAAAGCACTGTGTCTGTTTTAACGGTTTTCTCAGTCCCGGGCACTGCGTTCCAGTTTTCATCCACACCAGCTATGACGGCCTCCTCCACCCTCTCCATTCCTTTAACGCTCAGTATAGTGTGGCGAGTGAGTATAGGTACACCATGCCTCCGTATTTTAGCTGCATGAACGAACCAGCCACCTATCCTGGGCAGTGCTTCAACCACTGCCTTAACGTTAACGCCCGCCTGAAGTAATTGGTAAGATATTATTAAACCCACGTTCCCGGAGCCTATGATAAGTGCTTCATCACCTGGTTTAACACCCCATACATTCATGAGTGTTTGAGCTCCACCAGCGCCCATGACTCCGGGCAGGTCATTATTATCGAACACTAAGTGATTCTCGAAAGCCCCGGTAGCAACGACAACGTATTTAGACCTCACTAGGTAGAGCGCGTTATCACCTACAGCCAGTATGCCTTCTTTGAAGACCCCTACAACGGTTGCCCCTGTTATTATCTTGAGGTTAGGGCACTTACTTAACCTCTTGCTATATTCGTCAGCTATTTCGAAGCCTCTCCTCCCTGCAAAGAGCTCTCTCGACCCGAAGAATATATGGGTCTGCTTAACGAGCTGACCTCCAGGTCTAATCTGATCGTCAATCAACACTGTTTCTAGCTCAGTGCCACACAGAACCTCCGCTGAAGCCATCCCAGCAGGCCCTCCGCCAATGATGAGCACGTCTACATCGAGCTCCTCCCTCACCACACCCTTCCCATACCTGCTTAACTCTGGTAAACCGCTTACCCTCTCTACATTCATACCGTTCGTAACAGGAGTTACGCATGAACGCATTGGCACGCCATCAACACGAACCATACACGAACCGCATTTACCGACCATACAGAACACTGCCCTCGGCCTCCCCAGTACTGGAGAGAGCCTGAAGACGTTTACCCCAGATGCGTAGATAGTAGCCGCCAGCGCCTCGCCCTCGAAGGCTCTGAAAGGCTTCCCCTCGAAGAATATGGTTACTTCACTACCTCGCTTGAACTCGAGAATTGGATGTGTATATATTCTTAGGTCGGGATTCACTCTCATCAACCAATCATAGACTCGGTTAAGTTAAAAATATTTTAACATCATGTATAGACTAGTGAGTGGTGTGAGCGATGGTGAACTCAAACAGCTTTGACTCATTCTTCACTCCTAGACACATCGCTGTGATAGGAGCCTCTCAAACAGAGGGCACTATCGGCAGGGCTATAATGGTTAACCTCCTTGAGAAATTCAAAGGAATCATATACCCGGTGAACGTCAAATACGACGAATTATTCGGTCTTAAGACATATAAATCATGCATAGATCTACCGGAAACGCCTGACCTCATAGTAGTTGCTGTACCGGCTAAGGCAGTTCCTCAAGTGATTAGGGAGTGCGGGAGGAAGGGAGTTAAGTCAGCAGTAGTGATAAGCGCTGGGTTCAAAGAGACCGGCCCTGAAGGTGAGGAGCTTGAGAGGCACTTACTGAGTAGCGCTAGGGAACATGGAATGAGGGTCATAGGCCCTAACTGCCTAGGTGTGTATGACGCGCACTCAGGCCTTAACACTATATTCAACCCACCGGACAGACAGAAGGTACCCCCGCCCGGCAACGTAGCGTTTCTCTCACAGTCCGGGGCGCTTGGCGCAGCTATCCTTGACTGGCTCGCAGAGTCAAACATAGGGATGAGCAAGTTCGTGAGTTACGGGAACGCCGCCGATGTGAAGGAGTGGGAGTTGCTAGAGTACCTGGTTGAGGATCAACACACTAGAGTTATTATGATGTACATTGAAGGGGTTGAGGATGGAAGGAACTTAGTTAATTCAATAAGGAAAGCCACGAGAGCCGGTAAGTCTGTTATAGTGCTGAAGGCGGGCAAGTCTGAGAAAGGCATGAAAGCCGTGGCATCTCATACAGGGTCATTAGCGGGTTCTTATCAGGTCTACGAAGCAGCATTAAGACAAAGCGGTGCACTAACCGTCAACGAGCTGAACGACTTCATACTAGCAGCTAAATCACTCAGCTGGCTACCAACGCCTCGCGGCGACAGAGTGATCATAGTCACGAACGGCGGTGGGGCGGGCGTCCTAACAACAGACGCCGTCGAGCTCCTCGGCCTAACATTAAGTGAACTATCTGAGGAGACGAGGAAGTATTTGAAAGGCGTACTACCTGCCGCCGCCTCAGTAGGGAACCCCGTTGACATATTAGGCGATGCACCGCCTGAAAGATATGAGACAGCTATGGAGGCAGTTCTAAGAGATGAAAACGTTGACATGGTCATCGTTATAGGTATTATGCAGTCACCTGCATTCAGACCCCCTGAAGTCCTTGAAAGTATGAAGAGGCTCTCAGAGACGTACAAAAAGCCTACAGTCTTCGTAGCTCCTGGAGGGGTATATACGATAGAGAACTTAAAGAAGATAGAACTAGAGTCGAAGATACCAACGTTCAAAACCCCTGAGGAGGCTGCCAAGTCACTCTACTTCCTAGCGTCGTGGCATAGAAACTACCAACGTTTAAGCAGAACGCGTAATGAGGAGGTTTAGTTAGTGAAGATCTACGCCGATCTGCATATCCACTCCTACGTAAGCGATGGCGAGCCTTCCCCCGTTGAGATAGTGAAATACTCTCTCAAGAAAGGCCTTAACATAATATCAGTAACTGATCATGACACGTTCTTAGGATCTATCTTAGCACTTAACGCAGCTAAAGACCTTGGTAAGGTATTGGTAGTTCCTGGGGCTGAGGTCAGGACTCTCTGGGGCGACGTATTAGTTCTATGTAGGGATCCGATTAAGGTGCTACAGAATCCTGTAGAGTTATGTGAGGAGGCACAGAGGAACTCATGCGTGTTAATACCGGCTCATCCATTCGATTTATTGAGACTAGGTATTGGTTCCAGAGTCAGGTACAGAACTCTTTGGGATGGCTACGAAGTTTTTAATTCGTCTTCAGACCCGCTTGCAAATCTTATCTCTTTCATATACCTTAAGGATCTGGGGAAGCCCCTGCTCTCAAACTCTGACGCACACACACTAGAAGGTATAGGGATCTCAAGAAATATTATTGAAATCGATGAAATGACTGTGGACGACGGACTGGAAGCCATACGGAGGGGCTTAATAGAGGCTTTACCAGGGTACTCGGTTTACTCATTGATCTCTAAGCTTAGGTGGAGTCTTAGACTTAGGTCGTTCTCAAAGACCTTGAAATCGCGTCGTATGCTCTTTCAGAGGTCGCAAGAATCACTCCTTCACGCCTCAATCTAAGAACTTTCCTAGCGATTCTCTCTTGATTTAACCAGTTCCCATAGGCCTTCCCCTGACCGACTAACTTAAGCACTTCATTCCTGACTGAGGCAGGAACCCTAGACGGGTTATTCAACGCGTACGGGGTTCCCGGCAAGGGCACGAAGAAATGTATATGCGCCCTACCACCCCTGCTCACCACCTCCTTCATATGGGTAAGGGTCTGCTTGAGGTCCTCAGGAGTATCGTCAGGCAACCCAAGGATATAGTCAACGTCAACCTTAAAGCCTGTTTCAGAGAGGACCTCAACAGCCTTAATTACGTCGTCTGAAGTATGTCCCCTATTAATCTTCTTCAGCAATACATTAGATCCTGTTTGAGCACCTATGTTAATCCTCTC
>JAWBLQ010000075.1:0-6628 GCA_038830105.1 Zestosphaera sp. | reverse complement strand
AAGTCTCTTGTCCCTACCTCTTCACACACGCTTCCCGGGTAATACATGTGCATGAGCAACTTAAACTCGTCTACAGACCTACCTAGGAAGTATTTAGGTATGTTAGGAACTCCAAGGAAGAGTGCTATGACTCCCCAAACGTTCCTACTGAGGATGTACAGCTTACTAACCTTAGAGAAGAGGACGTAGATAACCCTGTTCGACTCATCGGCCAGGACGACTTCATAGCCGGAAAGAACTAAATTAGACTTAACTCGAGGGACTACCTCACGCTTAAGAGCCTTACGTAGCATAAAGGGAGGGTTCGCTTTACTCCTGTCCAGAATAATCATGGGGATGAAGGTCTTCAACTCGTTTACGTAGCGAATACCGTCTACGTCGTTCTTAAGCCTCATGTAGGGACGCTTGAACAACACCTTAGCCAGAACCTCAGGTGAATAACCAGTCTTATTATATGATGCTCTGAGACGCTCTTTAATGAATTTCTTGTAGCACTGCATGTAGTAACTTAAATCCCTCCTCAGGCCCTCAGAGGTCTGTAAAGCCCTAGCGGTGCTCGCCAGGTGGTACCTAATGTCAGGTCTACCGATGCTTGGTGAAAGCCCCCTACACTCTACTGCCCTAACGTACTCGGAGACTAGCGAAGCCAGTAACTCTCGGTACTTCACCGCATTATCACCACGTGTATTTAATTAGCCATACCCACGCGTACGCTCAGCTACCACATCATTAATAGCTACTGTAGTTATTTACTATAGGGCTATTAAGGTGATGTAGGATGGGTTTCAGACTGGAGATGCCTGGAAGAGCGTTACACACAGGGTCTTACGACGTCGTGATAGTTGGCGCGGGGCCGGCCGGGCTATCCGCTGCGTTATATTCAGCACGATTAGGTCTTAAGACTGTCTGCGTGAGTGAAGACGTTGGAGGAACTCTAAACGATGCAGGAGAGGTCGACGACTACCTAGGTGTACAGGAAGTCTTAGGTCCTGACCTCGCTAAGAGGTTTGAGGAGCACGTGCGGAAATATAAAGTACCGATATATAAGGATCTAGTTACCGGTATAATTAAAGAAGGCGATTCCTTTAGGGTTATGGCTAGATCTGGCGCGCTCTTCACCGCAAGGTCAGTTATATTAGCTGTTGGCAGTAAGAGGAAGAGGTTAGGGGTTCCGGGTGAGAAGGAGTTCGTCAATAGAGGGGTTTCTTACTGCGCTCCATGCGATGCTCCATTCTTTAAGGGGAAGGTAGTAGTGGTTGTAGGCGGGGGTAACGCAGCTCTTCAATCAGCGCTCCTCTTAACAACGTATGCCTCTAAGGTATACCTAGTGCATAGGAGAGAGAGCTTCAGAGCCTATGACACGTACGTCAAGCTAGTTACTTCACACCCAAAGATAGAATTACTCCTTAATTCAGTCATTAAGGAGATAGGCGGTGATAAATCAGTCAAGTGGGTTGATGTAGAGAACGTAACCACGCACGAGATAAGGAGGCTAGACGCGGAGGGGGTTCTCGTCGAGATAGGCTCCGAGCCTCCGAGGGAGTTCCTAAGTAAGATAGGGCTAAACCTAGATGAGCGAGGGTACGTGGTAGTGGAGCCAGGGCAGAAAACAAACATAGAGGGTCTATTTGCTGCCGGTGATTGCACGGGTGGAACTTATAAGAAGAAATTCGACCAGATCGTGACAGCGGTCGCCGAGGGTGCTATAGCCGCGCTCTCCGCGTACGAGTACTTGATTACCGTGGGGATTAGTGAGGAGTCAGGTTACTGAGGCAAGGCATCTTCCTTAATACCTAACGCAGTCACGTGAGTTGGTAGACTCTCTTCAAGTACTCAGCACCGCCGTCCTCACGCCCTATAATCACCACGTCGGCCTCATTAAGGAATAACCCGACCTCAATAACGCCTGTTAAGCTCTTCACATATCTCTCAAAATCCTCGAGACTCATGCTAGACGGCAGTATTGCATCGACTATAACCCCTCCTACGTCGCTCACGACGGGTCCTCTCTTACCTGAACCCTTCCTAACGCTTACCGATATCCCGAGTTTAGTCAGATCATTGAGGATCATTCTCAACGCACTTGGAAGCACTTCTAAAGGCACTGGATTCCTTACCCCTAACCTCTCAACAACTTTAAACTCATCGACGAAGAAGACCCTGAGCTTCGCGTGTCTCGCGAGCAACTTCTCCGTGGTTAACGCTGCACCACCGCCTTTTATCATTCTCCCCTCTCTGTCAATCTCATCAGCTGAATCCAGGTAGAGCTCAAGACCTTCGATGGAGAGCATGTCAACGACTTTGTATCCAAGCCCAGCCAGGACCTCGGCGGTCTCTACAGATGAAGCAACTAACTCTCTGCCCCTAAGCAGATCTGCTTTATGAGCCTCCCTAATGAGGAGCTCTGTCGTAGAGCCTGTACCTAAGCCGATTAACCTCCTTCCTTCAAAGTACTTGAGCGCTTCATTGACAGCTGCTAGACGGGCTTTCTGAACGTCGCCCACTGAACGAACACCAATAAATATATGGTCTGAAAAGAAATTAATAGCAGTAGAGTGTCCACTTTACGTGGATAGATAATGATGAAGTCCTCGATCTCTGAAGAGTGATGGAAAGTAATCCACACTGAATCACAGCCTAGTTCCCCAGGGCTTACGAGCCCTTCCCTATCTCAACTAACTCCTTGCATTTCAATTGCTTTATGAACTCCTCAAGTTCGTTAATAGGTATTTTTATGGTGTATAGGTACTTCTTAGTCCTTGCTTTGACCTTAGCTATGCCTTCCTTCTCCCTCCTGACTACCCTGCACAACTCTGCTCTCGACGATATCTCTATAAACTTACTCTTGTCATATACTTCGACCGGCATACCATCACCAATTAGGTAGGAGATGCGCGCTTAATAAGCGCTTCTCACCCGCCCTGGCTCTAGCTCCCTCAACCTACCTCCTGTACGCGTCCTCGTTAACCCAGGGAAGTAGAGCCATTAAAACAGCTTCCTCCGTTAAGTACGGCCTATCTATCAGGCCCTTCGAGAGAAGGTGTATGAGACCTTCGCGTTCACCTATATCAGCTACACCGTAAGTTATCTCAACAGCCTCCTCTAACTCGCGGGCCCTGCCCTCGGTAACGAGCCTGACGAGCTGAGGGGGTACCTGGAAAGCCGGTGAAAACCCTATTGATAAATCCTTGTTAGGACCTAACACGACTGCCACCTGTAGGTCAACGTACTTCTCAGGCAATAGCTCGATGATCCCGGCCTCGACACCAACGTAGAAATCACAATCGCTGAGGCGTGATGCCTGTATGGCCCTCTCTAAAGCGCCGTGAAGCGTTTCAACAAGACCTATGGGTTGCGGGTTCATGCCAGTGTGCTTAACGCTGACGAGCTCTACAGCGCTTCCACTAAAGGCCCTGCGGAAAGCCCTGCCAATCCCTTCTAGTTTAGAGGGGTTTGTTGTCCCTGCACAAACCAGCACAGGACTACCAGTTGTCAGCGTATCCTTAGTCACATAATCTCCCTGGACTCTTTCCTCTCAGCGCCCTTGCCCATCAGCCTACTCACCTGGGATATCGCTGCCTGAACCCTTGACTCCACGAACTCGGCCTGCGTTATTAGGTCCTCTGTATTGAGCTTCAGTTTAAAGTAGTTCTTAAGCAGGTCCACCACAGACTTAACGGCTCTGTAATCAACCTCATTAAACTCAACTATCGCTGACCAAGTCTCGCCTAACATTACCGCGCTCTTAACGCCGTAATAGGATGCCCAGCCAATCACAACTCCGTTAACCCCTGTGATGACGCCTTCCTCAAGAACGTTGCCGCCTAACCTGCTGAGCTCGTTGATGAATCCCTCGTCGTTACCGGCAACGAAGACCTTCCTCTCATTGCTGAACTCAGGCACTACGTAAGCCGCTGTAGCTATGATTGACGCAGGCAACCCCTTACTTGCTAAGTGATCCAGTAGTTCGACGCATATCTCATGCTGACCATCCGAGCTTTGAGGCTGTGTCTCACCAGTAAACACTAGGAAATCACCAGAGTCGTAGAGCCTCCCTATAAAGAGGGAAGAGAGTCCTCGCTTATTAACAACCAGCTGGGAAGGGAAAGTCGTTGAGTAGAGCTCAGCAACTAAATCACCCCCAACTTTCTCGAGGATGTAGTTGATCGACACATAACCAACCCTCCCCATTCCCGGCAGGCCTATGAGGAGATGCTTACCCTCGCTCTCATACCTCTTGATAACCTTCACCTTAGTTACCATTTTACGACCTCTAACTAAGTTATGCTCTAAGGAATTATAAAGCTCGTAAAGAACCTATCTCCGCACGCACTCAGCCCTCCTGCTCTCAAGGTACTCCCTCTGAGAACTCACGATCTCCTTGACTGCCTCCTCTGGGTTGACAGCTAACGTTATCGCCCTTCCGACGATCTCCGCATCGGCGCCTGCGCAAAGACCCTCGCCTGGTCGTGCACCCATCCTGAGGATCCCTGAAGCGAGGATCACGTACTTTCTGCCGAAGAGGTTCCTTAAATCATTGATGATCAGTCTCTTGCTCGCCGGGACCACGAGTCCTGAAGCGCCGGTCACGTTCAAGACGCTTCTTACTAATGGATACGATGGATCAAGCACCTCCCCAGATCCTTCATGCGGTAGGGAGACCTGCAGGAATAGATCCATCCCCAGATCCTTCACACGTGCTGACACAGGCTCTAAAGCCCCTCTGTAACCGACGAACGCGTGTGCGACCACCCCGTTAAAACCAGCGTTAAACACTTCGTTAACCGTGGCTACCATGACCTCATCTATGTCAGCTAGCTTCAAATCAGCGAGGAAGTAGTAAGAACCCCTACATCTGCTGATCAAGTTACTTACACCCTTAAGACCGTATCTAAGTATGTAGGGTAGCCCTACTTTAACGCCTGAGATGAAGTCACTGGCTGTATTCAGGAACGTGTCAAGCTGCGCTATGTCTGGCGGCGGTGAGTTCACAGCTAGTACTACAGTCCTTTCACTACTCCTCAACATCTTGTGTGCGGAACCCATCAAAACACCTAGGATTAATATTCGTCAGGTCTTAAAAACAAGTTACCCAGACTTTACATCACTCGCGTTACTTAGAAGAGCAGCTCCCTTACCGCTGAGTTTAATAACTGTTCCCCCCTTACTGCTCTCCACAGTGATTAACCCTACTTGCTCAAGTATCTTCAAGTCATCCTCGAGGTCTCTGGAGTAAGGGCCGAAGGAGTACATCACGAAGCTGTAGCCTAGTCTGAACCCTTTCTCACTCTGCAACGAGTATATTATTCTGTGGATATCTAGGACGTTACTGAATTCCTTATACATACCTATCACCTCCAGAAGCTTCAGAGGTGACAACGCCTCTCCACGCATCATTTAACACCTACCAGACAACACTCTTTAACGCCAGGACGTTATAAGACCTACCCTTAATGAGTGAGAGCAGACTTTCTCTCCCTGAAGGATAAGGCTTTCAGTCGCGAGGTCGGGGTTCAGGATCTATACGTGGATAACAGCCCGTATCTCTTAAGTATTTCATAGACCCTTTCAGGGTTCTTACTGTATAGCCTGAACTTAACAGCGGCTCTACTGCTCGATGTGTGGATGAGATCCACGAACATCCTCTTCGAGTTAAGTTCAACCTTGTACTGCTCACTACTCAACGGGAATTTCAACGAGACTCCAATGCCTAACATCCCTTTATCGTAAATCTCGTACTCGGATATCACTTGAACAAACGTCCTAACTAACTTCCTAGTCATCAGGTTTATCGCATGAATGAAGACAAAAGGAACCTCATAACCTACCAAGTACGCCAGGAACCTATACTCACTCGCCTCAGCAATCGATAATGTATTCACGTAGGGGAAGTACACCCAATACCAAATGAGGAATATCGGGAGTACGACTAAGTTCAAAGCTGAAACCTTGAGCATTGGCTTCAATTCAGCCATCAGCTCCGTGTCAACCCTCTGGAGTTCCGTCGTGTCGTTTCTTGAAGCCTTGAAAAGCAGCCTGCCGGCCCTCACCTCCTCCGGAGAGACCTTAGCCCCTACTCTAGTCTTCCTGACGCTCCAGGCAGTAAACATTATAGCCGCTAGGAAGAACACTAGGAAGATTTGCTGGTAGTACTGAGGGTAGAAGACATTAACGACCGATAGCGAGAATATGAGTACCTGTGAGTATATCATTGTAACAATTACCTGCTTCTTACTTTGGTAGTAAGCCACAGCATCCACCTAGAAACTTAATAGTTAAACGGTAATAAATTATTTGGTCAGGTGTAACTGCTTGAGTAGGCTTAACCTAGGCGGCTTGCTGGATAGGCTGATCTCACAGTCAGAGGTGGTTGAGACTGCTGAGGGTAAGTACGTGTTAAAGAGCTTCTGGAGCGAGAAGTCCTCGATTAAGTGGTTTCCTGTGACGGCTCTTCTAAGTCCTATCTATCCATTCGCTTTTAACCCCAGGGAGAGACTTAGAAGAGAGCTCGATTTCTTTAATGCAGGATGGAGTTCCTTTAAAACCCCGAGGATACTGAAAATCGATGAAGAGAACTACAGAGTAATTAGGGAGTACGTGGATGGGAGGCAACTTGATATTGATATCG
>JAWBLQ010000074.1:0-6740 GCA_038830105.1 Zestosphaera sp. | reverse complement strand
GTTGCCTTGAAAGAGTCCTAACAGTAATCCAGAGATAGTTGCCGCGAGCAACATACCGGCTAATCCGTGAGGCCCTAGAGTAAAACCTACTATAAGCGGGGTTGCGATTGCTATCAACCCGGGTAGAATGAGCCTCTTTATCGCGTAAGTCGTTACTATGGCTACAGCTCTCCCGTAATCAGGCCTCTCCTTAAATTCAAGTATCCCAGGTTTCTCCCTGAACTGCCTCCTTATCTCCTCGATAAGGACGAAGGCGGCGTCGCTTACGGCTAGGATCACTACAGCTGTGAACACCGCTGGCATTACCACACCGATAAACATGCCTGAAATAAGCTTGGCATCTAGCACTGTCAGATTCTGGAACAACGTAGTTAGCTCTACACCGGTGTAGTACTGAAGTACTGAGGCGTAAGCCCCTATGAAAGCTAGGGCCGTCAAGGCTGCAGACCCTATGGCAAACCCTTTGCTGACGGATTTCATAGTGTTACCGGCTGCGTCAAGCTTATCAGTTACCGTGCGCACTTCATCGCCTAAGCCTGCCTGCTCGGCTATGCCAGCTGCATTATCAGTTATAGGTCCGTAAGCGTCAGCACTAACGACGACTCCTGTTAGCGATAACATACCAACAGCTGATAGAGCAACCCCGTAAATACCAAGCCAGAATTCCTGTGTAGGTAACCACAGCACGAGGAAGGATAGTAGCGAGGCTATTGAAATCATGAGTGCTGGAATGAAAGCGCTTAGAAGCCCGTAAGCGAAGCCTGTGAGAATTGTTAACGCCGGTCCTGCCTCGGACATCTTAGCAACCCTCTTGACTGGAGAGTACCTCGCGTTAGTGAAATAATCGCTTGTTAGACCTATCGCGACGCCTGCTATTAATCCAGCGATGACGACCGCCCAGACCCTGAACCCTAGCTCTCCGCTGATCAGTTGCGTTATCGTGAACACTGATATGATTGCTATGAGGATTGAAGCGGTTATTGTGGCTAACGTCAACGGTCTTGAGGGATCACCACCCTCTCTAGTACGCACGGTAAACGAGGATAGTATAGAAGCTATCACCCCGGCTGCAGCAACCAGCATGGGGATTAAAGCAAAGCTGACCCAGGAGTAAGTACCGAGCCCTCTTAACTGAGTGGATGCGATGATCATAGTAGAGATTATCGCACCTACATACGACTCGAAGAGATCGGCCCCCATCCCAGCTACATCGCCGACGTTATCGCCGACGTTATCAGCTATGACGCCCGGGTTTCTGGGGTCGTCCTCAGGTATCCCGACCTCGACCTTACCGACTAAGTCAGATCCTATGTCGGCTGCTTTAGTGTAAATACCCCCGCCGACTCTCGCGAAGAGAGCGACTGAGGAAGCGCCGAAACTGTATCCTATTATATCGTTTACGGCCTCGACGCTTTCACCATACATCACGTACTGAAGAGCTACTAATAATAACCCCACGCCAGCAGTCATTAAGCCCATTACAAGACCCCCGTTAAACGCTAGCCTGAGCGCCTTATTGAGGCCCTTCTCCGCGGCCACGTTGGTTGTTCGTACGTTTGAGTTCACGGCTATTCTCATACCTACGTAGCCGGCGATTACTGAGGAAAGAGCTCCTAAAACGTAACTCAGGGACATCCTGAGGGTTCCGAATACCGCCAGGAGAATCGCCAGCGCTACGGCTATGCTGAATATCACCGTGTATTGCTTCTTAAGATATGCTCTAGCTCCCTCCTTAATAAACTCGTGGATTTCAATCATTTTACCAGACCCTTTAGGTTCCTTAAGCACTTTATAAGACGTTATCAACGCGTAAGCTATGGCAATTAACGCAACTGCTAAAATGAAACCTTCTACATATCCCATACGTTACCCCCCTGTAGTGTTCAAGGGGGAATACTTAAAAAGCTTTATTTAGGTTTATAAGTGAGTCCGTGTTACTCAGATAGTAACTATGAAGCCGTAGAGGTGAAGTTGAGAATTTGGCAGGCCAGAGCACGTCGATATACACTAGAGTAGGGCTTGATGAAGTCCTAGCTACAGCAATACTTTCAAACGTCTTGACCAGCAAGGGAGTTAGGGTCTTTATAGAGTTCGTACCTCAGACTGTGAGAAACCCCGTAAAAATAATCAAGAGCTACGCTGTCGGGCTAACACCTTCTCAAACCGTAAGTTTAACAAATACAATAGGGTTTCAGGTAGTCCCCGAGAAGAGACTTGGTATAGTGACTAAGTACGATGAGTCAGGTAAGGGGGAGGTTCTTATGAGTCTCTCAGAGACGAGCACACTAACCCAGACAGTCTTAGAGTACGTTGAGACTCTAAACACGGTGGCAGAGATCCCTGATCAGCTGCTTAAGGACGTCATCTCTTACGCAACTGGGCGAGTTAGTGAAATGAGTAAAGTTGGTAAGGCATTGGTCAAAGCCGTTAAGATGAACTACAACTCAACCGACTTCTCAAACACCCTCTATATCTACTTCACAAACGTGATACGTACGAAGCTATACAAGTTGAATGCTGAAATAGAAAGAGAAGCCGCCAAGCACGATGAGGCCTTAAAGCTCATTGACGAATTGCTGAAAAGCGATAACCTGATCCCCTACGGACCCTTAAGAGTTGCGGTGATATCACGTAGCTTTGATAAGCAGGTCATTAAGGATAATTACTGGTTACTGAAGCCCCTGACTTACGACCTCTTGACCAGATTATGTAGGGAGGACGGTGTTGGGATGGTGGTCCTAGAGACGGAGTTAGGACACACTTTGAGAATATGCCTCGGGGTCAAGAACGTCAGCTTCGTCAACATAATATCGTCCTTACCTAAGGAGCTCTCCAGCGAGCTTAACGTAATGCTGAAGGGTAACCACGTGATGATTAAGTTCAAGGATCCTTCAAGGAGCTCCTTAGACACTATCTTAAACGTGGTTGACGTGATTGCCTCGAACATAGCACCCTTATTAATCAGCGCCTCGAAAACTTGATAGGATGCGTTGATGAAGGCTATAGTTACAGGCGGGGCTGGCTTCATAGGCTCTCACGTAGTTGAAAGCCTGGTAAATGAAGGCTATGAAGTGTTTGTCGTGGATAATCTAAGCTCAGGCAGGTTGGGAAATATCAAGCCCGCGTTAGAAGGTGGTAAAGCGAAGCTCCTAATTAAGGATTTAAAAGTGTTTGATGAAGGGTTTAAATCCCTCTTTAGAGACGTTGATGTCGTTTACCATTTTGCGGCAAATCCTGAAGTCAGGATATCTACAACTGAGCCGCGAATACATTTCGAGGAGAACGTCATAGTCACTTTCAATGTGCTTGAGGGATGTAGAATTGGAGATGTGGAGGAGTTAGTCTTTGCCAGCTCCTCAACAGTTTACGGTGACGCAGATGTTCTCCCAACTCCAGAGAATTATCCAACGAAACCGATATCTATTTACGGGGTCTCTAAGCTCATGTCAGAGAACCTGGTGATGACCTATAGTACAACGTATGGTATTAGGTCGTTAATCTTAAGGTTCGCGAATATAGTTGGTCCCAGGCAAACTCACGGGGTCGTGATAGATTTCATTGAGAAGTTGAAGAACAACTCAGAGAGACTTGAGATCCTAGGTGACGGAACCCAGAGGAAATCCTATCTACACGTCAGAGACCTCATAACAGGAATGGATAAGGCACTTAAACATCTTAGAAACGCGGGAAGGTATTACGAGGTTTACAACGTAGGTAATGTTGACTGGGTATCAGTCAGGGAGATAGCCGATTTAGTAGTTGAAGAGATGAGGTTAGATAAAGTAACTTACGTGTATACACCAGCAACCCCTGATGGTAGGGGTTGGATAGGGGATGTTAAGTTCATGTTGCTTGACGTTAGGAGGTTAATGAGTTTAGGATGGCACCCCACTTTAACATCTAAAGAGGCGTTAAGAGAGGCTATAAGGTGGTTGCTAAGGGGAACGAAGCCCTTTTAATATACGCGTAGGTACGCTGTAAACATTAGGAAACCTTGTTTAGTAGGGAGATATAAAGTCCTCAGGTCTCGGCGGCTCTGGCTTCAGCCCCTTCCTCTGTCTTATCCGAGCAGTTATGTCAGGTAGTAAGGACTCAGGAACTGGTGACCATCTACTGAATTCAGTACCCCAGAAAGCCCTGCCGGCAGTGGCTGATCTTAGGTCATTGGCGAGATCCAGAGACTCTGCTACCGGTATTTCAGCTATAACTCTCGCTACGTTGCCACTGAGGGTTATCACGTCTAAGACCCTACCTCTCTTCTTAGTGATAACTGAGACTGCTGAGCTCATTAAATCCATGGGGACTCTAACATCCATCTTTTGTATTGGTTCTAGAAGGGTCGGCTTAGAGAGCAACATACCGGCGTAGATAGGGTTTCTGATAGCTGGGAATATCTGTGCTGGTCCTCTGTGTGCTGGATCCTCATGAACAACAGCGTCGTGAAGAATTACTTTCACGCCTCTCACCCTCTCCATAGCAAGCGGGCCTTCATTCATGGCTAGTCTGAAACCCTGTATTACAGTGTCTTTGATCTCCCTTAGGTATTGGATACCGGTAGTCATGTCAACGAAGACGTTGATCCCTTCGTCAATCGCCCATATCTTCTTACCCTCATCGTAATCCCATCCAGCCTGATCCCTTAGAACCCTTGCCATCTCTCTCGAGTCCATGTTCTCAGTTACCGCTCCTTGCTGAATGAGTGAGATGGTTTCATCGTTAAGAGGCTCAACACTTACGTAGAACTTATTATGTTTGTTCGGCGACTTACCCTCAAGAACCTGGGACGGGGTTCTTATAGCCTCTCTGTACACTATTATGGGTGGCGTTGTGTCAACTTCTATACCGTAATTTTCTTTAAGCAACGTTAAAGTGATCTCCAGATGCAGAGGCCCCATACCGGCCAAAAGATATTCACCTGTCTCTTCATTTATCTTAACTATTAGATTCGGATCCTCTATAGCCATCTTCCTCAGAGAGTCTATGAGTTTCGTTAGATCCTGAGTCTTCTTAGGCTCCACTGCCATGGTCACAACAGGTTCGGTTACGTACCTAAGTCTTTCGAAGGGTGCCGCCACGTCTTTGAACCTCAAATCAACCGCGGTCTCACCGGCTCTAGCTTTATCTAGCCCTAACACAGCACCTATATTGCCTGCTGAGACGAATTCCACTTGCTCTCTAAACGGGCCCATGTAAAGCGAGACTTGAAGCACTTTCTGCGGCGTTCTTGAGTTAACTAACCAGACCTCTCCGCCAGACCTTAAAGTACCAGACATAACCCTTCCAGTAGCCACAAAGCCTGCATGTGGATCCAGCCTCATATCGTTGATCATAAAGACTATGGGTCCCTTCGCGTCAACCTCTATCATGGCTCTGCCCAGCTCCGTATTTATATCGCCCTTCCATATCTTCGGGATCCTGTACCTCTGCGCCTCCATGGGATTAGGCACGTTAGTGATCACTGATTCTAGGAGGGTCTCATGCAACGGCGCTATCTTCTGGAACTCCTCCACGGCCTCCCTACCGTCCTCGTAAGCCTTAATCAAGTCCATCACGTTAACGCCTTTCTTCTGAGCGTGAGGAACTGTTAACCCTATCTTATCCTTCGCAGAGCCGAAAATCACCTGACCCTTCGAAACGTCTAAAACCCACTTCTCCCTGAATTCAGGATCAGCATTCTCCATTATAAGTCTATTGACCTCCTTTATAATATCCACAAACCTCTTCTGTATCTCCTGAGGCGACAGCTTCAGCTCTTTTATGAGTCTGTCTATTTTATTTATGAAGAGAAGCGGTCTCACTCTCTCCTCAAGGGATTGCCTGAGTACTGTTTCTGTTTGCGTCATCACTCCTTCTACGGCATCGACGACTACTATCGCGCCATCAAGGACGCGCAGAGACCTCGTGACCTTGCCCGAGAAATCAACGTGGCCGGGTGTGTCAATGAGGTTTACGACGTAGCTCCTACCCCCTAACTCGTGATAGAGGCTTATATTCGCGGCTTTAACGGTAACACCTCTTTTCTGTTCGACGTCAAGGTAGTCAAGAGCCAGTGCCTCCCCAGCCACTTTAGCGGATATTATACCTGCAGCTGCTAGTAGGACGTCGGATGTGGTTGTTTTACCGTGATCTACATGAGCTATTATACCTATGTTCCTCACATGCTCTAAATCGTTCATTATCCTCTGTATCTGATCCACCGTCTTATACCTAGGCATGCCCACTACCTACAGAACTAATTTTAAGGAAGTTATAAGCTTAACTAAGGCTCGTGGTATCACGTCCTCGCTACTCGTCCTCTCGTAGGGCGTCACATACGTTCAAACGCAGGTTTCTTCAATTATGTTGCAGATGTCTTTCCTTACAGCGTATCCATGTTTCTAGATTCTGATAGTATGTGAGGGCAGTTATGCCTAAAGAAACACGTATAAAATCGTATCTGATAGAGCCGTATAAATCAGGTTAATTACTAACAACAAACAACATTAAAACTTCCGAATAACTTCTGTTTCTGTTAAGAGCTGATAAAAGAGCATTGACATGTATTCATCTCTAGTGAAGACGTAAGCTTTGTCAAGGATTGTTGCCTTATTAGTCAATGCTGATAGAATTATATTTGACGTTCTCGCTATTAGTGTGATGATGCATGAGTTCAAATGACCTCTTTGAGGCTGTGTCACATCCTTTGCGGGTTAAAATTCTTAGGCTGTTAGCCAAAAAACCCATGCGTTTTGCTGATATAA
>JAWBLQ010000073.1:3990-6850 GCA_038830105.1 Zestosphaera sp. | reverse complement strand
GTTAGTGTTTGACGGATCTCTCTGGCCTCCGGAGGAGCTAGGGCTCCTTAAGAACCCTGTGAAGCTCCTCATAAAGGAAGGAAAGGTACGTAGAATAGAGGGAGGTTCAGAAGCCAGAATGTTTGAAAGATGGCTTGGATCATTTAACGATGAGGGAATGTTCAACGTTGCTCACCTCTCGTACGGGTGCAACCCAGGTGCGAAACTCACCGGAAACATACTTGAGGACGAGAGGGTCTGGGGGGTGGTTGAATGGGGTCTGGGGTCGCAGTCGTCAACGTTCATGGGCAGGCTAGGCCCTGCATCATCACATACAGATGGAATATGCCTGAGCCCGACTGTCTGGGGTGATGAAGAGAAAATCATAGAGGAGGGTGAATACATCCATCCAGAGCTTAAGGAGTTAGCCGCTCAACTGAAGACCTCCAGGTGAGATGCTTCTATGCGGCAGTTAAGGATGCTCATACTAAACCCCGTTAGCACTAACATATGGGATGAACTCACGCTAGCACACGTTAAGGAGGTCGTATCCCCTGACGTTCTTGTGGTGGTGAGGTCTTTAACGAGGGGGCCGCCCGCTATAGAGCACGAGTGTGATAGAGATTTAGCCGCTCCCTACGTCATCGAGGAAGTGATTAAAGCATCTAAAGAAGGTTTTCACGTTGTAATAATTAACTGCTTTGACGATCCCGGGCTTCGAGCCTCTAGAGAGGCCTCTGAGAGTCTGGTGTTAGGCATCGGCGAGACCTCCATGACCTCAGCCCTCCTGCTTGGCTATAGAATCGCTGTTATCTCTACAGGTAGATACTCTAGGATCGCTTACTACAAGAAAGCCGTGGAGTTAGGTCTTGAGAAGAGGGTAGTCTACGCTTCAGGCATAGACGTGAGGGTTCTAGATCTGAGAAAGGATTTAGATAAGGTTAAGAAGGCTCTCCTAGATGAAGCACGGAGGGCCGTCAACGAATTCGCCGCTGAAGTGATCGTCCTAGGTTGCAGCGGGTACATAGGGTTAGGCAAGGAGTTAACAGAGCTAATCGGAGTTCCCGTCATAGACCCTACGCTAGTAACCGTGAGAGTCGCTGAGGCTCTAGTTAAGCTGGGACTAAAACACAGCAAGGCCTACCTCACTAACCCCTTGAAGGGTGTGTTCCAGGTGTTATAGCCCTCTCATTAGGGGGTTGTAGGGTTGTATCTTGAGTTTTTAATCCTAACCATGAAATCTACGTGTTATTAAGAGCAAGTTCTTGATCGTGTTGAATCAGTTATCGTGCTTAAACAATTTAGCTAGGAGGCTAAGACCCGGTATTCTCTTGCTCTCTTAATGTAGACTTTAGATTTCACTAACCATAGGCCTGCTATGACCGCTACGAGGGCTACAGCACTGATCAGTAAATCCATAGTGGTCTTCGAGATTACTGATATGAATATTTCTCGAATCGCTACGACTACTGCTGTCTCCATTAAAACCAGTAAGTACTCCTCACCTCTGACAGCCAAGACGCTTCTGAGTAACTCTGAAAATATGAAGAGGAGAAGTATATAGTCGACAATTAGCTTCAGCTCATTAACGGTTGACGTGTATGACACAAGCATGCCAAGATCTCGTACAAGGTAATACAGCGTTATGAATATCATAACACCTAGAGTCCCTAGAATCACGAAGTCAACTACGTACATCAGAATATCTATGAATTTCTTCACTTTAACGTTGGCTACCGAGATCCCCACGTTAACACCTAAGAACTAGTTAAGGTAGAGTATATAAAACGTGAGATACTCACTGAATATATTTCTTGAAGATTCTAAACAAGTCCATGGCAATGGTTATAGAGAGAATAATTACAATGAACTTTAGTAGGTAGTCCACTAAGTCATGGACGTATGCAGGCGCTTCGAGATTTGCCAGCCCTGAATGAACGAATAGCTCTGTGAGGATGACTATGAACACTGAAACGCTCTTCAACGCTAGCTTCTCGTAAACCGTTGGAGTCGTTCATAAGATCCTTGCTATTCTCCCCTTCAATGTCGGAACCATTGCTAATATTCCCTGAGTAGTCCTCAAGGTGAAGTAAACAATCACAGTAACGCCGGTAACTAAGACCGCCTTAGACAACACGTCTAGGTATTCAATGCTTCTGTATATAGAGAGTTTCTGCAATGCTAATGTAGTTAGGTAGGTTGCCGAAACCAGGAGTAGAGAGTTCTTGACGACGTCTTCGACTATCACTTTTACTGATGTTGAGACCTGTGGAAGAGGAGACCCCTTACCATACGCTCTAAATATAGTAGGTCGCTTAAACGTGCTCAGGGTTTGAGTTGGTTTGTATATAAGTCTAATCACAAATAACCATGAAGACATTGCTACGTATAGGAGTTCCAACTCAGGGTAATTAAGACATATAGCTAATGCAAAGACTAACAATCTAACGTCCCTCGTGGCCTAGGGGAATGAGAGCCTTAAATTATTAACTACTTCTCTATCCTCGAGAGAGTGACTCACATAACTTACGTAACTGGAACCCAGTATAGCTAACGCGGATATCGTGATCGCCACCTCTGTAGATATTAATGCATTGCTGATAATCACGCGGTGAGCTATCGCGGCTATCAACACAGTGTCAACTAATCTGTTAATGTATTGTCAAGAAGTGCACCATATCTAGAGCTCGATCTAAAGAGTCTAGCCACTTAACCATCAACACCATCAAGTATTGAAGAGGTCAAGGCCAGTAATGCGCCTACATATAAATTACCTGTGAAGACAAGCAACGCGGATGCGATCCCTACTGAAGCTACTAACAGTGACAGTAAGTAGGTTTCACGTATAACCTAGCTAAACACGTCAACGAGGTCTTGTCTC
>JAWBLQ010000073.1:0-3980 GCA_038830105.1 Zestosphaera sp. | reverse complement strand
AACGTTGGTGATGTAATCTAATAGAGTCACGCCTTGCTCTAACTCCATTAGACTCTTAGGTAGGGTATCAGAGTATGGCCTAAGTCTGGAGGCATATCCGCCAGCTATAATTAGTGCGAACATCACTGCGTCAATATAAAGAAGTAGGTTAAAGCTAATAAACTTAGCGCGTGACTCACTGCGGGAAGTCGGCGTTCAATGTTTGTTGTTTTAGGTCGCTAGCTTTCTTGACGGCTCTAATAATGTTGACGTATCCAGTGCACCTACATAGATTCCCTCTTAAGTATTCCTTAATCTCCTCTTCAGTGGGTTTAGGTTTTTCTCTCAGTAGATACTCGCTCATAATTAAGAAGCCCGGCGTGCAGAATCCACATTGAACCGCTCCTTCATCGATGAACGCTTTCTGAACCTCGCTTAATTCATCGCCAGTGGTCAAACCTTCGACAGTCACGATCTCCTTGCCATCGACGTCTACTGCCAACATCAAGCATGAAAGCACGGGCTCGCCGTCAAGCATTACAGTGCATGCCCCGCATTCACCTATCCCGCACACGTACTTGATCCCTGTTAAACCCAAGCGGTTCCTCAATACATTTATTAACAGTTCATTCGGCTCGACTTCAAGCGACTTCATCTCGCCATTGACTTTAAACTTAATTCTAACCAACTCTCATCACCTCGCCCTGCTTAAGGATTTCATGAGTGAGTCGAAAACCAGCGTCTTAGAGACTTCTCTCCTGAACCACGCTGTGCTCCTAACATCGTCTATAGGGCTTATCTCACTAGCTACGATCTCAGCTACCTCTCTTAACGTGCTTTCATCAATCCTCCTCCCAGTTAAAGCCGCCTCACATCGCCTAGTCCTGATAGGTCTGGGCGCCACTGAGCCTAGAGCCACCCTCACGTTCGTTATGAAATCTCCATCAACCTCGACGTAAGTTGAGGCACTAGCTATAGCTAGATCCATAGAAACCCTGCTGATCTTAATGAAGGAGGAACCCTTGGATCTCCTTCTAGGTATAACGACCTCCTGAAGTAATTCATCAGGTCTCATAACAGTGCCCCCGGGGCCTGTGAAGAACTCCTCAAGACTCACTTCCCTGAATCCTTCTAGGCTTGTTAGTCTTGCTTTTGCTTCGTGTACTAGGAGTGGTGGGGCTGAGTCGGCCGCGGGCGACGCATTACATAAATTACCACCGATAGTAGCCATATTCCTGACTTGAACGCCGCCCATAGTCTTAACCGCATCGTAAAGCGCCGGTACTTCCTCCTTAATCAACTCAGACCTCTCAAGATCTCTCCAGGTAGTTAAAGCGCCTATCCTCAACGAAGGACCCTCAGCGATTACATATCTCAAATCGCTAATCCTTTTAATGTTTATTAAGTACTTTGGTTCAACTAAGCGCATCTTCATCTTAACCAGGAGGTCAGTGCCTCCTGCAAGGATCTTAGCCTCTGAGCCGAGCTCCTTAAGCAGACGTAGGGCTTCATTAAGGTTCTTAGGCTCGAAGTACTGGAAGCTGAAAGGTATTATGTGTGTGTTCCTTAAGTTCACGGGAACAGACCTCACGTTGAATGTCATGAACGTTCACCTCCCCCTCTCCTTAATGGCTTTAAGGAGCTTCTCCGGGGTCATGGGTAACTCGTAGACCCTCACCCCTACAGCGTTGTAGATGGCATTCGCTATAGCTCCTACAGCCGGGTTCATGGCGGCCTCACCTAAGCCCTTAGCCCCGAAAGGCCCTGTGGGCTCGTACGTGTTAGCGATTATAACCTTGAACTCATCCAGCGGTGGGATGTCCTGCGTGGTCGGTATCTTATAGTCCGTTATGAGACCTCTACTCAGGAGCTCGCCTGTCTCAGGGTTGTATGGAGTGTCCTCGACGAAGGCCATGCCCCAAGCCATGGCGAAACCCCCGTGAAGTTGCCCCTCCACGAAATCCCTATTTATAGGGGTCCCCACATCAGCTCCGGCAACCACCCTAACTGGCCTCACCTTACCTGTCCACGTATCAACCTCCACCTCAACGTAATATACTGTAAAGCTAGGGGGTGCTGACGTTGCTCTGTAAGTCACGACACCCGCTACGGTACCCCAATTCCTCTGCCACGCCGCTCTAGCCAGATCCTTCAAGGTTATTTTCACTTCTGGAGATCCCTCAACGAATATGACGGCCTGCTTGAGTTCCTCGTCGTACTTAATCTTCAACGCCTCTGGGTTGACAACCCTACTCAGTAATCTGGTGGCATACTCAAGTATTCTTTGCTTGACTATCTGCGCCGCCCTCCTAGCAGCCTCCCCCCCGACGTAGGTGCCTCTCGACGCGTGTGTGCAGACGTCATATGGAGTGTTCTCAGTAGTTGCTGTAGCTAGGTTTATCAAGGTGGGGGGCACGCCTAACTCCTCAGCTATTAATTTAATGTGGGCGTCCAGGGTCCCCCCACCGTGATCCTGAAGCGCTGTTATGTAGTCGAGAGTTCCATCCTCGTTCAACTTCAGAACAGCGCCGGAGTAATCAATTACCTCACCTGATATAGGTCCTCCAGCCCCTGAGGTGTGGAAACCCCTACCGACGCCTATACCTCTTCTAAACCTTCCTCCCTTCTCCTCAGGTCTCCCTCTCCTGTCCCAACCTATTAACTCCCTGCCTCTCTTAAGTAGCTCTGGAACCCCGTCAGACTTAATCACAGACCTCACGGTGGGACCCTGACCCCAAAACACATCGCCTAGACCGACGTAGTTCTTAAGTCTTAAGTCGACAGGGTCTATCCCTAATTTCTCAGCCAGTTCATCCATCATAACCTCGACAGCCCAGGTCACTTCAGGCGCTCCATAACCTCTTAGAGCACAGCCAGGTACCTTGTTAGTGTAGACGGCCCTGCCTACGTACCTTATGTTTCTCCATTTATAGAGTGACACAAACCACCCGAGGGAAGTCCCGAGGAGTGGGTAAGGCTGGATTTGATGAGCGCCTATGTCAAGGATGTTCTCGAACTCAGCGCCTACAAGCGTTCCGTCTTTCTTAGCGCCTATCTTCATCCTGAAGTGGAAGGTGAAGTTTGAGTGATCAAGCATATCCTCTTCTCTAGTGTACGTTAGTTTAACGGGCTTCTTGGCTTTAAGACAGAGTGCCACGGCTATGGGGACGAGCACGTTCGTCTGTATACTCGAGCCGAAACTACCGCCTATAGGGATCTTAACCACGTTTATCTTGCTCAACGGTATGTCGAATATCTGATGTATGAGGATCCTCGTGTTATGTATGGTCTGAGTAGTTGCGTATATCGTTACCTTACCGTCCACCTCAGGAACGCATAAGACGGCTTTAGGCTCTAACTGCATGTGGTACCTCCTACCGGTTCTGAAGAACCTCTCTATAACTATGTCAGCCTCCTCGAACGCCTTATCCACATCTCCTTCAAAGTAGTTAAGCGCGGTTGCAACGTTGTTCCTAACCTCAACCCACTCACTACCCTTCATAATCCTTTCATGAACTAGTGGGACATTAGGATCCGTCGCCTCAAACGGATCAAGCAACGGGCTGTAGACCTTCTCTAAATCGAACTTGATTAACTCAGCAGCCCTCTGAGCTAGCTCTTCGGTAGGCGCCGCGACCGCTGCTATCGGATCTCCTACGTACCTAGGTCTCTTAGTCAAGACCATGTGGTCCTTAAACGTCACTTCATCCACGCTCACCAACCTAGGGTTAAACAGCTTCTGAGGGACTTCATCAGGGGTTAAAACTACAGCACCTAGCCTCTCAGCCTCACTCACGTCGAAGCTCTTTATATCCGCGAAGGCGTAGGGACTTCTAACAATCCTGCCTATGAGCATACCTGGAACCTCCATGTCATTAACGAACTTGAGGAAGCCCTTAACCTTAGCTACTCCATCCCTCCTAACAGTCTTTGAATTAAGGAAGGACGTCTTAACACTCATCACGACCAACCAATAACTAAAGAGCTTCTTAAATAAAAGC
>JAWBLQ010000072.1:0-6851 GCA_038830105.1 Zestosphaera sp. | reverse complement strand
TCCTTAACCAACTTACGGACGTCTAACTCACCTACCCTGAGACCCCTGTGTTTCTCGAGTACATCGGTTATGAAACCCACGTTAAGCCCGCTTCCAGCCAGTATAGAGAGCAATTCACTGACTTCAGAGGCCTCTCTTAACGCCTTCGCGGCCTGTGCACTTAAATAAACGGTCTCCTTAACCCCAGCACTCAGGATGCCTGTAAGATCGTTTAGAACGTACCTGCCGATATACAGGTCGAACACGTCCTTCACACAGTCTGATGGCTTGATTAAACGAATCTCATTCCTCAAGACCCCCTCCCAACACTTAAGCAATCTACTGTAAATCCCCTCACGCGATAAGGGGGTTTCAGCACGAAGCTCCCTAGCCACGCATGAACCCGCTTCAAAGCACTGTAGGGCTGTCAGGAGATCTGTGAACGTGTAGGTAGCTACCTCGTGAAGAACCCCTACCTTGCTCGGAGTCAGGGTTTTATGGAGGTGTAGCCTCATGCGGTTGAAGAAAACTCCGTCATTGTCTGTCTGGAGCACTGTTTAATCCCCGAAGACTTCCTCCCTAAGTCTCCTATAGAGGTGTGGAGCAACCCTCTCAAGCCTGGTTAAGTAAGTGTTATCTATCCCCAAGGACCCGTTCCCGAACTCGACGAACACGCCCCCCACGTATTTAGGGGGGAGTAACTCAACCCCAGTAACCCTGTCCTCAAGCCTTAACTCCCTCACCACCTCCTTAACCAAGGACGAATCCCTCTCAACAACCCTCAGTCTTATCCCCTGCTCAGGCAGGCCTCCCTCAACGCACTCCTTAATCAATCTCTTCAGCGACTCCCTCCTCAGATCTTCAGGGACTTCGTGAAGAGTCTTTAAAGCACTATCCATTAAATCACTAACTAACCCGTTCTTCAGTTTAAGCAGCTCCATGTTAAGCTCCATGGATTTCTCGCTAACTTTCTTAGACAGCTCGTCACGTAGCTCTCTCAACTCAGACCCCTTAACCAGCTCATATCTCCTTGAGTAATCCCTCCTGGCCTCCTCGAGGATTCGCCTGGCCTCCCCCTCAGCCTCCTTAACCAAGGCCTCTGCCCTAGCTCTTGCTCTCCTTAAGACCTCCTCTCTAAGCGACTCCAGACTCATGACTCCCTCCTCAACCAAATCTAACGCTAGATAGGCGAACCTGAAACTATTAAGAGTAGTAAGTAGCCTAAGACCATCCCGAGGATGCCGAGCATCTCCACGTAAGCCGCGAGGATCATCGAAGGCACGAGCATCCTCCCACCAGCTCTCGGCAACTCAACTATGCCTGACATACAGATAACCCCCTGATACCACGCCGAGAAGAGCTCGGCAAACATCACGAACAAACCAACCCCCAGGAAGGCACCGGCCTTAGCCCAGGTCATCTCAGCGATGCCAGGCAGGATAGACGTTAGGTTAAGTAAGGCGAAGATAAGACCGTAGAAGGTCTGGGTCATGGGAAGAGAGGACAGGATGAGCACTTGTTTGAAGGTCCCTGGGTCTTCAGACACTACCGAAAGACCTGCTGAGGCAGCCTTCCCTATCCCTATCGAGGAGCCGGCTACCCCGCCAGCAACCCCTAACGCAGCCCCAAGTGATGCAATAACCGAGGGGTTAAAGAGCGATGTGACATCGGCTGACACTACCCTAAACACCTCAATAATACTTTATGAAAGGATTTTAAAGTATTGGCACTGAGAACTCTAATTCAACCCCCACTCTAGATCCGCCTTAGCGAGTCCTACTTAACCCTACCTATGGGCACATACCTCTCTATCTTCAGCGTTAAAGGCATGAACTCTGATCCATTACCGTCATACCACTTAAGCAGGAACTCAACGAAGCAAAGCCTCATAGAGTGGACGAAGCCGCCTATCGACCCGAAGATCAGGTTAAACGCGTTCATGAAGATCGCCACCACAAGCATGAGTAAGACCCCTATGAGAGGGCCGACAAGCGGAGCGAGACTGGAGAAGTGCTCGAAGATCCCTAAAGACAGTTTATTGAAGTTGGCCGCCATAACGTACGTCGCTATCCCTAACCCGGCTATCCTCGAGTACGACAAGACATCGCCTAGGATACCGGTTATGTTGAATATCCACATGAAGAGCCCTACACCCCCCATGAGCTTCACAGTCCCTATAACCATCACCAAGACCCCTGCAAGCGACGCGTAAAGCATGTAGTCATACCACTCGACACTTAACGGTATTAAGTCGTAGCGCAGGAACTCATGAAGTATGTAGGGGATGCTGAAGGCCTCCGCGATCAACAGTCCAGCCTCGCTCAGAATCCTTCCTGAATCCCTTCCCTTAACACCTACCGCGAGGGAGAGGGCGTGGCCTATGTTTATGTGCACTAACCCTATGATCAAGGCGAGGGTGAGGAACAGCATGGGGTCAGTCAGGTTAATGAAGGAAGGCACCGTTAACGCGCTTGACTTAACATCGCTAGCCACTACGAAGTGGATGACGCCGTCTCTAAAAGCTATCGAGTACCCGGCGAAGGTGTTTGAGAGCACGCCGAATACCGTTGCAGACGTTGCTAGGACCACTAACATCTTCTTAAGGGAAATGTAACCGGGGGAGTAGGGGTTATCTATGAAGCCGCTCCTATCCAGGACGTACTTAACGATGAGTAGGAGTAGCAAGCCGTAGACCACGTCAGCCATCATCAAACCGAAGAAAACCAGGAAGGAGTAGGTCAGGATCGGTGTAGGGTCCCACTCACCGGGTGAGGGCACGCCGTAGAACCTCGTCACGAGCTCGAAAGGCTTGAAGAACTTGAGGTTCCTCAGTTTCGAGGGGGGCTTCTTATTGGTTGGAACAGAAATCACTAAGTATGTCCCGATCTCAGAGCTTAACCTACTCTCCAGAAGACCTAGCGAGCCCTCAGGGACCCAGCCCTCCATAGCTAGGAGATACTCACCGCTGGCTGCGTTTAGTAAGGCGCTTAGCCTCGACTCAACAACCTCGTTAAGAACCTTAGCCAGAGCCAGGAGTTCCGCGTTACTGCTCAGAAGATCGCTTAACTCCTTCTCAGTCTTATTTAGTAATGACCTCAATTCATCGACTCGTCTCTGTAATCCGCTTAAGTAATCCAGCAGTGAGAGATCCAATGGAGGGAACTCCACGACCTCGGCTTTAACCCTGTTGATCGATTCTTGAACCCTGCTTAAAGCCCCCGTAGCCCCCATCACCAAAACAACGAACTCGTCGCCAGCTAGACCCCGCGTTATAACTAAGTCCTCAGGCAAGCTTGATGTAAATATCTCGAGATCTCCTGCCTTACCAACCGCGACAAGGGAGAAGAGCATCTCACCCCTGAAGGAGAGCTCAGAGACCTTGACTCCTCCCTCGACTTTATCCTTAAGGGTCTCTAACACCCTCAATCGCTTAAGGCAATCATTGATCTCGTCTACGATGCGTCTCTTGTTACTGACTAGATTCTCGATCTCCTGATGCATAGCGTTCAACCTGTTAAACGCGTCGCTCAGAAGCTCATCAAGATTCTCAACACTTACCTCCCTCTTAATACTCACTATCGTGACGCTGTAGTAGTTCTCGATAGCGGTTATCAGGTTTGAGAATGCCCGGACACTCTCAACGCGCTCGGAGAGACTCCTCCTGTCTTCGTCGCTTAACTCTCCAAGAACCTCAACGTGCATGACACCTAGTCTCTGCAGGAGCTTTAACGTCTTATCACGCATGTCTTTAGGCACTAACAACCTGACGTAGCGGAGTCTCTCAGGCGTTGAGAGTAGCAACATCCTATATCTCCCTTAACCCTATCACGATCTCCACGAGTTCCTTAACCAGCCCCTCTTTCTTCTCGGCGAAGGCTCTCAAGATCTTGCTCTTACGCTCCTCCATCGAGTGCTCCAGCTCCCTCAACCTCGCCTCATACTCTTCCTCGAGCTTCCTCCTCTCATCCGGCGTAACGAGATTGACAAGGGGTTTTGATTTCAGTTCCTCAGCCTCCTTCCTAGCCTTACTCAATATCTCCTCAGCCCTCCTCCTCCCATCCTCAACTATCCTCTTAGCCTCCTCTTCAATCTCGCTTATCGACATCTTAACCCCTTAAGAACCTTCGCAGTTAACCCTTAAATAATGAGGAGTCTCAATCAGCGTCGGTATTATAAGTCGTGTAGCGCAATATAGTTGGTGCGTGATGTGAAGGAAGCTGGGATGGAGCTGTATGTGCCGGACGCAAGCGTGGTAACTAACGGGGTTCTTAAGACTTTAGTTAGGGATGGGAGGATCCAGGGTAAGTTAATCATACTGAAGGAACTCATCGACTACTTCGAGTTACTGGCTAAGAGCGGTAAGTCCCTGGGTGTTCTAGGTCTCGAGGAGATGAGGTTCGTCAGGGCTGCGTGTGTGTCTAGAGGGATACCTCTCGAGGTAGTTAGCAGTGGCAGGAGGGTTGATGACATAGACGCCTTGATAAGGTGGTACTCGCTTGACACCGGGGTTACCTTAATAACTTCTTCCAAGACACAGCAGTTAGCTAGTGAAGCCCTAGGTATTAACGTGTTTTATGTAGCGCCGCCTAGAAGCCGCATGACCGCCCTTGAGAGGTTCTTCAACGACGAGACCATGTCCGTGCATCTGAAGGAGGGGGCGACTCCCTATGCTAAGCAGGGCAGGCCCGGCAGGTGGAAGCTAGTGAAACTCTCAGAAACCCCCCTAACTAGGGAGGAGGTGGAGGCCATCGCTGACGAGATACTTGAGGTCGCGCGCACGGACCCTGACGCAGTCATAGAGATCGAGAGACCTAACTCGATCATAATACAGATGAACATGTACAGGATAATAATAGCCAGGCCGCCGATGAGCGAGGGCTGGGAGATAACGGCTGTGAAGCCCCTCGCTAGACCGAAGCTAGAGGACTACACCCTCCCTGAGAAGCTCATGAAGAGGCTTGAGGAGAGGGCTGAAGGCATCTTAATAGCAGGCGCCCCTGGCATGGGCAAGACCACTTTCGCGCAAGCACTGGCCGATTACTACAGGAGAGGAAGTAAAGTCGTTAAGACTATAGAGTCGCCTAGAGACATGCACCTACCTCCTGAGGTCACTCAATACTCTAAAACATATGCTACCCCTGAGGAACTTCACGATATACTACTGCTCTCGAGACCGGACTACACGGTCTTCGACGAGCTACGCACAGATAACGACTTCAAACTGTACGTTGACTTGAGGCTGGCCGGCATCGGGATGGTGGGCGTCGTTCACGCTACATCACCTATAGACGCTCTCCAGAGATTCGTTGGCAGGATAGACCTAGGAATGATACCTTCCGTGGTAGACACGGTCCTCTTCCTGGAGGATGGTGAGGTGCGTAAGGTCTATGACGTGAGCATGAGCGTCAAGCTTCCCACAGGCTTGAGGGAGGCCGACTTAGCCAGGCCCGTCATCGAGGTGAGGGACTTCATTAATGGGCAGCTGGAGTACGAGATGTATACCTTCGGAGAGCAAACGGTCGTTGTGCCTGTAAGGCAGGTTACGGGCGACGATCTTGAGGGCAGGGTTAGGAGAGCCGTCCTAGCACTCCTACCCTCAGCCGAGGTAACGTTTGACGGCAGTGTGGTCACCGTAACGGTTCCTAGAGAGGAGGCTAGGTCAGCACGTAAGCTTAAACGAAGACTAGCGAGCGTGGAGAGGAAGTACGGGGTAATAGTTTCTCTCAAGCTGGTCTAGCGTGTGGCAGTGGCGAGGCTTAACCCTTCTTAACAGCCCTTACTACCTCCCTAGCCCTCTCAGGGCTTTCCTCAACAACTGTTCCCGTCACAACAGCGTCAGCGCCTGAGCTCACTACCTCCCTAGCTTGCTCATAACTCCTTATCCCGCCGCCGACTATGAGTATTAAGTCACCCTTAACCCTTGAAGCAGCCTTGATGAACTTAGGCGGTATTGGTTCAGGAGCGCCTGAGCCGGCCTCAAGGTAGACGTACCTCTTGCCAAGGAATCTACTGGCCAGAACGTAAGCAGCCCCAAGTTCGGGTCTGTCGTACGGTATCGGTCTCGCCCTCCCTACATACCCGGCTGCGCCGCCGTAGCCAACGATCACGTAACCTGTTGGGAGTGCTTCAATCCCGTACTTAGCGACCACGGGAGCCCCCAGTACTTGAGCGCCTACAATGAAGTACGGGTCGTCGGAGTTCATGAGAGACATGAAGAGTATGGCGTCAGCGTGTCTGGAGATGCCTGACACGTTGCCTGGGAACAGTATCACCGGTAGCCCCCACTTCTTAAGCGCGGTTGTTAATGCGTCGACGTCCCTCTCTGAAACCCCTATGGAGCCCCCCACGAGAAACGCGTCGGTTCCTTCAGACACCATAGCCTCCACAGTCCTGTCAACAAGACCTAGATCATTGACCTTATCTGGATCCAGTAGCGTCAGGTGTAGCTTCTCCCCAGAGCTCACCCTGCCTCTGAGGTAGTTATCGACCCAAGGCTTACGTTCACTCAAAAGACTCCCCCTTCTCAAACCATGTCTTGATCTTCTCACTGCCGTAGAGATCCAGGAACTTAGAGTATGCGTCAACAGCCTCGAAGATCGAGGGCAACTCCCCCAACTCAGCCCTCAAACCGCACTTGGGATTCATACACTTAACTAGCGCTCTCCTCTTCTCCTCACCAGCATCGTTAACATAGGGCTCCATGTATATGATGATGGTCATAGACCCGCATGCAGGGCATTGAAACACTCTAGGCAGAGTCCTCTGCGGAGGTCTAAACACCTTATATCGCTTCCTGCTCCTCCTCCCCATACAGCCACCAATACACTAAACACACAAATCTTATAAGTTACTTAGACTCGTTATAGTAAGTC
>JAWBLQ010000071.1:0-6935 GCA_038830105.1 Zestosphaera sp. | reverse complement strand
ACTCACGATGTAAGGGATTATACCGTAGTATTGCCTTACTTCAGAGATGTCTACCGGCGCGAAGATGGACCATAATATAGTCCTGGCAATACCGGCGAGGATGAATAGACTCACGCCAGAGCCTATACCGTACCCTTTCTGCATAGCCTCATCAAGGACTACGAGGATCAGAGCACCTGCCAGGAACTGGAGGAACAACGCCGCAGTTATGAACGCGTTTAACCTATAGTAAAGTGCGAAGCCGAGTCCCTCAACAACCGCTATGAGCAACGCTAGGCCCTTCTGGCTCTGAGTGAATAGCCTTCTATCCCCTGGGTCCGTTAAATCCAGGTCTATAAGCTTAGCCCCAACCAGTATTTGGATTATCAACCCAGCGGTCACGAGAGGTCCTATACCTAGTTGGGTCAAGGAGCCGCTCTGTGAGGCGAAGATGACGTTGATAAGCGTAGGTAACTGGACGCCCTGGATATGAGGATAAGCTGACAACGGGAACGCGTAGGTAGATGACATAACGTAGAAAGCAACAACCACTAAGAAAGTGTAGAGAAGTCTCTTGCTTAAGTCCGGTTTCCTGGGAGGCTTCGGCGTTGAAGGTACGTGTTCGCCTATCCTAGCTAACCAAGAGAGTGCACCCAACTATCTATCCCTACTGAGTTAATCATAAGTCGTTATAAAAGCTTAATAAACTCGACCTCCTAACTAAAGCCCTTAACACTATTCACTCAACCTTAGAGATGCCTAAAGGTGCTCTTTACGACTCCTTAGTTGAGGAGATAACTTCCCCGCCAGCTCTCTTCACTTTCTCAAGGGCTGTCTTCGTTGCTCTAGGCGTTATTATCTTCAGCGGTATTGTGAGCTCCCCCTCACCGAGCAGTTTGTTATAGCCTAGCTCCAGTAGGTTAACTTTTATGAAGCCTCCCTCACTCTTGAGCACTCCTTTACTTAACAACTCTCTCACCACCTCGCAGAGCTCCCTTAGGTTAACGGTCCTGAGCTCATCCTTCGTAGTACTTGGGTTAGGATTCTTGAAGCCGTGCTTACCGAACCAGTCCGGGTGGTACTTAACAACCCAAGTCCACTTGTGTTTATGCATCCCGGCAGCACCCCTGCCGCCCCTACTACCAGCCTTCCTATGTTGTCCTACACTACCGTAACCGTGGGTTCTACTCCCCCTCATCTTCCTACTCTTCCTCTCCCTCCTAACTACCATGCAGATCACCTACATCATTTTCAACAAGAGCTTGTTTATATCGCTCCCTCTATACCCTAATTCACCGTCACTCCCTAAAGGTTTCTTAATGCTTCTCTTAAAGCCTCCTTTAGGCGGGTGGAGTCTGAAGACAGGTTTTACCAAGGACTCAAGCTTGTGTAGTTGCAACCTGCCGTCCATTAGCGCTTTGACGAACTCGTCGATACTCATGCCGAGCCTCTCCTTGATTAACTCCTCAGTAAGCGGCTTGTCCCCCACACACCTACCACGCTTCAGCAGCAATTCCTTAAGCGTAGTCTCGTCCACCTCCCCCCAAGTAACCCACTCCTTAACCACCTTAAGCATGCCGTCGATCGATTGGTTCTTAGGGTAGATCACGGCTGTGTACTTCCTAGTCAGTCTTAGCTTCCTTAAAGCGTCTTCAACCTCCGGAGGAACCTCAGCAAGACCTCTAACCCTCACTATAGCGTAAAGCGAACTCATTATGAACTACCTCTAACCCAGTCATACGGGGTTACGAAGCTATACGTTTTCCTTAAAGCGTTGAAAGCCGCGTAGGCGAAGTTTATAGTCGTTCTAGTCTCGCCCTTCGACCAAGTCCACACGTCACGAATTCCCGCGTACCTCAGGATTAACTTCGCCACATCACCGACTACTAAACCAGTCCCCTTAGGGGCGGGGGCTAGAGATATCCTTACCGACCCACTCTTACCATCTATCCTGAACGGCACGCTGTGAGGCTCTGAACATGAACACGCCCAACTACCACAGCCCCTCCTCACAGGCGTTATGTTAAGCTTCGCGTTCCTCACGGCCTTCTCTATGGCCTGCCTTATCTGCTTAGCTTTACCCACGCCTAGACCCACATACCCGTCAAAATTACCAAGCACAACAACCACTCTGAACCTAGTAACCTCGCCGGCGTCGGTCTGCTTCTGAACGATGTTGACATCTAGTACTTCGTGCTTGAGGTTAGGGAGTAGGTAATCAACTATCTCAGGCTCGCTAATCGTGATGTTCTGGTCGAAAACCTCCTTAATACTAGTTATTCTGCCCTCCTTAACCATTCTCCCAAGCCTTGTCTTAGGAACCCACTCACTCAACGATTCACTCATGAAGACTCACCTGAGGTAAGTACTTCCTTCATCTTCACACTTACTTCCTTAAAGTGTTGAGGCAGGTTACGCGGATCCAACCCCCTGCTGAGGTACTCACGGAACCTAGCTCTGAATAGCTCCTCACCCTGACCGGACAACTGCCTTGCATACTCAGCTATGTGAGCGCCCTCTATCCTCTCGTCCGAAGGCAGCACCTCCTTCGCTACAGGGACCTCAACACCAGCGTCAAGCAATCCCTTAATCGCCGCAAAAACTCGAGCCTCCTTAACAGCTTTATGCAGGCCTATATCCGGTACCACGTACTTAATCCCCCTCCTAACAGCGAGCATCCCGGCAAGCAAGCCTGTTAAGTATGATGCCGGGGTGTTGTTCAGGTCTCCTAGCCAGCCGTACTTACGTAAGGCCTTACTGTTAACGCCGACTAAAGTCACATCACCGCTAGGAGAGAATCTAATTAACTGCACTATGACTTGAGCGTTTGTCTTCCTAACCACAACCCTTACACGTTGCCCTGACTTAACCATCCTGTAACGTCTATAGTAGTCTGTTCTGCCCTCCCTCCTCCTCCTCCTAGGGACTTTATAGGTAGGTCCACGTGCCACCTTACCTCACCTTTATACCTAAGTCGGTGAGATGTCTCTTGAGATCTGATAGGCTTTTAAACATACCTCCCTTAATACGAAGGTATAGTAACCTGTAGGTCTTCTTGTCTATGACCTCTCGATCCCTCAACCATCTTAAATACCTCCTTAACTTCCTTGAGACGTTGACATACATCTCGTCAGCGTCACTCCTGGCGTTCATGCTTCCTTTCCTCCTCCCGTAACTCCTTCTATGCCCTCTCCTTCTCTTCTCGTGTAGCTCCCTCCATCTCCCTCTAGAGTTGCTCTTGACCTGCTCAGCCCAAATAACCCCAGCCTCGATTAACTTCCTTACATCCTCCTTAGTCAAAGCAGTTTCAACGTCCTCTGCCTTAGAGGGGTCAATCCTCACTCTCGAGACGCCTACCTTCAAGATCTCGGCCGCGAGCTTTTTCTGAGGTGTTAAATCACTCATTCCATGCATCACCTCTCGTTAGCCACCACCACTCCTAACTCCTTAGCCTTACTAACTATTTCAGCTTTCTTACGTCTCCCCACAGTCCTGCCCACATAGACTATCACCTCAGTTGGGTTGAACCTCTCAAGATCCTTAACGTTGTAAACCACGACGGGTTTAAGGCCTGATGGGTGGAGACCTCTTATCTCCCTAGGGGCTCCGAAGCCGGGCGACGGCCTTTGAGGTAAACCCTTACACCTTAAACGCATAGGGTTATCTATGCCCTTAGGTCTCCTCCATTTCAGATCGTTCACGAACTTCTGGAACTTCCACCACTGATGCCTCAGGAACCTAACCCTCCTCTTACTCCTAATGAGTTTCAACTTCCTATCCCTGCTACTCAAACCTCACCACCATCCATGAACTCTCTCTTGTAGATGTATATGCCGTCAGCAAACACTCGCCTGTCAAGACCTCTTATCTTGGTAGCTTGCTCTATATTGGCGGCGGTCTGACTAACCTCCTCTACGTCAATGCCCTCAACAATTATATCGTTCTTTTGAACCTTCACATACGCCTTACCCACGATCTCAGCTATCCTGGGGCTCCTCTCCCCTATGAAGTTCTCTATGAGTACCTTATTGCCCTCAACCCTAACACTTATGGGGAAGTGCGAGTAAATAACCCTTAACCAATACCTGTATCCTCTACTGACGCCAAGTATCATGTTCCTTATATGCGCGGAGACTGAATAAACTCGAGCCACGTCCTCCCTCCTAGCGAAGGTAGTCATGACCACGACCTCACCGTCCTCAACGCTTATCGTAACCCCCACAGCATGGCTGAAATCCCTACTAACCTCGCCCTTAGGACCTCTGACGCTTACTCTACCCCCCTCCACGCTCACTGAGACGCCTTCAGGTATCTTAACACGATCTCTAACTAAAGTAGCCCTAACCATCGTTGAACCCCCTAGTAGACGTACGCTAGTATAACGCCCCCCACTTTCCTCTCAAGAGCGTCTTTATGCGATATAACCCCCTGAGGCGTTGAGAGTATGAGTAAGCCGATGTCTCTTGAAGGCAGTAGCTTCATCAGCCAGACGGGCAGGCTACGCAGCTCAGTATACTTAATAGGGGTCCTAGGCTTCACAACTCCTGCGTCATTTATCCTGCCAAGGAGCTGTACTTTAATCTTTCCGGATCTACCGTCATCTATGTACTCGAACTCGCCCACGTAACCGTACCTTTGCATAACCCTTAAAACCATGGCGACCAACTTAGATGCAGGCATTATAACTGCCTCCCCCTTCCCTCTCGCCTCACTGTTCTTCAAAGTTGTTAAGGCGTTTGACAACGTATCCATCATCACCATACTGACCACCTACATGTACTTCCTGAAGCCAAGCTCCTGAGCCACCTCTCTGAAGCACTGCCTGCAGAGGTATATCCCGTACTTCTGTATTACGGCGTCTCGAGACCCGCAACGCTGGCAAACCTGCACACCCCTACCGTATCTCCTAACCTTAGGAGGCTTGAACTTACCCATATCAAACCACCCTAGTGTTCAACTCCTTAACGAAGAAAACAACGGCCTCCTCCCTAGAGACCCTCTGCCTATAGGGGACTCGCGATCTCTTAACCCTCCTCCTAGCAACCCTTAACCCAGGTCTCTCTAGAGTGACACACACATCCATTCCGAAGATACCTAGTTCAGGGTCGTACTTAACCCCTGGAAGCATGATGTGCTCTTTAATCCCCATAGACACGTTGCCGAAGTCATCGAAGCTTGAGGATTTAACGCGTCTCCCCATGGCATCTAGAACCCTGTCCAGGAATTCTGAAGCCCTCTTGCCTCTTAAAGTAACCGCAACAGCTATAGGCTCACCCCTCCTAACACCGAACTCCTTGACAGTCTTCCTAGCTCTCCTCTCAGAAGGTTTTTGACCCGTCAGCATCTCGAGAATCCTTGCAGCCTTTCTGAGGATCTCTCCCGACTCACCCACACCTATGTTAACCGCAACCTTAGCTAGTCTCGGCTTGACCATCGGGTTAGACTCCCAGCTCCTCAGAACCCTATCAACCACATCTTCACTAACTCCTAACGCAATCCTACGGGTCGAACTCATACAGCTCCCTCAGGCACCTTAATAACTGGCTCCTTATGACCTATGATGAGCACTTTATCCATCGTGGTGAAGAACTCAAGGCCTCTGGAGTCACGTAACTGAACCTGCTTGCGGTAGTGCCTAACCCCCTCGTAAACTTTAAGTAGCCTTGCAACCCTACCAACGTTCTTACCTCCCGTGACGATGACCGGTGCATCGCTCCTCACAGGATAGTAGTCCTCTATCCTGCCCTCTATCAGCGAGAATTTGACGGTGCCGAGGGTATCGTAGATGTCCTCACTAGGGTTCCTAGAGTCAGAGACCTTAATTAAAACATTCCTCCCGTCATGAAGGTGAAGCTGTATATGACCCCCCTTAACAGTTGATTTGTTCTCGATCCTGCATAACTTGAATGAAGCCTCATCCTCGGTGATAGGCTCTAGTCCTAAAAACTTAGTAGGTGCTGGGAGAACCCTGAAGAACTCCCTAGACCTCAGGACTTCGATCACGTCCATAATACCTACCGGGAACTTGTAGTCCTTACGAACCCTACCGTCCACCTTAATAACTCCCTCAGCTATTATCTTCCTGGCCTCCCTGCTCGTCCCGGCAAGGGACATAAGGTCCCTCACAACCACGAGTAAAGGCAATGACCTGTGAATTGGGTGAGGCCCTGGCGTAACCCTTACAGACCACTTATACTCCTTCCTAAGGACAGGCCAGAAAGCAGGCACCTCTAAACTCTTGACGTGTCTACTGCCTCCCTTCCTACCCACTTCTCTCCCCTCCTCCTGATTGAGTAAGCGGCTTATTAGCTTCGTCGCCGGCAGGGGCTTGCTCCTCCTTCTCAACCTCCTTAAGTTCCCCTCCCCTCCTCTCGATGATCTTCGAGCGTCTCTTATCACTGAGATCCAGCTTTACTATCATGACCTTAGAGGGATGTATAGGGTAGTAAACAGGCGTGCCGTCAGCCTTCTTTATGGTCACGCCCTCAACGTGTAGTGCAGCATCCTCGTAATCAACTTTAATGACCTTCCCTTCGTGGCCTCTCCAGTCACCTCTCAGAACCTTAACGACGTCACCGGTTCTCACGTAGACCCTCTTAATACCTAGCTTACCTCTTAACTCGTTAGAGAGCATGGCTGTTACGTACTTATGTCTTAGGTGCATCGGTGCGTTATAGACGCGTGATCTCTGCTTACCGGGCTTGATCGAGGGACTCATGAACACCAGCCTCACACGATTATCGAGGCGAGCGTGGCTATCTTAGGCCACCTCTCAGCCGCCTCCCTAGCCATAGGGCCTCTGACCTCAGTGCCCTTAGGAGTTCCGTCAGGCGCTATTATGACGCACGCGTTATCCTCGAAACTAAGCCATCTACCGTCATGCCTCACGAAGGGCCTCCTCTGCCTAATCACGACGGCCTGCAGGACCTGACCCACCAACTCGATGTTACCCTTCC
>JAWBLQ010000070.1:0-7226 GCA_038830105.1 Zestosphaera sp. | reverse complement strand
CCCCAGCACTGATTGCTAGGTCCTCAGTATTATTAAGCGTCTTGAGAGCTAACAACTGCCTAGCCCCCACCAACAGAGGGGCTAGTGAATCAGCGTTGATGAAGGCGTAAACAGATTTAACGAGCGACTGTGTCAGGGTTGAGTTCCCTTCCGAGGTAGCATTACGTAGCAACTCGTTTAAATCCTCCTTACCGACGTTACTTAACCAAGAACCCAAGACCTCAGGAGCTCTCTGAATTTCGAGAGACCTGTCTAGAAGCTCCGGTGAGTGTCGAGACTCAGCATATACAACCGTAAAGCCTGTCAGTACTAAGAATAGCACGAGATGCGGAGCAAGACTGATGAGCCTACGAAGCCCTACCTCGACGGTCATCGCCTAGAGTAATGGAGTTTCAAAGAAAATAAGGACTGCGTGTAAGGGAGGAGACTATCGCTCGGGTATAAGGATACTGACTTCCACCTCACCCCCGCTCTAAAGAAAGACCTTCAGCTGTAAAACGTAACAGGGTTATTGATTCATATTACTTGGTTGCTACAGTATTATTCTGGGAGCGGTCTTGAAGAGGGTTGAGTCCGTTGTAAGTAAGGTCATCGAGGCCTCAAGAGATGTGTTAGTTGAGAGAGAGCAGGACGTCAAGTTGCTTGTCTTATCCGTCGTTGCCGGGGGTCATGTATTGATTGAAGGTATACCTGGCATCGCTAAGACGCTCACAGCTAAGACCGTCGCTAAGTTACTTAACCTTAAGTTCAGCAGGATCCAGTTGACCCCGGATCTGTTGCCAGCGGATATTGTCGGTACTAAAGTCTTTAATCAGAAGATAGGGGATTTCGAGGTGGTTACGGGGCCTGTTAACGCTAACTTAGTCCTGGCTGACGAGATCAACAGAGCGTCGCCGAGGACGCAGAGCGCGTTGCTTGAAGCCATGCAGGAGAGGCAAGTTACTATAGAGGGATTCACTATTAAGTTGCCTGAACCCTTCACGGTCATAGCTACGATGAATCCTGTAGAGCTGGAGGGAGTCTTCCCGTTGCCGGAAGCTCAGCTCGACAGGTTCTTCATCAAGATAGAGATGGGGTCGCTTAGCGAGGGTGGATTAGCGGAGTTGCTTAAGAGAGGTTCTATGAGGATCGAGGAAGCTTACGATAATCTCAAACCAATCGTACACGCTGACGAGATCCTGGACGGGAGAAGGGAGTTAAGTGAAGTATACGTCGAGGACTCCGTGATTAACTACATGCTGAGGCTTTACGATGCTATCAACAACCACAGGTATGTGAGGCTTGGAGTGACTCCGAGAGGCCTCATGATGCTACACACCCTAGCCAGGTGTCTCGCCCTAGCCGATGGAAGGAGGTATGTCATCCCGGACGACGTGAAGACAGCCGCCCTACCGGCTTTAAGTCATAGAGTACTTCTCAAGCCGGAAGTGATGGCCGAGGGCGTCTCCGGGGGGAGAGTGATTGAGGAGGTCCTTAGGAGCGTGGGGGTGCCTAGACCATAGAGAGCGTTAAGGCGGACATCACCTACGTCAGCTACAGTGGGATCTACCTCCTAGTTATAACAAGCATAATGGTACTGGTAGTTCTAGTGGTCGTAGGGGTTACTTACCCCTATATGTTAGTCAGCTTGACTGGACTGACGCTCGTTGGTTACGCCTCAGGGTTGATACGTTCACTGAAGAGACTCAACACAATTGAAGTCGAGTACCCTAACGTTGTGAGGGCAGTTGAGGGTGAGTCCGTTGAAGTTCAGGTGGGGCTGAGGAATAACCTGATCGAGATAATGAGGTTCACTGGAGTTGAGGCCGTTCACGACGGAGGTATTAAGATAACATACTATGGGTTCAAAAAGGAGGTGTCCAGTCTACGAGCGGTTCTCCACGTAAGTCCGCGTGTTGGCACGCATAAAATAACCTCGCCAAGGCTTTACTTCAGCGTCCTTGGAGGGCTTGCTAAGGGCGTGATTACCCTCGACCTCTCTATCGAGGTATCTGTATTACCCGCCTTTAAGACCTCATACATTTCGTACTTAATGCCCGGGTTTAGACACATGGGCACGGGACCTTCTAGGACGAGAGGAGGTGGCACCAACATATTAGAGGTTAGAGAGTACGTGCCTGGAGACGAGTTTAAGAAGATAGATTGGAAAGCGACTGCCAGACTCTCTAGGTTAGTCGTTAAGGAGTTCGAGAAAGAGATGCGTAGAGATGTCGTGCTAGTGCTCGTGTTAAGCGACAAGTTCTTCGCAACGGAGGCTAAGATTCTTGAAGGTCTAACGCATGATGTGTGTAGGCTTGCTTCAGGCCTCCTCATCAATGGACTTCACGTTAGACTACTCGTCATCACGGAGAGAGGCTTTATACTGAGCGATAAGGTAACTTCCGTCAGTAGGATTGGGGAGATACTTAACGCGTTATCAAGGATTGAATGGCCTGAGAGACCTCTAGCCACATACTCCGCGTTTAAGGTCGCATCATGGCTAATCCTTCCAGTAGTCATTAGCTCGTGTAGCACGTCATGCGTGGTTGTAAGCGTGGTGAGTTTTGAGGACTTAAGCGATGTTGAGGCAGCTCTCCGTGTCTGGAGGAGGCTTAAGACCCTCTCTCACGAGGCAGTCTTCGCGGTCGTATCACCGGCCTTAATCGCTTTAAGACATGAGGAGATCGCCCTAGAAGACCTAACCAGGATGTACCCGGAGCTGGAGACCCTGGTTAAGCTGTCTAAGAGAGTCCCTAACAGCATTATCGCCTACGACATACACACTGCCTTACTTGAAAAGATCTTAAGACTTAGGGAGTCGTTTTAGGGTTATTGAGTAAGAAGCCTTCCCCGCATCAGCTCCTCAAGAGTCCCTCCGCAAGCCCTCTGAAGATCCCAGCCCTCATCCTTAGTCAATCTCCTGACGTACACGTACTCCCTACCATAGTACCTCTCGGAGTCAACGAACTTCATCAAGTCCCCTGGGAGAAATACTTCAAGCCATGATACGGCTAGTGGATCGTAGATCCCTAGGATACCCTCCTTACCGGGCTCGTTAATCACTTCGTAGGTCTTGGGGTCCAGTAGGAAGACCTCCTGTAGCGGGTGCGGAACCTTGTCCATCACTCCATACCTATCTAGGAGGGCTGTGAGAGTTTCGGTCATACCTAACACATCCATGAATGGTGTGGGGACCTCACTGCCACTCACATCTCTAGCTTTAAAGAACTTCCTAGCGTTCTCAACTATGCCGCTGTAGGGTGGCAGATCCGCGAATCCCTTACTCCCCCCACCAGTAACTATAACACCCCCTGCACCTAGATCTACCGGCGGCACCCCAGCAACAAGTCTGCTGAGCAGCCTCTTAACGGCGCTCATGTCTTCGAACTGCTTCGTAAGTAGGTGTACCCCTGCAGGCGCTGTAAAGAGTAGCTTCGGCTCCTCCTTACTCCTAAGGAACTCCATTACGGCTTCTTTATTAGGAACTAACTTCTGCCATTGAGAGCCTTCAGTTACGCCACTGACTAGGTCCATGCCGTAGAGGAGCTTTATCTTCTTCCCTTGCAATGCTAGATCAACGAAAGCCACGAAATTAAGCTTATTCCTCAGCTCCTTAGCCGCCAGGAAGAGCGCTAACCCCTTACCCTCCTTCAGGACGCTCCCGTACACGTACTCGAAGAGAAGGGTGTTCGCTCTAGTCATCATGGCCAGCTCGAGAGGACTCCTGTAGATCTTAACTGGGATGCTACTAGTGGTCCCGCTTGAGGTGAAGAGCACGCCCCCCTCATCCACATCGTCTATCAGGAACTTCTTGTACTCGTCACCCCTCAACATATCTGACGGTACAGCGAGCTTAACTAGGTCCTCGAGCTCAGCACTTGCGTAATCTAACTCAAGCCTCTCTAGCAACTCTGCGTAGAAGCCGCTACATCGAGTGAAGAACTTGAGGGAGTCCCTAAGTAAGGACCTCCTAAGACTCCTCAAATAATCGGGGGATTTATTGAAGAGACTTGCGTCTCCTGAGAGCTCCCATAACCTCTGGACGTAGGGGTCGCTGATGAACTTGCTCTTCGATGAAGCCCTGTAAATCTCCTCTAAAGCTGGCAACTCACCATTCAAGACTTGACACCAAGTGAAAACTCAAGCACGGTTTTTATGTTTTCGCAGAGTCTCAAGTCCTTTGAGAGTAAAAGAATAAAAGACCTGCACAAGACCTCTCTTGAGGTGTTTAAGTGCGGTCAGGCAAGTACGTTACAATCCACGCCCACTTCTACCAGCCCCCCAGGGAGGATCCCTGGTTGGGTCAGGTCCTCCTTGAGGATAGTGCCTACCCTTACCACGACTGGAACGAGAGGATAACAGAGGAGTGCTATAGGCCGAACTCACTCATACCGATAGTGAATTCAGAGAACTACGTGGTTGACGTGATCAACAACTACTCCTGGATAAGCTTCAACGTCGGCCCCACCCTCCTTAAGTGGCTTGAAGCAAGGGCTCCTGATGTGTATGAGGCGATGATGGAGGCAGATTACGTGAGCAGGGAGAGGTTCTCTGGACACGGCTCCGCCATAGCACAGATCTACAACCACATGATAATGCCTCTAGCTAGGAGGGAGGATAAATACTTAGCGACCTACTGGGGGGTGGAGGCGTTTAGAGAGGCTTTCAAGAGACCCCCTGAAGGTATGTGGTTACCTGAGACAGCCGTTGACGACGAGTCATTAGATGTCTTAGCCGAGTTAGGGGTTAAGTTCACAGTGCTGGCACCACATCAGGCGAGTAAGGTAAGGGCTTTAGACGGTGAGTGGGTTGACGTGAGCGGCGGTCGCGTGGATTCCAGGAAACCGTACCTCTACAGAACCTCCTCAGGCAGGACTATAACAATATTCTTCTATGATGCCTGCCTCTCGCATGGAGTGGCTTTCGGCGACCTGCTGAGTAACGGTGAAACGCTAGCCACGAGCATTCTTAAGGCTTTCAGCAGCGAGGACGAGGTTGAGCTGGTCACTGTAGCTACTGATGGCGAGACGTACGGACACCACAAGAGACACGGACACCTAGCACTCGCCTACGCTATAAGGACTCTGAACGAACGAAGCGATGTAAGGATAACGAATTTCGGGGAGTTCCTGGAGCGTAACCCGCCCACGCATGAAGTCAAGGTAGTTGAGAAGTCGTCGTGGAGCTGTCCTCACGGGGTTGAGAGATGGAGGAGTGACTGCGGGTGTAGAGTAGACCCAAGCAAGTTCTGGAGTCAGGGATGGAGGACTCCCCTCAGGGAGGCCGTGGACTGGCTAGGGAGTGAAACACGCGAGATATACCTCAGTAAAGCGCCAGAGCTACTCAACAACCCCGTTAATGCGTTAATGGGTTACGTGAGTGTGATGGGGGAGTCTGAAGGCGTTGTTGAGGATTACCTTAAGAAGTTCAGCGACGTCGAGATGAGCCAGGATGTTAAAGTGAGGTCGCTTAAGTTGCTGGAGATGATGAAGCACTCCCTACTGATGTACGCTAGCGACGGTTGGTTCTTCGATGATATATCCAACATAGAGTCCATTCAAGTCATGAGGCATGCAGCCAGAGCTATTGAGCTGGCGAACGAGTTCACTAATGAGGATCTCGAGGGCGCCTTCCTTAAATACCTCAGTAAAGCGTCTAGCAACGTACCTGAGTTGAAGGATGGTGAGAACATCTACAAGCAGCTCGTTAAGAGCGCTTCCGTAGATCACCTTGATATCTGCATTCTCTTCGCGATGCTGAACCTAGTTAACGGCACTCTAGCGTCGACCGTTAGTGGGGGTGTGAGGAGGGTTTTCAACTACGTGATTATTAACGCAGGACGTGAGCTGACTAGTGTTGACGGCTTCACCGCCGTCCTCGGGAGGGCTAGAGTTAAATCGCTAACGACTCTAGAAGCGTGTGAATGCGTGTACTACGCCCACACGATTAAAGGTCAAGTGATCATAGGTGCGTCAGCTCCTGCGGAGGGCAGGGATCTGAGGCTCATCAGCGGTTACCTCACGGAACGCGTTAACGTACACGATCTCGAGGGGGTGCGAGAGACCCTACGTAAGCACTTCGTCAAGGTTAAGGAGTTAAGCGAGTTACCGAAGGACTTTCAGCTTTACCTCATTGAAAACGCTCCTGGCATGCTACATGTGGTATTCTCTAAAACACCCTTCCTGAACCGCCTGAGGAAGACGACTAAACTACACATAACCCCTGATACACTATCCTTAGACCCACTGGAGCTACGTTACGTCCTAACTAAGGTTATCGAGTTAGGGGTGGAGTTACCCAGCTTAATGAATGAGTTGGATGTGGGGCTCTCTGAGCAGGTCAGGGAGCTGATTAAAGCTCCGGGGAGACTAGCCACGCTAGAGGACGTCAGGAGATGCGTCCTAGTGCTGAGGAGTATAGCGGGAGGGCTGAACACCTTGAGGGAGTTATGGAGAACTAGAGCTACTGTATGTCAGCTCGGGAGGAAGTACTTGCGTAAGTTCGAGGAGGAGAGTAAGGCTGGTGAGAAGAGGGCATATGAGTGGATACTCACCTATAATGAGTTGAGCGATCTCTTAGGGGTTAGATGCGTTGAGGATTCTATTCTAACCTGAAAAGAGGCGTGTTCCTCTTACAGTCTTATGACGCCTAGGTATGAGAGTATGAAGAGAGATAGGAAAGCCGTCACACTGATTAATATGTTGTCGTCTATCGGGTTAAACTCGTAGTGCTCTATGTAGGATGAGAGAGCCGCTATCGGGATACCCCATAACCCAATGAAGTAGTAAGCCATCGGCGCGCAGATCAGGAACATCGCGACGTTACCCCACCAGGACTTAGTCCTCCGCCTATAGACGAGGTTCCTGACAACCCCGGTGACCGCATCACCGAAGGACATGAAGAGCACTGGAATTAAGCCGTAGATAGGCGTGTTGAAAACAAGCCAAGAGATGAGCAGGACCGTCCCCCAGACTACGCAGAAGTTGACCTCATACATGTTTTCATCTACCTGGAACCAAGTCATTAGCTTGCCCTTCTTATGCGGTAACCATGTGACCAGCGCCAGAACCAGTGCAAGCATGAAGGGTATGGTGGGCGAGGAGAATAGGAAGGGGACAAGCAACGCGACGAGACCGCCAGCAAGAACGTGTATTATCTTCCTATTGAAGTATACGGCAACGTTATGCGGGAGCCCTCTCTTAGTCATGAATTGATACGCATACTTGGTCCCGTAGACAACCCCTAAC
>JAWBLQ010000069.1:0-7250 GCA_038830105.1 Zestosphaera sp. | reverse complement strand
TTAGTCCTCACGTCAATACCGTCATTCACCATGTTCACGTCCGCTACTCTGAAGGAGGTCTACTCCTACCCTCTAGCAACCACGTCAATAACTCTAGCCTCTAAGGACTTCAGAGGACCTACCGTCGCGATACTGGTTTTAGTGTTCATCACCCTTACCATGTCACACCCGCTAACTCCTTTAATGACCGTCGTATTTACGAGTAGCTACGTATTCGTGGTGCTCGTTAAGCGTTTAGAGGGGCTCAGGCCCTCGACCTCAAGCGTTAGGAAAGCGTCGCTAGCCGCTCTAGTGCTTTGCTCAACGTACACTGCTTACATGCTTGTTTACGGCTGGGAGGGACTGAAATACAAGCTCGGACCTAGCGACCTCCTGGTCTTAAGCGCCTTCGGCGTCGCCGTGTACGGATGGTATGCCATCCTTGGACGTAACTCAGCCAGACTATCGTTAATACTCATACTGCCTGCAGTCATCACCGCCACCCTCACCGGGATCCGCGTCCCCGCTGACTACTCGATAGCTCTATACGTGACACCGCTCACACTACTTCTCACGCTCCTCCTCGCTACTGGGAGGGGATGTGGCGACCCATCCTCGGAGACAACCCCGTTAACGCTTCCGATAGTCGTAGCGGTCCTCTACGTCACTCTAGCCTCCCCACCCCTCACGAGCATAATACACAGGATACTTAACTACCTGACTTTAACAGCAGTCATGACTCCTGTGATTCTCGTCAGGCGGGGAGGGATTCCTCGAGCGTGCGTGACGGCTGTGGTGTTGGTCTCCCTACTCGTTGGGGTGACCTCCGTCGTTAACGCCGCGGTTTATGGTGACTCACTCACATTCTACTGGAGGTATGGTGAGAGTGAGGTTATCGGACTGAGTCACCTGGTTAAGTACGTTGGTGACGCGGTGCTGTGCGGCGACGCTAAAATCCAGTACCTCCTCAGCCCGGGCTTGAGTGCGGGGATTGTATGCGGGTTTAGGTTTACTCAGGGTTACATCACGAACACTCCTACAGTTCTCTACACAGACAACTTCAGGTTCGGATACGTATTATCCCCTCTCGATGTGTACTCGATTAAGGGGCTTAACTGTTTGAGCATGTCAAAGAACCTACTCTACAGTAACGATCGCATCTTTATTTTAAGGTGATTTAATTGTCCCTGCTCTCGTTATCTGGCGTAAGCAAGTCCGTCGGCGGTGAGCTGGTTTTAAGACGTGTCTCCCTACATCTGGGTCCGGGAGACGTTCTCATTGTTAGGGGTCGAAGTGGTGTCGGCAAGACGACGTTAGCTAAGATTGTCTCGCTTCAGTTAATCCCTGATGAGGGGGTGGTGGAGTTCATGGGTCACGACATGATTGGCTTAAGCGACTCAGCCAGATCTGCCTTGAGGCTTAAGTACGTGGGTTACGTTGATCAGGAGTTCACACTGCTGCAGAGACTCACGATATACGATAACGTTGAGCTACCCTTAGCCCTCCTGAAGATGCCGAGGAACGAGAGACGCAGGCTAGTGGCCGAAGCACTCAGCCACATAGGTCTGGAGGGCATGGAGCAGAGATACCCGAGTGAGTTAAGCTGTGGTGAGAGGCAGAGGGTGGCCATAGCTAGGGCAGTGGTTAAAAAGCCTAGGTTACTAGTCGCTGACGAGCCGTTCTCGAACCTGGATGACGTGACGACCTCAACAATCACGGAGTTGTTCAAGAGACTCTCAAGAGAGCTAGGAACGTCGATACTAGTGACGACGACGGACTTAAGCACCGAGTACGGGGTGGGTGTGAGTAAGACTCTAGAGCATGGGGAACTCACATAGTTTCAGGGTCTTGTTAACTCTTTATTATTGACCAATATTCAATAGTTTGCGGGGCTTGAGGTCGTGTCCGCTGATGAGCTGCGGGGTTATGGAAGGGTGTTAGTAACGGGCTTCACAGTTTTCACAGGCCTCGTTGTTTTCCTTGCTGAGTCCGTCTATAGGGAGGTTATTGAGAACTACCTCAAGTTGATGTTCGTTGATGAGTACGGCTATCTACTCGTCGTCTTGATTTCAGTGCTCACCCTTCTTTACTGCCAGCTCAGGAACGTCGGTCTGTCCCATGAAGTGAGGGTCGGTAAGGTCATCGTGTCGATTCTGCTTGCAGACTTAAGCCTTATTTTCTATGTCTCCTCCCTACTCGATTTAATGCACGCAACTCAGTACGGGGGGTTGAGCTTCGTTCTGATAGTCCTGGCTCTCGCGATACTGATCTACAACCCAGTGACGTTAAGGGACTTAACCCCGCTTCTATCGCTCTTCATACTCATCCCCCTGCCGACCTCGCTCATAGACTCAGTGACGCTGCTCCTCTCAAGGCTCGTAGGTAAGCTGGCTGCCATACTGACAGGAGCTAGGTTTATTGAGAACCCGGCTTACACCCAGATAGTCGTTGAGACTCCTTCAGGTCTGACCACGTTTAACGTAGAGATAGTCTGCACGGGGATGGCCGTGCTCTCGTCCATCATCGTCGTAATACCGGTCATAGCGTGTTTAGTTGCGTTCAGTCCTTGCAACGTGAGGAGGAAGGCTGCGGGGGTGTTTGCAACCTTAGCCCTGGCCGTGCTCATAGGCTTGCTCGGGAGCCTGAGTAGGGTCCTTCTAGTCATCTGGGGTAGCTCGAACTACAGTGTTGAAGCCGGCATTAATTTACTCCGCTACTTCCCTTCAGTGATCAGCTCGGTTCTCTCCGTCCTGATCGCTTTCTTCATAACTAAGAAGTATGCGGGATTAAGCCGCTTAACCCCTAGGCCTTCGAAGGCTGGGTTCAGAGTTGAGTGGGGGTTCGTGGTCGGCGTTCTAGCGGTGTTGCTCGTCTTCACCGCGGTCTACGCACTGACGTTGCACTACGTTGCGTCGCCTGGCTTCTCTAGCGATGAAGGCGTGTTGCCCTTCCGCAGTATCTCTATCGAAGCTCGCGAGTTAAACGACTTCATGAATAACCCATCTAAGTACGTGTTCAATAACGCTGAGGACTTAACTCTCACCCACCAGGTGTACAACGACTACCTGACCAGGGTTCTCGGGGGACTCAGGGTCTACGAGGTAGGGATTGCTAGAGGAAACGCTGTTTATTCGGGTTACGTCGAGATCGCTGACACGTCAGGTAGGCTCCACACCTGGCAATTATGCTTAACTCTCCAGGGCTATAGAGTCCTTAACTCCTGGAGCAGATTCATCAACGGAACTATGACACACTTCATCGAGGTCGAGGGAGAGGTGTTGAGAGGCATTCTAAGCTACGCGGTAATTCCTGTGAGTGTGAACACGCCTGACGGCCGAGTGGGGATGTACGTCAGGGTATCTTTAATGAGGTTATTACCGTGCTCTAGCATAAGCGTTGCCAGTGATACGGCAAGCATACTTACAGAGCTCCTCCCTAACAGAGGTAGCGACCTGAGCCAGGCATTCATGGACACGCTTTATCACGCCTCAATCACTTCCTACTGCTTGATCGCGACGCTGATTGCCTACCTCGCTCTAGTATGGTTATCGAACGTGCTTAAACCGCTCAGGAACTTATTTAACTCATTAAGAAAGAGATGAGGGGTTTAGGTTGGATTTCGACAGTGCTAAGCAGGTGTTGAGCGACGTTATAAGTGAGTTAAAGAGGGTCTACGTTGGTAAGTCAGAGGTTGTTAAGCTAGCTGTCGCGACGTTATTCAGCGGCGGGCACATCCTGATAGAGGGTTACCCAGGGACGGGGAAGACCCTCCTTGCTAAGGCCCTCTCCAAGGTGATAGGCGGTGAGTTCAGGAGGATTCAGGGACACCCTGACATACTCCCCACAGACATCCTGGGCTTCCATGTCTACAGGCTGGACGGTAGTAAGGAGTTCATCAAGGGGCCTATATTCACTAACATCCTCATGTTTGACGAGCTTAACAGAGCTCCCACTAGGTCACAGGCAGCCCTCCTCGAGGCGATGCAGGAGTATAAGGTGACCATAGACGGGGTTCCATACACGCTCCCCAGACCCTTCATGGTGGTAGCTACTGAGGTCCCCTTAAGGGTTGCCGTCAGCGCGTATCAAGTGCTGGAGACGTTGGCCGACAGGTTCGCCGCCAGGGTTTCAAGCCGTTACAACCCGCCTGAGGAGGAGGTTGAGATAGTTAAGAAGGCAGCCCTCGTGATAGACCCGCCCCTAGAGCACGCCACGACGCCTTATGAAGTGCTTGAGGTCAGTAGGGCTACGAGCAACTTAATTCAGATCAGTGAGGTTGTGAATGAGTACATCGTTAGGTTAGTGACTTACTTGAGGGATCATGAGGCGATTCTCTACGGACCCTCGCACAGGGCCACAATACACCTAGCAATGGTTGGTAAGGTTTACGCCTTAATGGATGGGAGGGATTATGTAATACCCGATGACGTGAAGGAGTTGGCGATCCCTATAGTGGCTCACAAGATTAAGGTTAGGGAGGAGTACGAGGCTGAAGGCGTCACGCCCGAGTCTCTCGTCGAGGAAGCCATCAAGAGAGTACCAGTACCCAAGTAGTTGATGAGCATGTGGCTTGAGGCGCTATCCCTCCTTGGAGTCGTTGCATCGAACACACTCATAGTTGCGGTTGGGTTTAACATCTACACCACTGCGTTAGCGGTGATCGCAACGGTCGCGACCTATAATGCCACGCTTTACGGGATCTACAGAGGTGCGAGCCCGACGCTGATACCACCAGCCCTAGCCACGACTACGCTAGCTTACTTAGCACTAACGGTTCTTGCGCTACCCGGGTTTATAGTTGATCTAGTCATGCTCGCCACCCTGCTGACCTTAGCGGGTTTCTACTGGGATTACATGGGCGTTAAGGAGTCGTTTAACTACGTAACGCCTCTAGCCCTCCTCACCGGGGTCTTGATAGGTGTTTGGACGGGTTTAGCGACTCCGCTTAGGTTCTGTCTGGCGTCAATGATAGACGCGATCTCCTACAGGCTGTTGAGGGAGCGCTACCCTCTGAAAGGGCTTGCCGTCAGCGTATTGCTCATCGCGTTCGCAGCGATATACTTGAGCCCTGTCGTGTACGTTAACGTTTTCTTCCTCGGGTTTAACCTACTCCTCTACCTGGGTAAGGCTCTCATTCATGAGATGAACGTCGGTGATAAGGTTCACGTAGCTGACTTGGACGTGTTGCTTAAGCCTCTGGTTGCGAGGTGGCTTGCTTGAACAGAAGGTTACTAGTCTTGAGCGTCAACGTTCTTGCTGTGTCAGCGTTAGTGCTTCTCTACGGGGTTGTGACTTACGAGACCTCGTTAATCGGGGTTGCGCTCTCGTCGATTCTGCTGGGCTTAGTGCTCCTGACGTCGTGTTTCACGGTGACTGAGAGCATCGTTAACGCGCTGACTGAGTACTCAACCCTGACTAGCAACGCCTTAGCAAGCGTTACGGAGGACATGGATCTCCTTGAGTCTAAGATGTACGTGGTTCAGAGTGGTGAGGGTCTGCGGCTGGTCATCATTAAGGTAGGCAGGCCTGAAGGAGTTGGCCCTGGGTTAGGGGTTAGGTTCGGCGAGCCGTACCTGGCGATACCAATTGATGACGTTCTTAAGGACGTGCCTCAGGTCGAGGAGCTCGTTGAGGGAGCTCTTGAATCAAGCTTGACTTCAGTGCTCGTTGAGACGTTGGGACTCTGTAGTAGGGTGGTTGTGAGATGGTCAGGGGGGTACGTCAGGGTTGAGTTGGTAGGAGTGAGTAAGGCTCTTGAGGGTCTTAAGGGGTTGCCTCTCAACCCCTTCAACACCTTAGTAGCTGTGGCTCTGGCCAGGATAACCGGCAGGGGCGTGAAGCTCGTTGAGTCCGGAAGTACTGTAGGGGGTATGTACTTCACTCACGAGGTGTTTTAATCGATGCCGAGCGGCGTTGATAAGTTCGTGGTTCTCTACGCAGGCCTTACCACCTCGTTCAACATCGCGCTCCTACTCCTGCGGGAGTCAAGAGTTGACGCCTACATAGCACTGAACATACTTTCGTTCTATGTAAGTTACTCTCTAACGAGACCCTTCCCGAGGGCTGATGTCCTCGTTAAGTTAACACACGTAGCGCTACTCACGTTATTCACGTTGATAGTTTCGATGAGGGTTTACGAGGTCCTCACGAGATGAGAGCGACCGCTCTAGCGATCATGGCCTTGCTACTGTCGTCCCTCACAACACTGCAACCGGCTAAAGCTTCAGACCCGGAACCTATCGACTGCTCGAACCTGTTCATACTTCTTGACAGGGTCCTGGACGCAGTTACCCGTGGAACGCCTGAAGCATATTATATGATTCACTCCATAAGTGGGTCAAGCATGCCCGGCGAGCTGGGCAGGCTACACAGTGACGTGTATGGGTTGTTGCTCAAGTATTATGGATACACCTCGGAGGCAACTCAAGACTCGTTAACCGAGGAGGAGGTTCAGAAGGCCATCGTGGAGCTCGGCGTCCTCCAGTCTAGACTGCCTGAAGCGGTGGATCGATATATGAGCAGGTTAGCGTTATGCGCTCACGACCCAGGAATACCAGCCACCCTGAGGGTGAGTGTATTGGCGAATCTTAAGGAGGTTGTGGATGCATCGATCCCCCGCTTAATTGAAGCTATCTCCTTAAAACACGTGAGCACCCCAGGCCTTGTCGAGGTAGGGTTAAGTAAGGAGGTCTACAGCCCAGGGGAGCTCATAAGGATCAGCGTCGTGTTAAGCGACCCCGCCCTAGAGATCGTTGACGCGTACCTACTTACATGGCCCTCCCTAACCAGGATCTCAAGCATTAACATAACCTCAACCCCCGAGGGGTACGTTGGGACGTGCATCGCTCCAGGCGCTGATGAGGTAACTGACTCAGTCACTAGGACGGCCTCATTCACTGTGGCGGTGATCGTGCGTAATTCATCAAGCGGTAAAGCCTACGCAAGCTATAAGTTGCTGAGAGTTAACTACAGGACCCCCAGGCTGTATATAGAGGCCCCAGCCACAATCTATAGAGGCGACCTCATGTCTTTAAGCATATACTCTGACAGTAACTACAGCTCCGTGCTGAGGTTCGGAGGCATCACGCTTAGCAACCTAACTTTAACCATCGGGCTCACCCACTATTACGTGGACACCTCAGCGTTGAATCTCTCAGTGGGGGCGAACCTCGTCGAGGTCGTAGTGAGCCCCACCAGCGAGACCGTGGGGTTAACGATTTCTAAGACGGTCGTGGTTCAGCCTAAGGTACCTAAGGTTGAGGCCGATGTGT
>JAWBLQ010000068.1:0-7331 GCA_038830105.1 Zestosphaera sp. | reverse complement strand
GTTGCAGTGGCTGCCTACAACTTAATGACACCTACGACAACGCCAACACCTACAACCACGCCGACAACACCAACAACCCCGCAAGTAAGCGAAGTGTTAGTGGGGATAGTACAACCCCTCTCCGGAGGGAACGCATTAATTGGTCAGCAAAATATGTTAGGAGCGATGTTCGCTGTTGATGAGATTAATGCTCAGGGTGGTATTAAGAGTCTTGGCGGGGCTAAGATTAAGCTGGTTATAGGTGATAGTGCTGGAGACCCATCCACAGCAGCCAGAGAAGCAGAAAGACTAATAGCAGTAGAAAACGTAGTCATTGTCGTAGGAGCGTACCTTAGCTCTAGCACGAAGACCGTCAGCGAGGTCTGCGAAAGATACCAAACACCGTGCCTCAACGGAGACTCGACGTCTTCAATACTAACTAAAAGAAACCTAGAATGGTTCTTTAGAGCTTCGCCTTTCGACGACACGAACTTAGTTGAGATAACTAAGTTGCTGAAGCACTTAAACACTACATATCCGGGTTCTATAAAGACGATCGCGATACTTCATGAAGACACGGAATTTGGCACTACCGGGGCTTCGATATTTGAACCTTTGGCTAAGGATGCAGGCTTCGTTATCGTGGAGAAGATCGCCTATAGGTCGGGGACGCCGTCGTTAGACGCTGAGGTGATGAGGCTGAAGGCAGCAAATCCAGACGCGTTATGGATAGCTGCCTACTTAACAGACGGCATCCTCTTACAGAAGACGCTAGCGAAATACGATGTCAAACCTAAGGTGGTATATTACTATGGTGTAGTGGAGAATCCGCAATTTGCAGCAGAGACGGGTTCCCTAGGATGGTATGTTCTCGATAAATCAGGGTTTAACTGGGATTTATTTGAAGGGCATCCTAAGTTAAGAGAGATCAACTCGAGGTTCAAAGAGAAATACGGCATTGACTTCAACGACGCCTCGATGAGAAACTACGTCGCTATGTGGATACTGTACCATGCTCTTGAGGAGGCTGGTAAGAGTGCTTCACCACAGAACCTTCAGGAGTTCAGAAGAGCCCTCAGAGACGCCTTGCTAAAGGTAGACATAGGGAAGGACGTCTTCCCACCATGGGATGGCGTTAAGTTCTCGACAACCGGTCCAGATCTCCACCAAAACATTAGAGCAAGATCAACGATAATGCAGCTAATGCCCGACGGAAAGTGGTACACGGTATGGCCTATAGAATACGCCACAAAAGATATAGTATTTCCCTTCCCTTCATGGTCGGAAAGACCTACAAAATAACCATCCGTAAATCCATATTATTTTTCCCCTCAAGAATAAAAAATTACTCGTTTCATGAATCAATAATCATCAGTTTCTTAACATTGTCTACTATCTCAGATATAATGGCCTCAAGCAACGTCTTGCCTCTCACAGCATCGGCTCTTGTAGCATCTCCTAGCATTGCCTCCGGCCATATTTTCCCAGCGATTCTTCTTGAATATACTGAAATACTTGGAACTGAGTGTATATGTCTCTTTGCTTTACTCATGTCAACTAATTCCGGGGCTATGTGCAGCACAACGCTTGTTTCATTCTCCCCAGCATGCCCTGGGTAAGTGAAGAGTTCTTTCTTCTTGTCTTGAGCCACGTCTTTCCACCAATCCACAACAAATATACATACTCCTGCCTCATAAGCGACTTCGATGGCAGCTGTTCTGCTTACTTCCGAGTTTCCATCATGTCCATTCAGAACTACTATGTATTTGTATCCGTTCCTAACTATTTCTTTTAAAACACTTTTTACATATGCGTACAACGCCTGTGAATCTACGCTGACTGAACCGGCGAACTCTTTCCTTAGAATAGTGACTCCATACCATATAGGGGGAAACAGGTGTGCGTTTAAAGCCTCTGACACTTTCTCAGCGATATAATTCGCCACTATAGTGTCTGTCCCAAGAGGTAAGTGATCCCCATGTCTTTCAAGGGTTCCAACAGGTAACACAGCTATTTTTTTACTCATTTCCTCATAAGCTCCTCCGGCTACCTCCCACACCTTAACCACGTTACCCAAGATTATCTCCTCATCATTTAAGGTAAGACCTGGTTTAAAAGCCGTGATGTTTGTTCAGACCCAAGCCTAAGGCAAGGTCTCAGAACTCACGTTTTAAAGCTTCAAGTAGTTTGTCTATACTCACTAAATGCTTTGGTATGCGTGCTCTAACCGTTCTTGGGCTACCTCTTCGACTCACTTCAAGATCCACAGCTAGGGTAGCTAGCGAGTAGGCACTGTACCAATCCATGTTCAAGGCATGCGACAACACTCTTACACTCATTTCACTTGCCTCTTTAAACGCTTTATGTATATCGTCATCCGATACTACGATGTAGTAGGAGTCTAGATAATCCACCACGGGCCAGAGAGGTGCCTTACCTTCGACAACGTCAAAGACTACAGTAACTCTTGCAGCGGTTTCACAGCCAGTAGCCATCTCACCGTCACCCATAGCTGAATGTACGTCGCCTAAGCCGAAAAGCGCACCATCGTACTCTACTGGAAGGTATATTGTCGAGCCCTCGGTCACGGCTTTCGTGTCAATATTGCCTCCGTGCCTGCCGGGGAACAGTGTAGGGGTTTTCTCCGATGTAGCGACGCCTATAGTGCCTACCATTTTCCACGCCTTAAGCCTCACACCTTTTACCTCTATCTCACCGTCAATATACCTGCATAAAACTGTCTTAGGCTCACTTGCCTGAAGTATCCCCCTCCCCGGGACTATATATACGAAACCCTCCTCCCTAGGTTTTATTTCCAGTATCTTTACCGCTAGAGCATCGCCCCTCCTCACACCCCTCACATAGATCGGGCCGGTTGTGGGGTTAGCTATCTCTGGTGTAAGACTTGTCACGACCTCTGACTCGCTTTTAATCCTGTTCCCTAGCGTGTCCTTAGCGATTATCTCAACAGGGTGATTTAACTCAACCTCAGCGATAGCGTTTATAGACGGATCAAACCTGTGGAAGGTATGGGTATCTGGGATTACTACCTTCTCCATCATTAAGTACACCACACTAGATTTGAGGAGGCAAATATAAGCCTTAGACCGCTTTCCTAAGTTGTCACTTTTGACTTTCTAAGAAGGACCTTCAAAAGCTTATAAATCCGACGTAGTGATGTTATCGGATGACACATGTACTATGATAAATATTACTCGGAAGAAGTAAAAAGCATGAGGCCGTCAGTAATCAGGGAGTTGTTGAAAAAATATGTTGGTGTAAAGGGGCTTATTTCGTTAGCGGCTGGCAATCCTAGTCCTGACACGTTTCCGATTGAGATAATAAAAGAGCTTTCGAGCAGGGTGCTTGAAAACTACGGGAGAGAGGCACTACAGTATAGCCCGACCTCTGGATGCCCGATTCTTATAGAGCAGTTGCGAAGATTTATAGAAAGCAGGTATGAGATAAACACTTCGGACGCAACGGGTTTGTTGATAACTTCCGGCGCGCAGCAAGGACTTGATTTAATAGGTAGGGTTTTCATTAACTCAGGGGATAATGTAGCTGTTGAAGCACCTGCTTATGTAGCGGCTATCGACGCTTTCGCGCAATACAAACCCAGATTTATTCAGGTACCGGTAGACAGTGAGGGTATGAACGTGAGCGTGTTTGAGGACGAACTTAAGAAGCTGAAGTCTGAGAACAAGAGTGTGAAGTTAATTTATACTATCCCGACCTTCCAGAACCCTACTGGAACGACCATGAGTGAAGATAAGAGAAAACATTTACTTGAGCTTGCAGGCCAGTATGATTTCTTGATAGTTGAGGACGACCCTTACCGCGAGCTGAATTATTCGGATAAAGAAGCCCCACACCCTATAAAATACTGGGACAGGGAGGGAAGAGTCATCTACTTAGGAAGTTTCTCGAAGGTGCTTGCTCCGGGGTTCAGGACGGGGTGGGTTGTGGCCGATCAACAGATCATAAGGAGGCTTGAGATCGTTAAGCAGAGACGTGATCTACATACAAGTAGCTTCTGCCAATACGTAGCTGCAGAGTATATAAGAGGCGGGTATTTACAGCAGCATATCCCGAAAATCAGGGAGTACTATAAGCCGAAGTTGAAAGCAATGCTTAACGCTCTAGAAGAGTACATGCCCGAGGGATTTGAATGGACTAAACCTACTGGAGGTATGTTCATTTGGGTAACCGCGCCCTACAACATTAATACGACAGCGGTCCTCGATAGAGCCGTAGATAACGGCATAGTCTACGTCCCCAGCGAGGCTTTCTACCCAGATAGAAGTGTGAGAAACGCGATGAGGCTGGACTTCACCTTTGAAAGCGTAGAGGAGATTGAAGAAGGAGTTAGGAGGTTGGCGAAAACTTATAAGGAAGAAATTTCTAGATTTTCGGGAGGTATTACCGCATGAGTGCTCGTTCAGAGTTCATGCTCGGGAACCACGCCATTGCTGAAGGAGCTATTGCCGCAGGTTGCAGGTATTACGCGGCGTATCCTATAACACCGGTTAACGAGATAAGCATGTATATGTCTGAAAGAATACCTCAGGTAGGTGGAATATTCATTCAATCTGAAGACGAGCTCTTTTCAATATTCTCCGTGATTGGCGCGTCTCTGGCCGGCCTCAAAGCCATGACCGCTACAGCTAGTGAGGGATTTAACTACATGCAGGAGGGTCTGGGATACGCTACTGCTGTTGAGGTCCCGTTAGTGGTTGTAGATGCTATGAGAACGAGAGGGGAGAACTACCCGATCCACTCAGACATAATGCAGGTTAGATGGGGTCCGAGTGGGGATTACGAAGCTGTAGTGTTCGCGCCGTCTTCGCCTCAGGAGTGTTTCGATTTCATGATCGATGCCTTCAACGTCGCTGAGAAATATAGAACACCGGTTGTGGTAATCCTTGAAGCCTCCATAGGCCTTATGAGGGAGAAAGTTATTATACCGAGCGAAGATGAGATAAAACCGAGGATAATCGATAGGAAGGTAGCAAGAGCCGATGAATTACCGCCGGAGAAATTTCTGCCCTATAAAGGTGATGAGAAAGGCGTGCCGTTATTCCCGGTTCTAGGGAGCGGGTATAGAGTCATAAGATCATTAAACCCGCACGACGAGAGAGGGTATATCGCATGGAGTCCAGAAGTGTTTGAGAGGATGTATAAGAGAATAGTCGGTAAGATAAGGAATAACGCCGACGACATAGTGAGGTACAGAGAGTTCTACTTGAACGATGCAGACGTAGTGGTAGCGAGCTACGGGAGCGTCGCGAGGGTTGCTTTAGGCGCGGTGAAGAAGCTCAGAGACGAGGGAATCAAGGTCGGATTACTTAAAATAGACACGCCGTTCCCAGTCCCTGAGAAAGAATTAAGGAAGGTAGCTGAAAGTGTTAAGGGCATCTTAGTCCCTGAGCTTAACATCGGTAAATACTCTTGCGAAGTGGAGAAAGTGGTTGGATGTGTGACTAAGGTCAGATCCCTTCCTAAGAACAGAGGAGAGCAATTCACTCTAGGCGAAATAGTTTCAGGTGTAAGACGTTTATACGAGGAGGTGATGATGTAAACATGACAAATAAACACCCTAGGTTAAAGTACTTACGTGAAGATCTGCTACCTCATACGTTCTGTCCTGGTTGCGGGATCGGGCAACTCATGAATTACGTTGCAAAGGCGTTCGAGGATCTCTCGTCTGAAGGGAAAGTTAACTTAGACAAGGTCGTGTTGGTTGGTGGTGTTGGATGTGCGGCTAGACTTCCCATATTCATGAACTTTGAGTGTATTCATGGAGTTCATGGGCGTGAGCTGGCTTACGCGAGTGGAATAAAACTAGCTAACCCTGAATTACACGTGATAGCTGTCTTGGGTGATGGAGCTGCGGCTAATATAGGGACGAATCACTTTGCGCAGGCGTGCAGAAGGAACATAGGGATAACGACAATTATAGTGAATAACAGGGTTTTCGCTATGACAGGGGGTCAGTTAGCGGCGACCACACCGAGGGGTGTGATTACATCAACATCCCCGTACGGTAATATTGAAGCTCCGTTTGACATGTGTAAGCTCGCTGAAGCCGCAGGGGCTACCTTCATAGCTAGATGGACTACCGCTCATCCATATCAATTAATAGACACTCTAAAGAAAGCTATTATACATAAAGGGTTCTCCGTTATTGAAGTAGTATCGCAATGTGTAACGTACTACGGAAGGAGGGTATATGGGATTGACGATCCGCATATCCTTTGGAAGAAGCTTAAGGAGGAGAGCATCAGCATAGAAGAAGCGAAGAAATTAAGTCCTGGTGAGCTGGCGAAGAGAATAGTTGTGGGTATATTCAAAACTGAGAGTAAACCTACATACGAGGAAGAATACTTCAACGTATTGAAGAAGGTAAGGGGGGGTAGTGCATAGGGAGTGGTGCGTATGGTTGAATGGAATATTAGGATTTTAGGTATAGGAGGTCAGGGCGTGGTTCTCTCATCAGTTATTCTAGCGCATGCCGCCGTAATTGACGGATTTAACGCTGTCCAAACACAGAGATACGGTGCTGAGGTACGTGGAGGAGAGGTTTATGCTGATGTCAAAATATCTAGTGAAGAGATATACTCTCCTTCCCTTGACGAGGTCGATTACATGGTCGGGTTCGTTTACAGTACGCTTGCTAAGTACGTGAACACGTTAAAGGAGAACGGTCTGCTCATCGTAGACGGTGATTTAGTCCGAGACCTACCTCCTACGTTGAGGAAACCTGGTGCTGTCTACAGGGTTCCAGCAGCCCGTATCGCTACCGAGCTGGGAGAGACTAGATCCGCTAACATAGTCATGTTAGGGGCTTTACAGGCTGTAACAAGTGTAGTAAGCGAAGCAAGCCTGCTTAAATCAATCGAACTACATATCCCAAGGAGATATTTAGAGCTTAATAAGAAGGCGTACTATGCCGGTAGAGACTTCGCTTTAAGTTTAAAAGAGGGATGATTAATGAAGCTTTTCGAATTTCAGGCGAAGGAAATATTTAGGATGTACAATATACCGTTGAGTTCCTCCAGCTACTTGATTAAGGATGTTAGGAACCTCGATGAGATAGTGGATCGTTTGAGGTTTCCCTGCGTTCTTAAAGCACAGGTCCTAGCAGGAGGGAGAGGTAAGGCTGGAGGAATAAAGATAGCGAGGAATAGAGAGGAGGTTCTAGAACAGGCTGGTAAGATTTTCGAGCTAGTTATAAATGGAGAGAGAACTAGAGCCATCTTAATAGAGGATTACGTTGATATTGAGAGGGAGCTCTATACTAGCGTAACCATAGATACAACTACAAATGAAATCGTAGTGCTCGCCTCCCC
>JAWBLQ010000067.1:0-7336 GCA_038830105.1 Zestosphaera sp. | reverse complement strand
GGGAGGCGAAATCAAGCACTACTACGTTAAAGTACACGCCAGGCATAGGCTCGATCACTATAGCGCCTGCATATCTCTTGCCGCCGATCTTAGCAGTGGTCTTCACCTCGCCCTTCAGTCTCTTTAACTCCTCCCTCTCAGGTATTAAGTGGTTGTTCCTCCTGTGCTCCCAGTACATTAAGTTCTTAACCCACGCCGAGACCTTACGCCTAGTGACGTCCTCTAAGGACATCTTAGCTAAGCGCATTATCTGAATTATGAGTTTCCACACGAGCTCTCTGTTGAAAGTGGTTAGGTTGAGCGAGAGCTCAGCGTCCTTCAGGTTGTACTCGACAAGCCTGTCCAGCGTTAAGTCGCTAACGCTTATCTCTATAGTCACTTTCGCCTCGCCGAGGAGCGCCTGAGCTATTGCGTCAAGGGTCTTCTCCTTGTAAGCCTGACTGAACGCGTAGTTCTGAACGGCCTCGATGCTGAAGAACTTATAGAGGTCTACGTGGAACCCGTGTCTAACGCCGACGAAATCCCTCACATCCTCTATAGGTATGTAGAGCGGGTCAACACCGAGGAGCACTGCCCTGTTATGTAAGTACGGTAGGTCGAAGTTGTCCCCGTTGAAGGTTATTATGAGGGGGTAGCTGTTCATAGCTCTGAAGACCTCCATAAGCAACGCCCTCTCACAGTCGAAGACCTCGACCTCGGCGTTGAGGCTCCTCAGTCTTTCAACGCTCTCGGCGTTGAGGCCCTCCCTATACGTTACCAGGACCCTCCTAAGGTTATCCGTCCCCGCTAAAGCAACGCTTATGACCGGGTATTGAGCGTCTGAGGGGTCTGGGATCCTAAGCCTCGTAGGCGTGTATACCTCTATATCAACGGCGAGCCTCCTCATCTCCGGTGGCCTCTCCTCGAAGAGCGGGGCCATCCTCAAAGCGAGCTCCAGGAGATCCTCCTCACCACTAACGACGTTTCTGTATAGACTCAGTACGTCGTCGCTCAGCTTAGGCTGGATTAAAGTAAGACCCCTCCCGTTCGCTCTGTAACGCATCCCAGGGATCAACCCGTTGTCGAACACGTAGCAGTCATGATACTTTATGTTAGCCTCCCACGCGTTAGTGACTAGATCACGCATCCGGGGGATGGCTAGAGGATCCTTAGCCACGACCTTAGTTACTGTGACCTCCCTGCCCCTCAATAAGTCGTACTTCTTAATAACCTCAACTTTCTCGAACGATTTATCCTTAACGATCTTCTGATTGAGCTCCCCGGGAGGGGTGTCAGTCAGGAAGTAAGGCATGTGACCCGTCTTATCGACCCAGACGTAGATCTTCCCGCTGACGTCATCGTAGAACTTTAGGTAAGCCTTCCTGAACTCGCCGCTGTAGTAGGAGCCGAGTAAGTAGGACTCCGGGACCTCGTCGGAGAGCTCAAGGTTGGTGAGGGAGGAGACGTAGGAGGAAGTCCTCACAGCATCCAGGAAGACGTCGAACTCAACGCCATTAACGGTAACGCTGAAGCTAGGCCTCCTAGCAGGCGCTTCACTGGTCTCAGCCGCTCTAGAATCCCTTAAACCGGGAGAAACACCGGCAGGCTCAGCACCTACAGGCGGACCGCGCTTGATAAACTCAGTAAGCTTCCTAGAACCGCCCTTCACAGAGGCCTCGTCCTTACTGCGATCCCTCCCGCTCCTAACCACACCCAACCCTAGAAATTCAATAGTGAGTAACACTAAATAACGTGCTACCGTAATAATTCCATACAAATTAATGAGAATAGAAAATACTTAAAACACGCAACACCATACTCTTAGGGCCCGTGGCCTAGCCAGGATAAGGCGCCGGCCTTCGGAGCCGGAGGACCCGGGTTCAAATCCCGGCGGGCCCGTCTCTCCTAATCTGCTAAACCCTTCAGCAGGTTCCTGATCCCGTGAAACCCCGAAGGCTCTTCCATTGATTCTCCAGCGCTTATCATAATTACTCTTTAGAGACTCCTCTCTTATTAAGATATCACGTATTTGCGGTGATACGTTTTCATGGATTGACATAGAACAAAACACTGTTACCACTCTCCCGAGGCCGGAAGGAGGATTGTCTGGACGCTTAGGGACAAGCTAGGTTTGAGAAGACGTGCAGGGCTCTGGGGTCTCGAAGGTAGCAATTCACAGGTATCTCTAAGACGAGAGAGAAGTGCCGAGCGAATCAGTTGAAAGAGCTTAGAATATCTTGAGGAGCACGAGCTCAGGAAATGCTTGAGGTTAAGCGAACTGATGAGAGTTCCCAGGTCTTAAAGGAAGAGGGCTTCCTAGACTACTTCATAGCCATGGGGACTGTTGATACAAGCGCTGAGAGACGAGCACTTCAAGCAACTTCTCTTGAAGCTCGTAATGCAATGATATAGAGAGGACTTGAAGAAGCTCTTAAGCCCACCGTTAATGGACGTCAGGTCTGAGCAGACTCCGGGATCATTGAGTATTATAAATCACGAAGCACCTCAAGGGGGAAGAGCTCTCGGAAATTGATAGATTACGTATTTAACCGCCTAGGTTGGTTGCTGAGAAGACGCATTACTCACGACATTTAGACCTCATCACCGCGAAAGTAAGAGTTTATAAGTTCTCCCCCAGAATTATAATTCTGGGGGAGAATAATTGTTGTTTGACCCAAGGCCTAAGACTAGGAGGGATGAGCTTTTCGGGAGGGATAGGGAGCTGGAGTTGCTTCACGCGAACGCTGATGTGCCTGTTACGATTATTACTGGTGTTAGGAGAATAGGCAAGACCTCTCTCTTAAACGTCTTCCTCAATGAGGTAGATGTTCTAAGCGTTATAATTGACCTGAGAGATTTGCGTCCCAACTACGGTCTTCGAGACCTCTACAACTTGCTCTCCAGGGCATTCTCTTTGAGGCTTGAGAAGCTCTTAGATGTTCTCAGGACTATATCAGGTATAAGGATCAGGGGTGTCGAGGTTGAGATTAAGTGGAGAGGGAGGGGCTCGCTCACGCTTTCTTCGCTACTCGACGCTCTCAATAGGAAGAGAGTGATAGTGGCCTTTGACGAGGCTCAAAGGCTTCGAGGTCCCAGGTCGCAGGAGTTTCTCGACGCGTTAGCACACGCCTATGACTACGATGAAAATATTACTTTCATACTAACGGGCTCTGAGGCGGGGCTACTGTACGGGTTTTTAGGGGTTGAGAAGCCCTACTCACCGCTCTACGGGAGATACTGCTTTAACCTAAAACTCGAGAGATTTGACAAGGTCGCCTCACAGGAGTTCTTGAAAGCCGGCTTTAGGGAGGTAGGGCTAAACGTAGGCGTCGAGGCGTTGGAAAAGGCCGTAGAAGTGTTCGACGGGATACCCGGCTGGCTAGCGTTCTTCGGCAACGAGTATACTAGAGGAAACCAGGATTTAGCGAGGATAAAGGAATTTGCCGTTAACCTAGCGCTCGATGAACTCCAGAACATCGTTAAAGAGAGGGGTAAGAGGTATGCACTGATTCTTAAGGGTGTAGCTGAGGGGGCTGACACCTGGAGTAGTCTTAAAAGATATGTTGAGGAAAAAGAAGGAACCACAATATCATCAAGCATACTTTACAACTTGGTGAAAACTCTAGAAGGCATGAGCATAATCCACGACTACCGGTTCCTAGACCCCATATACCGAGAGGCTGCACTAAAACTTTCCACGAGATAGACACCTCACTCAAAAGTGAGCTTTATAAGCAGAAGGTTTATGATCGATCTAAGGCGCGGCAAGTGTTTATTAATGTTATTTAAATACGGTGCAGGCAAGCCAGTAATAGACCTCTGTGAACGAAGGATCAAAGAACTATTGTAGGGTAAGGAAGTTATGTTTGTATTTACCCCAGTGCTTTATAGCTATAGAAGCTTAGAAGGTTTCTCGAGGAATCAATCAGGGTGAGACGGATTGAGGAGAAACCCCACAGTGGTAATACCCAGAATACCCCTAAATTTACTTAGTTAAAAGCCTATTTGGAATTCTCTGGTGCTGCATTGCCTATGTCGGCTATATACAATGAATGTTTTATATTAGTCCAAGAATTTATTGTATCATGAGGGTGGTATTGTCCTAGGCAATAGTAGGGAGAGGTCTATGCGTATGATTTCTCCAAGATCGGTGGTGACTGTAGGTGTAGGTATTGGAGTACCTTATCAGCGAGGTGTTAGAGGTTCTCAAGTCAACGGGTCAACTCTCTAGAGGCACGTCTATTGCAGTGGTTGATGGATATGATAAGAAAGCTTTACGCTGATCTCATAGCGGAATTTTTCAGCGATGTAGTATTGAACAGCTCGTGTGCCGATATAGGATGCGGGACACTTCCTACACCCCTATCTCTCGTGAGGATCTGTAGAAAGGTATTCATATACGATATCGACTGCAAGGTCACTGACATCTACAGGAGACACCCAAAGACCACGCCGCTATGTACAGATATCGAGGATGCTGAGGTCTTCGGCGATGGGCAACTGAAGCTCGTCTTAGCACTCAACATACTTGAGCACCTCAAGTCCCCGCCGAGGACTCTAAAGAAACTCTATCGCTCCATGGCCCCCGGCGGATACCTCCTTGCATCGGTTCCATCGACTTCGCCGGAATGTAGGACGGCGTTCAAGGGGGACAAAACCCACATGTGGTTACTGCCTAGAGTTGCGTGGATTGAAATAGCTACAGAGGTTGGGTTCCTATACGCTGAGGAAGCGACTAGGAGGCTGGTTTCAGCTGTTAAGCCGAAGCTAATCAAAACAGTCCCCAGAAGTTTCATCCACCTTTACAAAGTATCGATGCAGTACCCTTTAGAAAGCCGCCTCTCCGGATACATAGGAGTCTTAACAGGGCTTTTCCACAGATTTAGGTTAGTAGTCAATCCATGTAGTGAGATAATGTTATTCAGTAAAAGAGTTGATGAGAGGGGTGTAGACCGTGCACATAGTTAAAGGATGCAAGAGATACATAGCACTGTCTTTCATCACGTTAGTCATATCCATCGTGATCCACGCACCCATCGCTTCTAACCCGGTTCGGGGAATCATTGACTACTCCGACTTAATAAGCATATTTAACAATAGGATCATGCCGCACTTAGAAGCGGAACTCGTCAGTAACGGAACCAACTACGTCTTGTATATTCATGAGAAAGCTGTAGATCCCTGTGGTCTACCCTACGTGGACTACTTCTTCGAGTATCCAACAGTCAGCGCAGGCGTCTTTTACGCATCGAGTTGTTTAGGTAAAACAGTAGCTTCGATGTTGACGTCTGGGGAAACCCCTAATCAAGTGACCACGTTATGCTTCTACGCGATAATATCTGCTTTCCTGGGAGTGTTCTTCATGCTGTCAGTCTGTTTTTTCGCTAGGGTTGCTGAGCTGAGTAACGTCCTAGGTAAGCGGGTCTTGCTCTACGTCCTATCGCCTTCTATGGTGGTGTATCTCATATACAACTTCGACATCATCGCCGTAGCACTAATGCTTGTGGCTTTGTACTGTTATATGCGTGATAAGTTATTTTGGTCAGGACTGTTCTTCGGGCTGTCAGTTTCAGCCAAGATCATACCGGTGGCTGTTGCATATGTCGTCTTCTTAATGCTTCTGAGAACGCGTGAATGGCGCAAGATACTGAAGTACGCTCTAGGAGGGGTTGTAGGTGTAGCGCCGCTGATGCTCCATGCCGTGCTAAACCCGGGAAGTCTCCTCCCGGTCTATAATTACGTGTCTAGCTGGTACTGCGAGAACTGCATCTACATGTGGTTCGAGCCAAACATCTTCTCACCTCTTCACAAGGTAATATTCCTGGTCATCGGCTCAGCAACGGCCGTCGCCACAGCGGCATACGTGCTGAAGAGCAGGACTGTGAATATATACGTCGCTATGCTCACAGCCGTCTACGCTGTGACTGTCTTCAACTACATTAACCCACCACAGTACTACCTCCTCATACTCCCGCTAGCCCTACTGGTGATTCCGAGTGGCAGTGTTTTCTCATACCCACTCCTACTCGTATCAGACGTCTTGAACGCCTCATTCATAGCGATGTTCATCACTGACTCAATCATCAGAGGACTGCTAGGTCAAACCCCACTCTACGCCCCCTGGCACCCGAGATCGATTGCGCAGCCCTTTTACCTAGAACGCAACATACTTCTAATACTCTTCTTACTACTCTGCATTAGGAAGCGTGAAGCAAGCCGGGTCTGGCTAAGTGCTCAGCGCTGATTTAGAAACACTGTGAAAGCAGCTCATACAGCGTGGTTTACGGGATGCGAGCTGCCTCAAGTGGCGAAGCCTCCTCACACCCATCCTTACCGCTCATCGAGTCCACCGTATGGTGTCCTGACACCTAAACGTCGGAAACTTGTAAATGTTTCTGGCAACATGGTGTCGAGAAGATTGAAGAACTTGATAACAATCTCCAGCAAACCTTCATGAAACTCGAGACAGCTTCAGGAGGCACTAATAAATCTTATCCGAGAGGTTTCCTGAGGTTGGTGGTTTTTATGTGCTCTTTGATTATGAAGAGGAACTAGCGATTTTTAAACTAAGTTTGTGTTCCTTGTAAAGAAAAAGATTATAGGGTTATTATTTTACATTAAATTGATTATATTGGTTGTGCGATTACTGTTAGTTGGTTGGTGAAGTCCCATGAGTACAGGAATGCTTTGTTATTGTACATCTCATCCGCGTAAGCTCTTACTCTAGGTCCTGTGTTAATGACGTAGGTCCCCCAGCTTGAGAACTGGAGTTGACCGCCAGGGTTCTGTCCAGGTGCTACGTAGATCTTCAGCGTCGCTGTCTCGCCTGGGTCTAACCACCCTATCTCCCACCTTATGTCAACGTCATACGATTTACCGTCGTTACTCGTTCCCTTACCCTTGCCTGGGTTTGTTCCCTGCTGCTGGTCGCCTAGATGTAGCGTAGCTACGGCCGAGCCCTGAGAGGGGCTTAAGACCAGCCCGGATCCTATGTATCCTGAGTAGCCAGTGTAGTCTATCTTGAACGTCTTGCTGTTCTCAAGTGTTAAGTAGCTGGTGGTTGTGTCGAATGCTGTAGGCATTGCGTCGAGAACCATTAAGTTCCCGCCCCACTTATCCCAGAGTATATAGTAATGCCCTTCAGTATCCTTATTCTCGACTGTATAAGTTACCTCCCACCATATCCTTGGACCGCTCTTTATCTCGTATATCCTGGACGTTATCGGATCTAATATCGCAGGCTTAGTGAACCCGTTGAGAGCACCCGAACCGGTGAACTCCTTCAGGAACTTCACTAACTCCTTATTGCCGAAGTTTTTGTCTTGTATGTCTGCTCCTGATGTTATTACTACTGTGT